>NZ_JAJOZB010000001.1:347500-695000 GCF_023701745.1 Streptomyces sp. RKAG293 | reverse complement strand
GACACCGCTCCTTCCCCCACGGAGATCCAGACGACAGACCCTAGTGACCTGAGTCGGAGGTTTGGCGTTAGTTCGGTATGAGCCGTCCGGGTCCGAAGATTCCGCCGTTGTTACTGACTGAGCCCCAGCGGGCCGTGCTGGAGGGCTGGGTGCGTCGGCGCACAACCGCGCAAGCGTTGGCTCAACGGTCGCGGATCGTGCTGGAGTGCGCGGACGGTCACTCGATCATGGAGGTGTCCCGTCGTCTGCGGATCGCTCCGGACACGGTCCGCACCTGGCGGCGGCGCTTCCTGGAGAACGGCTTGGACGGCCTGTGTGACGAGCCCAGGCCGGGTGTCCCGCGGAAGATTACCGACGCGGATGTGGAACGAGTGATCGTCAGGACGCTCGAGGAGACGCCGAAGAACGCAACGCACTGGTCGACCCGTTCCATGGCCGCAGCCACGGGCATGTCGCAGTCGACGGTCTCAAGGATCTGGCGGGCGTTCGCCCTGGCCCCGCACCGCTCGCAGACCTTCAAGCTTTCGACGGACCCGTTCTTCATCGACAAGGTCCGCGATGTCGTCGGCCTCTATCTCGATCCGCCGGAGAAGGCCCTGGTCCTCTGCGTGGACGAGAAGTCGCAGATCCAGGCCCTGGACCGGTCACAACCGGTGCTGCCGATGATGCCCGGCGTTCCAGAACGCCGCAGCCACGACTACATTCGCGCCGGCACCACGACGCTCTTCGCGGCACTCGAGGTCGCGACCGGCAAGGTGATCGGATCACTGCACCGCCGCCACCGGGCCATCGAGTTCAAGAAGTTCCTGGCCAAGCTCGACAAGGAAGTCCCGGCCGGGCTCCAGGTGCATCTGATCCTCGACAACTACGCGACCCACAAAACACCCGAGATCAAGAAGTGGCTGCTGGCCCACCCGCGCTTCCACCTGCACTTCACACCCACAAGTGCGTCGTGGCTGAACCTGGTCGAGCGGTGGTTCGCCGAGCTCACACAGAAGAAACTCAAGCGCGGAGTCCACCGCTCCGTCCAAGCCCTCGAACGCGACGTCCGAACCTGGCTGGCCGACTGGAACGACCAACCCCGGCCCTTCATTTGGACGAAGACCGCTGACGAGATCCTCGACAAGGTCGCCGCCTACTGCCACCGAATCTCTGACTCAGGTCACTAGGTGTATCTGGGCTTCGCCGGCGCCATCGCCCCGCTGACATGCGCTGGAAGGCTGCGCCTATCAGGAGGGAGAGAACCGGTCCTGGCCGGGGCCGCGTGGACCTTTGACGCCATCGCGCCGACCCGTCTACGGTCAAATAGTCGACCGGTCGGTTAGTTCGGGTCGACCGGAAAACCCACCTCATCGCGGAGAAGGTCATCATGAGCACTCACGACCAGAAGGTCGCCGTCATCACCGGAGCCTCACAGGGGATCGGCGCCGCACTCGTCGACGCCTACCGCAAGCTCGGCTACGCCGTCGTCGCCACCTCGCGCACCATCGCTCCCTCCACCGACGCGGGCATCCTGACCGTCCAGGGCGACATCGCCGACCCCGCCACCGCCGAACGCGTCATCGCCGCCGGCGTCGAGCGATTCGGCCGGATCGACACCCTCGTCAACAACGCCGGGCTCTTCAAGGCCAAGCCCTTCACCGAGTACACCCAGGGCGACTACGCCGCCATGACCGGTGTGAACCTCACCGGCTTCTTCCGCATCACCCAGTTGGCCGTCGAACGCATGCTCGCCCAGGGCGGTGGCCACATCGTCAACATCACCACCAGCCTGGTCGACAACGCCGACGCCAACGTCCCCTCCGTGCTGGCCTCGTTGACCAAGGGCGGCCTGCAGTCCGCCACCAAGTCCCTCGCCATCGAGTACGCCACGCGCAACATCCGTGCCAACGCCGTCTCGCCGGGCACCATCAGGACCTCCATGCACCCCGAGGAGTCCTACGCGGGCCTCGCCGCGCTGCAGCCGGTCGGCCGGCTCGGCGAACCGGGCGACATCGTCGACGCGGTGATCTACTTGGAGAACGCCCCGTTCGTCACCGGCGAGATCCTCCATGTCGACGGCGGCGTCAGCGCCGGCCACTGACCCGCTTCCCTCGGCAGGAGAGCCCTGATGAACAGCACCACTGACAGTGCAGCGATCCTGCGCGGCGTCCTCGACCGGTGGAAGGACGCCGTCGACCAGCACGAACCGCAGCAGGTCGCCGGCCAGTTCACCGACGACGCGATCTTCCAGGGGCTGCACCCCTACAGCGTCGGAAGGCCGGGCATCGCCGCCTACTACGACTCCCAGCCCATCGGGATGACGGCGGCCTATCGGATTCTTGAGACCAGACGACCTGCCGACGACCTCGTCCTCGGCTACCTGAGTGTCGACTTCTCGTTCACCGACCGGGCCACCATCAGCGTCAACCTCGGCGTACTGGTGCGGCGCTCGGAAGAGGGCTGGCAGATCAGCCACTACCAGGTCTCGCGGCTCGAGTAGGAGATGTCGCCTTCTGCGGCGGCCCGCGTCAAGGGACGCCGGCCGGACGGCTCAGCGGATCTCGTTGATGCGGATCAGGTTGCCCGCGGGATCCCGGATGGCGCAGTCGCGCACGCCGTAGGGCTGCTCGGTCGGCTCCTGGATGATCTCGGCGCCGGCCTGCAGCCGCTCGAAGGTGGCGTCGAGGTCGGGGGTGGCCAGCGTGATGATGGCGTAGGTGCCCTTGGCCATCATCTCGGTGATGGTGCGGCGCTCGTCGTCGGTGATGCCCGGGTCGGCGGCCGGCGGATGCAGAACGATGGACGTGCCGGGCTGGCCGACCGGGCCGACCGTGATCCAGCGCATCCCGTTGTACCCGACGTCGTTGCGGACCTCGAAGCCGAGGAGGTCGCGATAGAACGCCAGCGACGCGTCCGGGTCGTCGTGCGGGAGGAAGCTCGAGTGAATCGTGATGTCCATGGCAGTCACGCTAGCCGCGGTCCGAGGAGCCCGCTTCTCGATTCCGGATGGGCCTCGTCACCTGCTTCACCACGCACGACGGCATCCCCGCCGTCGCGCGCGCGGCGTCGCGCCGGTAGGTGCTGGGCGGCACACCGACCAACTCGGTGAACCGCGTACTGAAGGTGCCCAGCGATGAACAGCCGACCGCGAAACAGACCTCGGTGACGCTGAGGTCCCCCCGCCGCAGCAACGCCATCGCCCGCTCGATACGCCGCGTCATCAGATAGGCGTACGGAGACTCGCCGTAGGCGAGCCGGAACTCGCGGCTGAGGTGCCCGGCCGACAGGTTCACGCCGCGGGCGAGCGCCAGGACGTCCAGCGGCTGCGCGTACTCCCGGTCGATCCGGTCACGGACGCGGCGCAGCAGCGCGAGGTCGCGCAGCCGCTGCGCCGCGGTGGGTCTGCTGGTCACGTCAACGATCGTGCCACAGCCGACGTGTCCGCGAGGGCCCCCGTCAGGCCCCGGTGTACGCCGCGAGGTGCTCCCCGGTGAGGGTGGAGCGGGCGGCGACGAGTTCGGCCGGGGTGCCCTCGAAGACGATCCGGCCGCCGTCGTGCCCGGCGCCGGGGCCGAGGTCGACGATCCAGTCGGCGTGCGCCATGACCGCCTGGTGGTGCTCGACGACGATGACCGACTTGCCGGAGTCGACGAGACGGTCGAGCAGGCCGAGCAGCTGCTCCACGTCGGCGAGGTGCAGACCGGTGGTCGGCTCGTCGAGGACGTAGACGCCGCCCTTCTCCGCCATGTGGGTGGCCAGCTTGAGCCGCTGCCGCTCGCCGCCGGACAGCGTGGTGAGCGGCTGGCCCAGGCTGAGGTAGCCCAGCCCGACGTCGGCGAGCCGGGTGAGGATCCGGTGCGCGGCGGGGGTGTGCGCCTCGCCGGAGCCGAAGAACTCCTCGGCCTCGGTCACCGGCATCGCCAGCACCTCGCTGATGTCGCGGCCACCGAGGTGGTATTCGAGCACCGACGCCTGGTACCGCTTGCCCTCGCACTCCTCGCAGGTGGTGGCGACACCGGCCATCATCGCCAGGTCGGTGTAGATGACACCGGCACCGTTGCAGCCGGGGCAGGCGCCCTCGGAGTTGGCGCTGAACAGTGCCGGCTTCACACCGTTGGCCTTGGCGAACGCCGAGCGGATCGGGTCGAGCAGTCCGGTGTACGTCGCGGGGTTGCTGCGTCGCGAGCCGCGGATCGCCCCCTGGCCGACGGACACCACGCCTTCACCGGCGGGGATCGACCCGTGCACGAGCGAGCTCTTGCCGGAGCCGGCGACGCCGGTGACGACGACGAGCACCCCGAGCGGGATGTCGACGTCGACGTTGCGCAGGTTGTTCGCCGTCGCGCCGCGGATCTCCAGCGTGCCGGTGGGCTTGCGCACCGACTCCCGGAGGGCGGCCCGGTCGTCGAAATGCCGGCCGGTGATGGTGCCGCTCTTGCGCAGTTCCTCGACGGTGCCCTCGAAGCAGACGGTGCCGCCGGCCGTGCCGGCGCCGGGGCCGAGGTCGACGACGTGGTCGGCTACCACGATCGTCTCCGGCTTGTGCTCCACCACGAGCACCGTGTTGCCCTTGTCCCGCAGCCGCAGCAGCAGGTCGTTCATCCGCTGGATGTCATGGGGGTGCAGGCCCGCGGTGGGCTCGTCGAAGACGTACGTGGTGTCGGTGAGCGAGGAGCCGAGGTGGCGGATCATCTTGACGCGCTGCGCCTCACCGCCCGACAGCGTGCCCGCCGGGCGGTCGAGCGCGAGATAGCCGAGGCCGATCTCCACGAACGAGTCGAGGGTCTGCCCCAGCGCGGTGAGCAGCGGCGCCACCGACGGCTCCTTGAGGCCGCGGACCCATTCGGCCAGGTCGCTGATCTGCATGGCGCAGGCGTCGGCGATGCTGATCCGCTTGATCTTCGACGACCGGGCCCCCTCGCTCAGCCGGCTGCCGTCGCACTCGGGGCAGGTGGTGAAGGTGACCGCCCGCTCCACGAACGCCCGGATGTGCGGCTGCAGCGCTTCCTTGTCCTTGGACAGGAACGACTTCTGGATCTTGGGGATCAGACCCTCGTAGGTGAGGTTGACGCCCTCGACCTTCACCTTGGTCGGCTCCCGGTAGAGGAAGTCCTGCATCTCCTTCTTGGTGAACTTGCGGATCGGCTTGTTCGGGTCGAGGAGTCCCGACTCGGCATAGACCCGCACGGTCCAGAAGCTGTCGGACTTCCAGCCGGGGATGGTGAACGCGCCGTCGGCGAGCGACTTGGAGTCGTCGTAGAGCTGGGTGAGGTCGATGTCGGAGACGCTGCCCCGGCCCTCGCAGCGGGTACACATGCCGCCCGTGCGGTTGAAGGTCGCCTTCACGGCCTTCTTCGCGCCGCGCTCGACGGTGATGGCACCGCTCGCCCGGACCGAGGGCACGTTGAAGGCGTACGCGCTGGGCGGGCCGATGTGCGGCTTCCCGAGCCGGCTGAAGAGGATGCGCAGCATCGCGTTGGCGTCGGTGGCGGTGCCGACCGTGGAACGGGGGTCGGCACCCATCCGCTGCTGGTCGACGATGATCGCGGTCGTCAGTCCGTCGAGGACGTCGACCTCCGGCCGTGCCAGCGTCGGCATGAAACCCTGGACGAAGGCGCTGTAGGTCTCGTTGATCAGCCGCTGCGACTCCGCGGCGATCGTGTTGAACACCAGTGAGCTCTTGCCCGAGCCGGAGACGCCGGTGAACACCGTCAGCCGGCGCTTCGGGATCTCGATGCTGACGTCCTTGAGGTTGTTCACGCGTGCGCCGTGCACCCGGATCAGGTCGTGGCTGTCGGCGACATGCGGAGCAGGCGACTGCTTGTCCGTCCTCTTGGCCATGCTCTTCGTGTCTCCATCTGTGAGGCGGGCCGCCTTCGCGGTCTCCGTCGCTGTCGCCTGACTCGATCCGACCCGCTCGGCCGGGGGCGCGAGTACCCAAGTATCCACGCCCCCATGGCCCGTGGAGTGGGAACTCAGCTGTCCTGGAGCAGCCCGAGGACGTTGCCGTCGAGGTCGGTGAAGGTGGCCACCAGGCGGCCGCCACCGACGTCGTGCGCCGCCTCCTTCACGGTGCCACCCGCGGCGGTCACCTCGGCCAGCTTCGCCTCGATGTCCTGCACGTGCCAGTAGGACACCGGTGAGGTCGCGCCCTGCGGCCCGCCGTTCGGCACCAGCCCGATGTGCTGGCCCGCCGCATCGAAGCCGACGTAGTAGGGCGCGTCGGAGGTCGGTTCCACGCCGAGCAGGGCGGCGTAGACCGCCTTGGCCTTCGCCAGGTCGGACACGGGGTGCAGGACGGTCTTGATTCCCTGGGTGGAAGAGTCGGTCATGGTCGCTCCTGAAGCCGTGGGTCACGGGGACCCGGGGTGTGTCGGGTACGAGGACGAGCGGGAAGGCCCCGGATGCGCCCTTGACCGTCACACTAGGTGGCCTCGTCGACCGGCGCTTCTCGATTCCTGATCGGTGCGGTCGGCCGGTCCCGCCACGCCTCGGGGGCTTCAGGCGGGGAGGGCGGGGAGCGCGGCCAGCCATTCGGTCAGGAGCCGGCTGATCTCGGCGGGGCGCTCCTGCTGGATCCAGTGGCCGCCGTCTTCGAGGATGTGCGAGGAGAGCAGGCCGGGCAACGTGGCGGGGTACGCCGTGATCGCCTCGGTCATCCAGGTGGTGGAGGCGTCCAGGCCGCCTCCGGCGAACAGCGACGGCTGGGTGATGGGCGCGCCGTCGAAGGAGGCGAGGTCCGCCCAGCCCCGGTCCATGTTCCGGTAGCGGTTGAGCGCTCCCGTCAGGCCGGTCCGCTCGAATTCCCCGGCGTACACGTCGAGGTCCCGCTCGCTGAGCCAGGCCGGCCGCGGTCCGGCCGGAAACCGGTCACGGAGCGTCCCACCGGGACGGTGGCCGGTTCGCCGTGGCGGGCGCCTGGGTGGCGCCCGCCACGGCGAACCGATGTCAGGTCAGCTGTCGATGCGGTGCAGGGTCCAGAACGAGGTCAGGTCCGTGGTCGTGGCCGCCTGGGCGGCCGCCTTGAACTCTGCCGTGGTCGAGACGCCGTACCAGTGCGACGTGGCGTAGTCCTTGAGGACCTTGGCCATGACGCTGTCGCCGAGGGTGCGCCGTAGGTCGTGCAGGGCGCACTTGCCGTAGCCGTAGACGACGGTGGAGTACCGGGACGAATGGGCGTCCCAGTAGGCCATCGAGTTGGTGATCTTCTCCGCCGCCGAGGCCCAGGAGACACTGTTCCAGCAGTTCGTGCCGGTCAGGTTCTGTGCCAGGTCGGTGGCGTAGTCGGTGAACGCCTCATCGAGCCAGGGGCTGGTGTACTCGTCGTCGCCGACGATGCCGTAGAACCACTGGTGGCCGATCTCGTGGGTGAGCGCGGTGGTGCTGACCAGGTCGAGGACGAACCCGGGGTACTCCATCCCGCCGAACCAGAAGTTGTTGTCGATCACCGCGTCCAGTTCGCCGTACGGGTAGGCGCCGAACCGGCCCGCGTGGGCGTCCACCGCGTTCTTCGCGGTGGTGAGCATCGACTGTGCGTTGGCGGAGCTGATGCCCGAGACGGAGTAGATGTTGATCGGGGTGCCGGCGGCGGAGGTGCCGGAGATCTTGCTGAACGGGCCGGCCGCCCAGGCGAAGTCACGGACCTTGGACGCGGTGGCCGTGGTGATCGTGCGTCCGCTCGAACCGGGGGTGTCGACCGAGGCGCCGGTGGCCGGTGCCAGCAAGGTGCTCGGGTGGTCCAGGGTCACCTTGAAGTCCGAGGCCAGCGAGTAGAACGACTCCCCGTTGTTGGTGTACGGGTCCAGGTGCCAGCCGGCCCCGTCCTTGACCGCGAGTACGGGCAGGGCGTTGCCGATCATGTTGAAGGCACCGTCGTGCCCGAAGCGGTCGGCGCCGCTGGGCACGGTGATGCCCAGATCGAAGCCGATCGTGCCGGTCTGACCCTGGGTCAGGGGCACCGGCAGGTCGATCTTGAGGGCCGTGCAGGCCACCGAGAGCGCGCCGGCAGTGCCACCGGTGACGTTGCTGACGGTGATCGGCATGGCGGAGCAGGTGCCGTGGTAGTTGTCCCACAGCCTCAGGTACACCTCGCTCAACGGCGTGGAGGAGGCGTTGGTGAAGGTCGCGCTCTCGTGACCGGTCCAGACGGTGCCGCTCGTGTTGCTGCTCAGGCTGACGGTGTACGAGGGCGAGGCCGGAGTGCGGGTGGAGTCCGCGGGCGGGGTCGTGCCGCCGGAGGTGTCGAGGGCGACGTCGTCGACGACGAAGCTCGTCTGGAGGCTGGAGTCCTCCGTGCCGGTGAAGGCGACGTTCACGGTCTGGCCCACGAACGCCGAGACGTCGAACGACTTCTGCGCGTAGCCGGTGTTCTTGTCGAGGTTCGAGTAGGTCGCGAGCGTCGTGCTGCCGATCTTCGCCGTCAGCTTGTCGTACTTGGTGGACGAGGTCGTCTCGGCGGTGTCGATGTGCAGCCAGAAGGTGAGGGTGGCGGTGCTGCATCCGGCCGGGATCGTGACGCTCTGGGAGAGCGTGTCGGTGTGGGTACTGCCGACACCGTTCAGCCAGCCGAAGTGGGTGCCGCCGTGGGCGGTCTCGCCGGCGCGGTTGGTGATCACGCTGGTCGACGACTGGGTCCAGGGCGAAGTACCGCTTTCGAAGCCACCGTTGGTGACCACCTGGGCCGGAGTGCAGGCGGCGGCGGGCCGAGCCGTGGGCGGCGCGGCGGCCGCCGGCGTGGCGGGGAACGAAGCGGCGGCCAACGCGGCGACTGCGAACGCGGTCGCGGTGAGGGCCTTGTGGGGGGACGGTCTCACACGAAACTCCTTTGAGGCGGCCGGGATTCCGGCCTGCTCGGTGGCCGCCCGGCCGGCTTGGGTGCGCCGGAGGGAAGCCGCGGGCTGTGCGCAGAGCTTGCACGATCGCTGAGATGGGAGATCTGCCGTCACCCCTGGGGTCGGGACGACAGCTGCGGGAATCTTGGCAGATGTGACCAGAGCATGCCATCAGGGGCAGGTAAAGTGTTGGTGCTCCCGACGCGTCTCGGCCGTCATCCTGCTCCGTTCCGGCCACGTCCCCGCTGTGCCGGCGAAGGAACGAACTCGGCCTAGCTGACCGGAGGCTGGGGCTGGGGCCGACGTGTCGCGCTGGGATGCGACCGGGGGAAGCCGTTGACGCTTCTGGGTGCGAAGTGGGGGTGGTGGGACGCGGCGTGCTCGATGACCAGGATGGCCGCGTCGTCGAGGGGGATCCCGCCGACGTGGCTGAGCAGATCGCGGTGGATGCGGTCCAGCAGCGCATCGGGGCTGCCGGCGGGGAAGGAGGCGACGCGTTCGGCGAGCGGATAGAACGCTCCGGCCGGTGAGCGGGCCTCGATCACCCCGTCGGTGTACAGGATGAGGATGTCGCCGGCTTCGAAGGTCCAGGAGTCGGTGGGGTGGAGCGGGATCGGCGGTTCACACATGCCCAGCGGGGGCACCGAGTGCTTGGCGTACATCGCGGTGACCTGCCCGTCGCGCACCAGCAGCGGTGGGGGATGCCCGCAGTTGATCATCTCGCCGAGCGGTCCCTCGTCGGGGATCTCCAGGACCAGGCAGGTGATGAAGTGCTCGCCGGGATCGTGCTCGGTGTCCGCGACGTCGTCCACGTTGCGGTACACGCTGTCCTCGAGGACGGCCACCAGCTCGGGGAGGGTGTCGTAGCGATGGGCCCCCTCACGGAAGGCACCCAGCACCAGTGACGCCTCACCGATGGCGGCCAGGCCGCTGCCCCGGACATCGCCGATCACCACCCGGGTCGCGGCATGTCCGGCACGGGCGACCGCGAACAGGTCGCCCCCGATGTCCGTCTCCTCCTCGGCCGACAGATACAGCCATGCGATCCGCAGGGGCCCGACCCGGCGTGGCGGGGGCCGCAGGAGAACCCGCTGCGCCGTCTCCGCCACCGAGCGCGCCTGGACCAGCGCACGTTCCTGCCGCTCGCGAATGTGGCGCAGGAAGACCACCAGGGTGGAGAGAAACGTCAGGGCGATGAGCTGGGCGATGTGGTTGGTCGTGGTCAGTCCGCCGTGGAACACGGCGATGAGTATCTGAGCGGCCACCGCGAGGACCCCGGCCACCGCGGTGAGGCGGGCCCCGGCGAGGGAGGCGGTGAGGGCGGGCGCGATCACCAGCAGCGGGCCCAGATGGACATCGGTCGGGGCCTGGAGGTCCACCACGGTGATCACGACGATCAGCGCGAGTGGAATCGCCACCAGCCAGCGGCTCCATGGCTCCTCCAGCAGGCGGTTCCCCGACCAGCGCCGGACACCCATGCATCCATTATCAGTGGCCCTCGGTTTGCCGCATGGGATCGCCCTGGCCGCCCGGGGCACTGTGCGGTGGGGGAGCCTACGGCGCGAGGTGACGCCTTCCATCGGCTTCCATCGGCTTCCCCCTCGCTCCTCCGGCTGCCTGCGGTGGCCGAGGTGGCGCACCGGGCGTTGACTTGGCAGGTGAGGCGCATCGTCCTCCCGAGAGGGCGCCCAGGCCCATCCCGCCACGTCACGGCTCCGGGGGCTCCACCGACAGGCTCGCGCCGGGCAGGAGGTCTCTTCCCATGACCGGGACCCTTCCGATGACCGGAGTCGCCATCTCCGGCGCGTCCGAGCACCGGACGCCGCAGGAGCGCGCCGCTGCGGGCAAGGCCGCGCGCGCCGTCGCGCCACGCGCCGGTCAGGGGGAGTACGAGTCCGCGCGGGGTCGTCAGGACCCTGTCGAGCTGCTCCAGCAGCAGTCGGCGGTCCGGGTGCCGGAGCTGGTGCCGATCCGCTACGGGCGCATGACCGAGTCTCCGTTCCGTTTCTACCGCGGCGCCGCCGGCATCATGGCCGCCGACCTCGCGACCACGGCGGACAGCGGGATCAGGGCCCAGCTGTGCGGAGACGCGCACCTGCTGAACTTTCGGCTCCTGGCCTCGCCGGAGCGGCGGCTGATGTTCGACATCAACGACTTCGACGAGGGCTGGGAGCGCGCCCGTGGTATCGACGGCCGGACCCGCGACTTCTACCTCCGCCAGCTGCGCGACTGGAAGGGCGTCATCGAACCCGGCGTCATGCTGCCCGAAGGGCTGGGGATGTTCGGTCAGCTGTGCGGGGCGACCCTGGCCCGGGCGCACGCCCGGTCCGGGGACCGGGTCGGGATCGCCGCCTATCTGGGCTCCGGCGACGCCTTCGACAAGGCACTGGCCCGGTTCGCCGAGAGCTACGCCGACCAGAACGAACGTGACCACCAGGCCCTGGTGCAGGCGGTGAAGACCGGCCGGGTCGCGGCCCGGACCGCCTGAGTGCACCGGCATGGATACGTCAGGTGGTCGCCACCAACAGCTCCTCCCCGCTCGACGTGTGCAGGCCGTCCTCCCGGCCCGCGAAGTACCGCTCGTTGAGCTGGGACGCCGACACGTGCCGGGCTTCGGCGAAGCCGGACTCCTGCGCCAGCGCCAGCATTTCCTGCGGCGCGTAGAAACTGACGAACGGCGTCCCGGCCGCTCTGGCCCCCTTCTCCGCAACCTGGAGTCCGGGGCGGTTCTCCTCGGCGAGGAGCTCCGGCGGCAGCTGGAACGTCATGGCCAGCGTGGAGCCGGGGGCCAGCGAGGCGAGCCGGCGCAGCGTGGCCGCGTTCGCCTCCTTGGTCAGGTACAGGGCGACACCGGTGGAGGCCACGACGGCCGGCTGGTCGGCGTCGAATCCGGCCGCCGTCAGTTGCTCCCACCACGACCCGCCCGCCTCGAAGTCGACCGGCACGAGTCGCAGCCAGTCCGGGACGCCGAAGCCGAGCTCGGTCAGCCGCCGGCGCTTCCAGGCCTGGGGTCCGGGCCGGTCGACCTCGAACACCCGCAAGCGGGAGGCGATCTCCGGCCTGCGCTGGGCGAAGGTGTCCAGGCCGGCCCCCAGGACGATGTACTGGCCGACGCCCTTACCGGCCTGCTCGACGACCAGATCCTCGATGAAGCGGGCCCGGGCCACGATCGACGCCCGGAACCAACCGGTCGCGCCGGCGTCCATGTCCCCGCGGCGGCGCCACTCGTCTCCGGGGGCGGCCAACCGCAAGCCGATCTCGTCCTCCAGCACATGGGGCGGCGGATCGACCTGGACGTGCAGCGCACGCCACAAGGCCACCCGTACCGCCGTGTTGTCCGGCGCCGCCGTCTCCTCGTCAGCCATGACGCACTCCCGCTCCGTGTCCCGTGCTCACCGCTGCGCCGGGGCCTGGAGGCTCCACAGGCGCCCGTCGGGGTCGCGGACGGTCATCTCCCTGGTCCCGAAGTGCGTGTCCTCGAACGGGGTGACCACCTCGACGCCGGGGGCGGGGTGGAACGCATCCGCGTCGGGCACCTTCAGCACGAGCCGCACCTCGGGCTCCTTGTCCTGCGGGACCTCGGCGATGAACAGGTAGGGGCCGTCGCCGTTGCGCAGCTGGCCGGAGTTGTGATCCGTCTCGAAGTCCAGCTCGTAGCCCAGTCCCTGGAAGAACTTCGCCGACCTGCCCCAGTTGTGGGTCTCGATGAACACGGCCTCGATGCCTTCGGTCGTCATGTCAGCTCTCCTTGTCGGACGGTCGCTCTTGCTCCGGGTGTGTGCCATCGAGGTAGGCGCGCAGCGCCTCGGCGACCAGCGCCGACAGCGACAGCTCCGACTCGATGGCGCGGTGCTTGACCTGCTTGATCAACCCGATGGGCAGGTACACGTTGAACTGCTTCACATCCTCGTCTCCCACATGAGCATGCTAGCAAGCTATGGCGATGGATTGCTAGCATTACCTCGTCGATACGGGAGATCCCGGATACGCGCCCGCGCAGTTCGTCAGGACAGTGGGGTCGTCGAGGACTCCGTGGCCGCCACATCCTCGTCCGGGTCGTGCTGGAGGCCGCGCTGCAGCCCCAGGATCGCGACGACCGCAGCGACGGCCATGATCCCGGACATGCAGTAGAGGACCGTGCGGATGGCGTAGGCGAAGTCCAGGCGGATGAAGGCCGGGATGGTTCCGGTGCCAGGGCCCTGGGACTGCGAGTACTTCGTGGCGAGTGCCGTCGCCTGGTCGTGCGGTGTGCCCTGTGCGACGAGGGAGGACGTGATCCGTGAGCGGAACTGGGAGACCTGGGTGGTGCCGAGGATGGCGAGACCCAGGCTGGCGGCGTAGTTCCGCACGGTCTGGGTGATGCCGGTCGCCTCGCCGTACGACAGGCGTGAGGCACGGTTCACCGCGTCCGTGCTGGCCGGGCCGAGCATGAACCCCATGCCGGCGCCCGCCAGCACCACGCTCCACACCTGCGAGCCGAAGTGCAGATCGACGACCTTTCCGGCCCACCAGTAGAACCCGACGGCGGCCAGCACACACCCCAGGACCACCGGGCGCTTCGCGCCGCCCCGGTCCAGCATGCGTCCGCCGAGCTGCGCGGCGACCGCGAAACCGAGGAAGAAGTAGAGCAGGTACAGACCCGTCTGCTGCGACGACTCTCCCAGTGAGATCTGGGCGTACTCACTGGCGAAGAAGAACACCGGAACGAACACCAGCATCGAGATGCCCAGAACGAGGTTCTCCACCAGGAACGCCCGGATGCGGAAGATCCGCACCTGCATCAGCGGCGATTCCGTCACCCGCTCCACCTGGACGAAGATCACCAGCAGCGCGGCGCCACCGGCGATGCACAGCCAGATGCCGGGATTGCCCCAGCCCCAGATCGGCGCCTGCTGGAAGCCGAACACGCTCAGGGCCACACCGCTCGCGATGAGCACCAGCCCGCGGTAGTCCATCGGCGCCGGGCGGTGTTCGGTCTGCGGGCGGGACCACAGGATCAGCAGCAGGGCGATCAGCGCCACCGGAATGTTGACCCAGAAGATCGCCCGCCAGGTCCATTCGGTCAGATATCCGCCCAGGATCGGCCCGATGGCCGTCAGCCCGCCGGCGATCCCGAAGAACAACGCGAGCGCACGCCCGCGCTCGCGCAGGGGGAACGTCTGTACGACGATCGCGAGCGCGGCGGGGAACATGATCGCTCCGCCCGCGCCCTGCAGGGCGCGGAAGACGACGATCCACGCCTGGGCCGCCCCGCCCTTCGGGGTGAGCCCGCACATGGCTGACGCACCGGCGAAGATGATCACGCCGAGCACGACCATCTTGCGGTGGCCCACAGTGTCCGCCAGCCGGCCGCCGAAGGCGAACAGCGCGGCGAGGGAGAGCAGATAGGCGTTGACGGCCCATTGCACCCCGGTGCTGGTCAGCCCCAGTTCGCTCTGGATCTCGGGCACGGCGATGGACACGATGGTCTGGTCGATGAACGTCATCGCCACAGCGAAAATCATCGCGGTGAGGACGAGGTTCTTGCTTCTGCCGCCGTTCGTGGCACCGGAATCAACCATGATCACTCCTCGGCTCAATTACCCATTGTGCGGTTCCCTCCCCGGTCGCGCCCGGCGAGCGCCGGCGCAGGTCGGGCACGTGCTCCGCGTCCCGTTGCGAAAGGGGCGCCGACCAGCCGAAGCCGCTCCATGGCCCGAGCGCTACTGTGCACGGTGAGGTCGGCGGGACGGACGCACATTGGGGGGACCGTGGAAGCCGTTGGTACGAAGGCCGGGGCGGGCCCGGCTCTGTGGGCCGGGCCTGTGGTCGCCGTTGGGCTGCTGCTGAGTGCCGGTGCGTTCTACGAACGGTTCGACGCTCCCCGCAGCGGTCGCGAATACCTCTTCTGCCACGCCTCGGAGGCCGTTGACCACCTGACGTTCACCGCCCTCGCTCTGGTGCTGGCCGCGGTCATCGCCTCGGTCGTCGGCGGGATCGTCGTGTGGTGGAGCAAGCCCCGCAACGCCGTTCTCCCGCTCTGCTGCATGGCCGCCGTCGTTGCGCTGCTGATGGCGGCAGACGGTGTGGACGCTCATGGGGAGAGCCGGGCGGCGGAGATCGCGGCCCAGGGGTTCACGGAGGTCGGATGCGACTACACGCCCCAGGTCTACGACGCGACGCCGGGCTGGTTCTCCTGGTGATGCCGCCGGGACGGTGACGGCGGGCGGCATGACCCGACCGGGGGATGCGAACCCTTCTTGCATGACCATGCGCGATAATGCATAATCTTCCTATGTCTAAGGTCCTCACCTCCCTCCCCGCCGGCGAGCGCGTCGGCATCGCCTTCTCGGGCGGCCTCGATACCTCGGTCGCGGTCGCGTGGATGCGCGACAGGGGCGCCGTCCCCTGCACCTACACCGCCGACATCGGTCAGTACGACGAGCCGGACATCGCCTCGGTGCCCGGCCGCGCGAAGACCTACGGTGCTGAGATCGCGCGCCTGGTCGACTGCCGCGCCGCGCTGGTCGAGGAGGGCCTGGCCGCGCTCACCTGCGGGGCGTTCCACATCCGCTCGGGCGGGCGTGCCTACTTCAACACCACGCCGCTGGGCCGCGCCGTCACGGGCACGCTCCTGGTGCGGGCGATGCTCGATGACAACGTGCAGATCTGGGGCGACGGCTCGACCTTCAAGGGCAACGACATCGAGCGGTTCTACCGCTACGGCCTGCTCGCCAACCCGCACCTGCGGATCTACAAGCCGTGGCTGGACGCGGACTTCGTGACCGAGCTCGGCGGCCGCAAGGAGATGTCGGAGTGGCTCGTCGCCCACGACCTGCCCTACCGCGACAGCACGGAGAAGGCGTACTCCACCGACGCCAACATCTGGGGTGCCACGCACGAGGCCAAGACGCTGGAGCACCTGGACACCGGCGTGGAGACCGTGGAGCCGATCATGGGCGTGCGGTTCTGGGACCCGACGGTCGAGATCGCCACCGAGGACGTGACGATCGGCTTCGACCAGGGCCGGCCGGTGACGGTCAACGGCAAGGAGTTCACCTCCCCCGTCGACCTGGTCATGGAGGCGAACGCCATCGGCGGCCGGCACGGCATGGGCATGTCGGACCAGATCGAGAACCGGATCATCGAGGCCAAGAGCCGCGGCATCTACGAGGCGCCCGGCATGGCGCTGCTGCACGCGGCGTACGAGCGCCTCGTCAACGCGATCCACAACGAGGACACCGTCGCGCAATACCACAACGAGGGGCGGCGCCTCGGCCGGCTGATGTACGAGGGCCGCTGGCTGGACCCGCAGGCGCTGATGGTGCGCGAGTCCCTGCAGCGCTGGGTCGGCACGGCCGTCACCGGTGAGGTGACGCTGCGGCTGCGGCGCGGTGAGGACTACTCGATCCTCAACACCACGGGCCCGGCGTTCAGCTACCACCCCGACAAGCTCTCCATGGAACGCACCGAGGACTCGGCGTTCGGTCCCGTGGACCGGATCGGCCAGCTCACCATGCGCAACCTCGACATCGCCGACTCGCGCGCCAAGCTGGAGCAGTACGCCGCGCTCGGTCTGATCGGTACCGCGAACCCCGCCATCGGCGCAGCCCAGGCGGCCGCGACCGGGCTGATCGGCAGCATGCCGGAGGGCGGCGCCGAGGCCATCGCCTCCCGCGGCGAGGTCTCCGACGACGACGAGATGCTGGACCGCGCCGCGATGGAGTTCGGCACCGACTAGCCGACCCCGTCGAGCGGCGGGCCGTCGAACCGACGGCCCGGCCCAGCGAGGGAAACGCACCACCGGACAGGCCGGCCCGGCGCCAAGAGCGCGGGGCCGGCCTGTCCCGTTGTCCGGGCCCGTGGCCGGGAGGGCCGTCTGGGGATGTCGACGTGGGAAGCGGCCACAGCCTGTCCGCTTCTCCTGGGATTGTTGCCCCAGGCCGAAGGCGTCCGGCCGACGTGCGAAAGGCGGCAAGACCCCGATGACCGTTCTCGACAACCGGGCGCTCAATCGCGCGACGCTCGCCCGGCAGCTGCTGCTCGAGCGGGCCGACGTACCGGTTCTCGACGCCGTCGCGCACCTCGGCGGTCTGCAGGCGCAGGAACCGCAGGAGCCGTTCGTCGGGCTCTGGTCGCGGGTGCGGGCGTTCGACCCGGCGGTGCTCTCGGACCTGCTGACCGGCCGGAGTGTGGTGCGGACACATCTGATGCGCCGCACCGTCCACCTCGTCACCGCCGACGACGCACTGGCGTGGCGGGCCCGGCACGATGCCATGCTGCGCCAACGGGTGCTCGGGACCTACCGGCGCGAGCTCGACGGGGTGGACCTCGAGGAGCTCGCCGCGGCAGGCCGGGCGGTCATGGCGGACGGCGAGCCGCGCTCGATGACCGAGCTGGCGCGGGCGCTCGCCGAGCGGTGGCCGGCGCCCGGGCCGCGGCCGCTGGGGGAGATGCTGATCGCCGCCCTCGTCCCGATGGTGCAGTTGCCGCCGCGGGGGCTGTGGCGGACGAGGGCGGGCGTGCGCAACGTGCCGCTCTCGTCCTGGCTGGGCCGCGAGATCGACCCGCTGTCCCCGGACGGCGCCGATCCGGTGGGCCAGGCCGTGGTACGGCGCTATCTGGCCGCGTTCGGCCCCGCCGCCTCGGCGGACCTGCGCGCCTGGTGCGGCCTCTCGGGGCTGCCGGCCGCCGTCACCGCGCTGCGCGAGGAGCTGGTCACCTTCCGGGACGAGCGAGGCCGGGAGCTGCTGGACCTTCCCGATGCGCCGCGCCCCGATCCCGGCACGCCTGCCCCGGTGCGGTTCCTGCCGGCGTTCGACAACGTGATCCTCGGATACCACGACCGCGGACGGATCATCGATGACGCTCATCGCGGCTTGTCGGTCGCCGGTGCTCGCGTGGTCCTGGTGGACGGCCGGGTCGCCGCTACCTGGAGCGTCGAGGCCGGCACCGTGACCGTCACCCCGCTGGACCGCTTCGCCCGAGCGGACCGGACCGCCGTCGCCGAGCAGGGGCAGGCGCTGGCGTCGTTCCTCTCCGACGACGACAGCGACCGGGTACGGATCACCGCGTCCGACTGAGTTGTGCAGGGCAGCGCTCAGCGGTTCAGCAGGTCGTCCAGTTCGGCGGCGTAGAGCAGCGCGGGGTCGAATCCCATGCCGGTGAAGTGGCCGGCGAGTTCGAGGGACAGGACGCCGTGCAGCCGGGTCCAGAACCTCAGGCCCCGGTGGAGGGCGGCGGCGGGAGCCGGGTGGCCGGCGGCCCATTGCCGGTGCTCTTCGAGGTGAGCGTCGAAGGGGGTCGCGGGCCCCTTCACGGGCAGCGCGTTGACGGCGTCGAGCACGGTCGTCATCGTCTCGGCCGCGATCGCGGTGATGTCGTCCGGCGCGTGGTAGCCCGGCACGGGTGTGCCGTAGATGAGGAAGTACCGGTGGGGGTCGTCCAGCGCCCAGCCGCGGAGGGCCTGCGCCAGCGTGGCCGCGTCGGGCCCTGGCCGGGCGGCCGTGCGGAGGGTGTCGGCGAGGCTCTGGTAGGCGTCCTGGATGAGCGCGGTGATCAGCTCGTCGCGGCCGGCGAAGTACCGGTAGAGCGCGGGTCCGCTCATGCCCATCTGTTTGGAGATCGCGTTGAGGGAGAGCGCGGTCGCGCCTGACGTGGCGATCTGCTCCCACGCGTGTCTCTTGATGTCCGCACGCACCTGGGCGCGGTAGCGCTCGCGCGGGGTCGTCGTGCTCGTTTCCGTCATGCCTGCCACCGTTCCGCACTGTCGAGATTACATATTCAAGATTTAGTTAGAACCTATCACGAGAGCTCTTGACGTTCGCTTCCGTTCTGCGTTACAACTTATAACGAACGCGAAGCCAAGTAACCAAAGCGAAGCGCAGTGGAGGACGTCATGAACGCTCAGGGACTCGTCGAAGTGGTGCTGCCGGGCAAGGTGGAGCCGGAAGGGCTGCAGATCCGGCACGGAGCGGTCCCCAACGTGGGCCCGGGCCAGGTCCTGATCCGCATGGAGGCCACCGGGGTCTCGTTCGCCGAGCAGCAGATGCGCCGCGGCCGGTACTACGACCAGCCCCCCTTCCCGTTCGTGCCCGGCTACGACCTGGTCGGCACCGTCCTCGAGAGCGGCGAAGGCGTCGAGCCGGGCCTGACCGGCACCCGGGTGGCCGCGCTGGTCAAGGTCGGCGGCTGGGCCAGCCACGTGCTCGTCGACGCGGCGGACGCGGTACCGGTGCCCGACGGCGTCGACGCTGCGCAGGCGGAGACCGTGGTCGTCAACGGCATCACCGCCTGGCAGATGCTGCACCGCATGGCACGCATCCGCTCGGGACAGACCATCCTGGTGCACGGCGCCAACGGCGGCGTCGGCTCGGTCCTGGTCCAACTCGCCCTCGCCGCAGGCGTGAAGGTGATCGGTACGGCCTCCGCGCGCCACCATGACGCCCTGCGGGAACGTGGCGTCACCCCCATCGACTACCGCGACCAGGACGTCGCCACCCGGGTCCGCGCGCTCGCCCCCGGCGGGGTCGACGCCGTCTTCGACCACGTCGGCGGCCGCAGCGTGATCGACTCCTGGCACCTCCTCGCACCCGGCGGCACGCTCGTCGCCTACGGCAGCGCCTCCACCCGGGACGACGAGGGATCCAAGCAGTGGCCCGTGCTCAAGCTGCTCGGCCGGGTGTGGCTGTGGAACGCGCTGCCCAACCGCCGCCGCGCCTACTTCTTCAACGTCTGGGCCGGGCGGGCCCTGTCCAAGAACCGGTTCCGGGCCCGGCTGCGCGCCGACCTCACTCAGGTCTTCGCGGCCCTGCAGCGCGGCGACATCAGCGCCCAGATCGCCGCCCAACTGCCGCTCGCCCGCGCCGCCGACGCGATGCGGCTGGCCGAGTCCGGCACCGTCGCCGGAAAGATCGTCCTGAACCCCTGACGCGTCCCGTCCACCGCCGCTGACCGCACGCCGCCCTTGCGGCCGTCAAGAGAACGCGAGGAACCGCCATGACCACCACCCGGACCCGCACGCCCGCCTCCACCACCAACTTCCGCCGGGCGCGGCTGCTCCTGCCCGCCGCGGTCGCCGCGCTGGCGTTGACCGCCACGCCCGCCGCCGCGGACAGCTCGCCCACCACCACGGCCGAGCGGACCGTAACCGCTCAGGACCATCGTGGTTCCCGAACAGGCCGAAGGCGATGTTCGACGCATGGATCCGGCTCTGGAACGGCGACTTCGCACAGGCGCCGCGCATCATCTCGCCCCGCCTCCGGGTGCACGCCGCGCTGCTCGACGGCGGTGACGGCAGTTCCATCCGAGGTGTCGACGGCCTGGTGAACTGGATCACGCAGACGCGCGCGGCGTTCTCGGATCTGCGCTTCACCGCGGAGGTCAGCCCGCTGGTCGACGGCCGCTACGGCTCCGTGCGCTGGAAGGCGACCGGCACCTACGCCGGCGGCTTCCCCGGCGCCAAGGCCAAGCCCGGGACCGTGGTCACCTTCACCGGCACCGACACCCTCCGCATGCAGGACGGCAGGTTCGTGGAGTACTGGGTCAACACCGACACGCTGCTCCTGCTCACCCAGCTCCAGGCGCTCTGAACCACATGCCGGACCTCGCCAGCGCCGCTCCTCGCCGTCGCCGCCCCTCGTCCCGAACGCGATGAGTGACGCACACCCAATCCGTTCCTGCCACATCTGGCCGGGACCGGTCAGTGCGCAGGTCGGCGGCCGGAGCCCCATCTGGGGGGCTCCGGCCGCGTGTTGGTGGGCGCCCCGATGGTGTGCCGCCCACCGCAGCGCGGACTTCCCTGAGCGCGGCGCGCCTACAGGCTGAGCGCGTCCTCCGCGTTGTCCATCCACGCGGTCACGGAGTTCTTGCCGGGCGAGACGTACAGCTTGGGAGTCGTTGCCTTGAGCGGCGTCTGCGTCAGATCCGACTCGGTGTCCATGGTCATCGCGATCGAGTTGACGGTCTTGCCCTTGCCGTCGTCTGCGCCGCCCATGAGCCCGGCGTAGGCGGACTTGCCCGGCTCGAGCCGGATCGCCTTCTCTATGGCGGGGGCCGTGCCCCGCTGCGTGGCCTGCCCGTCCAGATCGCCGAAGGTCACGCTCGGATGACCGAGCGCCTTGCAGGCCTTGGTGCCCTTGTTGGTGATCTTCAGCAGGTAGCTGCTGGTCGTGGGCTCCGCCAGGCTCGCGGTGAACTTCAGGTCGTACGTGCTGCACGGGAAGACGTCGTAGTCGGGGTCGGACGACGAGCCGCCGCCGGACGGGCTCTTGCTCGGGGACGCAACGGGCTTCGCCGTCTTGGACGGCGTCGCGGGCTTCGTCGGGCTCGCGGCCTTGCTCGGGCTCGCGGTGGTTCCCCCGCCCGCCGCGTCGTCGTCGCTGGGCCCGCAGGCGGTCAGGGCCAGCGCGGATACGGCGACGAGGACGACGGCGGCTCTGCGAACGGTGCTCATGTGGTGTTCCCCCCGATGAGAAGCGCGACAGCGCGCTTGGCTGAGGACAACCCTCCCGTAGAACCTTCACGGCTTGGTGACGGCGTCTTGCCGACTCGACGACGATTGCCGGCGTGTCTCTCCCCGGCCCCCGGTCACCACCCCGAACAACAAGTGGCGTCACACCTTCCCGTGAACCGCCGAACTCCCTCCATCGCGGTACGGGGAAGTGACCGACTTGGCTCCGATGAAGACTCGGTAGCGCTCCCGTGCCGCAAAGTCGGCCAGGCTCCAGACGGCCGGACGGCCGACCTCCGCGCAGAGGTGCAGGACCGCGTCGTCGTCCGTCCAGACGCCGACGTGGGCGCCGTAGGGATCGTCGGTCCCGTTGAAGAGGAGCAGGTCGAGCGGCTTGAGGACCTGGGCGCGCACGGTGGTGTCCGTGTCGTCCCAGAGGTCGCTGGAGCGCAGTGCGGGCGGGGTCAGGCCGAAGTGCCGGAGTACCGCGTAGGCGAACAGCTGGCAGTTGGCGCCCGCGGCGAGGCCGGGCTCCCGGGTGACGGCCGCCGATCCCGGGAAGCGGGCACCCGCGTACGGAACGGTCCAGAAGGGGGCCGGAAGCCGGGGGAGGAGCGGTTGCATGGTGTCCACCTCAGACGATCGAACCAAGAGCGAACCTGGGGGAGTCGGGTTCGTAGCGCAGGGTACGACTTCGGGCCCGAGGAGGGCCCAGGCGACGAGGGCGCGGTGGCTGCGGCTACCGACCCACGTGCCTCG
This sequence comes from Streptomyces sp. RKAG293, assembly GCF_023701745.1. Classification (NCBI taxonomy): domain Bacteria; kingdom Bacillati; phylum Actinomycetota; class Actinomycetes; order Kitasatosporales; family Streptomycetaceae; genus Streptomyces; species Streptomyces sp. RKAG293. The sequence goes on along the minus strand of NZ_JAJOZB010000001.1, from coordinate 672,998 downwards.
GTGCTCGCGGTCGGCCTCGAGATCTCCGGTCGATAACAGTTGAACGATCAACGTAGGCGGTGTAGACAGAGCCCCTAAAAGTTAGGTTAGCCTTCCCTTTCATGACCCTCGTTCACCTGGCCGCCTCGGCCGGATACACCACGCCTCCCCTCTATCGAGTCCTCACCAAATCGGGCTATTTCCTCGGCCTGTGCGGGGCCATCGGTGCCACGACGACGTACGTGGCGACCATCCGCCCCGTGCTTCGCGCACCGGAGAACGAACCCGGCGACACCGAGGTTCTGCGTCGAAGAACGTCGCTCTACCTGGCCTGGGCCGGAGTCGTCCTGCTGGTCGCCGGCTACTTCCAGCTGGCCGGCCGGGTGGCCAGGGCCGGCAAGGGGATGCCGTTCGGTGACGCGATGGCGCCGGGGCGGATCTGGGACCTCCTGCGCGCACCGGCGGGGAAGGGCGCGTGGGTGGCGCAGGGCACGCTCTACCTGGTGCAGAACGTGGTGCTCGTGGTGGCGTCCGCCGTCCTGATCGCCCTGTTCGTCCCCCGGGTGCGACGCCACCTGAACGCCCTCGCGCTGACCGCCCTGCCGCTGTCGCTCGCGGTGACGCTCATCGCGGGGATACCGGCCACCGCGCCGAAGGACACGGACCACGTGCTGGACCCGCTGCTGGGCCAGCTGCACATCATCAGCGGCACGGTGTGGATCGGCGGCCTGGCCCTGCTCTCGGTCCTCGCCGGAGCCCGGAGCCGGCTGAGCGGGAACGCCGGTGTGCTGTGGGCGGACCTCTGGCGCCGGTTCAGCCTGGTCGCCATGGTCTGCGTCGGCGCGGTGCTCACCTCGGGCCTGTGGATGAGCTGGAAGCACGTCGGCGGTCTCGGTCAACTGTGGACGACCGGTTACGGGTTCGCCCTGCTCATCAAGATCCTGCTGGTCCTCGCCATGGTCGTGGCCGGTGGCGTGAACCAGTTCTGGCTGATGCCGCGCATCGCCCAGGCCCGTCGCGCGGACTCCTCCGCCTCTCTGCTGCACCTGACGCTGCGCCACTTCCCGAAGGTCGTCTGGGCCGAGGTCGCCCTCGGCGTCGCGGTGCTGGCCGTCATGCCCTTCCTCACCGGTTCCGCCCGCTCTCAGGCAGGCAGCCCGCAGGCCGTCTCGAGCGGCAGCATCTTCGCGGCGGGCGCCGCCTTGGTGCTCACCCTCGCGGCCTCCTTCTGGATCACGGTCAGGGTCTCCGACGCCCTCGCGCGGCGCCAGGTCCCGGCCACGAGCTGACCGCCGGCCGGTCCGGGCCGATGCCGTCCGGCTCCGCCTCCTGCTCGTAGCTCGCGAGGGCGCTTCGCCGCGACGGTAGTTCCCCGGCTTCGGTCATGAGTTCCCCGGCTCCGGTCATGGTGGCCTGGGCGAGGAGCTTCAGTGCGGCCTGGGAGGCCGATCCGGGGGCTGCGGTGACCATGACCAGGGACTGCTCGGGTTCGGATGCCCCGGTCAGGGTCTGCTGTCTGACCGTCAGGGCACCGACCAGCGGATGCCGCAGTTCGTACTCGGCGGAGTCACAGGCTCGCACCCGGTGGTCGGCCCACATGCCCGCGAACTCGGTGCTCCGCGTGGTCAGTTCACCGATGAGCGAGGTGAGTTGCTGGTCCTGCGGATGCCGTCCCGCCACCAGCCGCAGATTGCCGACCACGGCCCGTGCCTTCGCCGGCCAGTCGACGTACAGCTCACGGACGTGAGCGTCCAGGAAGACCAGCCGCGCCATGTTCGGACGGTCCGCCGGGCGGTCTGGACCGGTCGGGTCCACGTGCCCGGCCAGCAGGGCGTGTCCCAGAGTGTTCCAGGCCAGCACATCACTGCGGCGCCCGGTCACGACGACCGGTACTTCGCCGAGGGCGCTCACCAGGTCGCGTACGGCCGGGGCGAGCCGCTCGGCGGGAGGCCGGCGGACCGTGCGCCGGTGTCGGCAGGCAGTGGCCAGGTCACGGAGGTGAAGCCGCTCCGTCTCCTCGAGGCGCAGCGCGCCGGCGATGGCGTCCAGCACCTCCACGGAGGCGTGGCAGGAGGCCCCTTGCTCCAGGCGCGTGTAGTAGGAGGCGCTGACGCCCGCCAGAAGCGCCAGCTCCTCGCGCCGCAGGCCGGGAACCCGTCGGCGGTCGCCGTAGGTCGGCAGGCCGACGTCCTGAGGTTGCAGCTGCGCCCGCCGCGCCTGCAGGAAGGTGCCGAGCTGTCCGTGTGCGTCCATGGCACCGAGTATGCGGCGACGTCGCCACGCGCAGCCTGCCCCGGCCAGGGATAGGCAGAGCTTGGGCTGGTTGCCCGCTGCCGACCGCACCCACAGTGGGGCCTCGTGCAGGGCAGACCCTGCACCACCATCCACGACGCAGGGAAGAACGTGTCGAAGAAGTTCGCAAGGAACATCCTGGTCGCCGCCATCGCGGTGGCCTCCCTCTCCGCCGGCTTTCCCGGCTCGGCGGCAGCGGCCACAGTGCCGTTGTCCCACGCCCACATCGCTGAGCACTTCGACCTCGCCGGCGGACAGATGCCGGAGAACATCGTCGGGGAACCGAACGGCAGCATCGACGTGTCGTTCTCCGCCGCTCGCCAGATAGCCCAGATCACCCGCCACGGAGCGGTCCGCGTGCTGGCGACCCTGCCCGCACCGGCCGACGGCGGCGTGCACACTCCGGTTCTCGGTTTTCCGCTGGTCACGGGCCTGGTCAGGGACGCGCACGGCACGCTGTACTTCCTGTACGCCACCGGTACCAGTGACCTCACGGGCGTCTGGCGGCTCACCCCCGGCGGCACCCCTCAGCGGATCGCCGCGCTGCCGGCCGACGGCCTGCCCAACGGGCTGGCTCTGGACGACCACCGGCTCTACGTCACCGACTCGGTCCGCGGTGTCATCTGGCGCGTACCGACCAGCGGCGGTGACGCGACGGTCTGGGCGAGCGGCACCGAGCTGGCCTCGACCGGATTCCTCGGCGCCAACGGCCTGAAGGTGCACAACGGCGCCGTCTGGGCGTCCAACATGGACAAGGGCACCGTGCTCAGGTTCCCGCTGAAGGGGAACGGCACGGCGGGTCCTGCCGAGATCAGGGCCGACCAGCTCCCCGGAATCGACGACTTCGACTTCATCGGGCGCACCGACCGGATTCTCGCCGCCCTCGACCAGTCCGACCAGGTCGCCCTGGTGGAGCCCGACGGCACCCACACCATCGTGCTCAGCGCCCAGGACGGCCTGCAGAACCCCACGGCCCTCGCCGTACGCGGTGACACCGTGTACGTGACCTCGGCCGCCTACCTCACTCAGCGGGACCCCAACCTGCTCACCGCGCGCATTCAGCCGCACTGCTGACGAACCGTCACAGCCGGGGGCCCGGCGGTCGCCGGGCCCCCGGCTACGAAAGGAGATTCCATGACCACCTCCCACCAGAACACCCTCGAGCACCTCGCCCCCGAGGACTTCCGCTTCAGCAGGAAGGCCTGGATCGCGGCCACCCCGCCGGAGGTCTACGAGCTGGTGAGCGACGTGTCGATGATCAGCGTCTGGAGTCCGAACGTGAGCGATGTGCGCTACGACGACGGCGACGGCCCCCAGGCCGGCGCCTGGTTCACCGGACGCAGCCGGCGCGGCGATCGGGAGTGGACCAGCCGCTCGCAGGTGGTGCGGGCCGAGCCCGGCGACACGTTCGCCTTCGTCGTGGACGGACTCGTCCGGTGGAGCTGGACGTTCCGCCCGCTCGGCACCGGCACGGTGGCGGAGCAGTCCTGGCAATTGCTGGCCCTGGACCCGGTGCTGGGCAGCACCCGCTCCGACCTGGAGGCACTGCTCGCGCACATGGCGGACAGCGTGGAGACCACACTGGTCTCGCTGGGGCGCTGGGTCGCCGAGGGCGGCGACCACCGCTGACCGCCGCCTGGTCGGCATACTGACGACCAGGCGGCACGATGCGGCACGAGTCGGTACCAGTGAAAAGGCGATGAGGACATGACGGCGCACGACCCGGACCGCGGCTATCTGCTCGACAACCGGCAGTCGGAGGCGGGTGTCCGCTTCGGCGCGCTGGCCGAGCTGTTCGATCCGGTGACGTTCCGGCATGTCGACCGGCTCGGGATCACAGCGGGGATGCGGTGCTGGGAGGTCGGCGCCGGTGGCCCCTCCGTCGCAGCCGGGCTCGCCGCGCGGGTCGGGCCCGGCGGGACGGTCGTCGCGACCGACATCGACGTGTCCTGGGCGCAGGGCATCGCCGACGATGTCGTCGAGGTACTGCGCCATGACGTCGCGGCCGACCCGCCACCCGCCGGCGGCTTCGACCTCGTGCACGCCCGGCTGGTGCTGGTGCACGTCACCGACCGTGCCGAGGCGCTGCGCCGTATGGTCCAGGCGCTGCGTCCGGGAGGTGTGCTGCTTCTGGAGGACGCGGACCCCGGCCTGCAGCCGCTGCTCTGCCCGGACGAGTCGGGTCCTGAGCAGCGGCTCGCCAACCGTCTGCGGTCCGGTTTCCGTGAACTGATGGCGGCCCGTGGTGCGGACCTCGGCTACGGCCGGACACTGCCCCGGCTGCTGCGCGGCGCAGGGCTGGAGGACGTACGGGCCGACGCGTACTTCCCCATCACTTCGCCGGCCTGCACCGTCCTCGAGGCCGCCACCGTGCGGCAGATCCGCGGTCAGCTCGTGGCGGCCGGGCTCGCGACCGATGAGGAGATCGACCGCCACCTGGCCGACGTCGACACCGGACTCCTGGACCTGGCCACGGCTCCGCTGGTCTCCGCGTGGGGCCGCCGCCCGTAGCGGTCGGCCGGGGGAGCGGCACCGGCGACCATCGCGTCACGCCTGTCGGTTCCCCGTCCGGTCCCGGGGCCGTGCCGTCATCGCGGCCGCGGCGATCGCGGTCGCCGCCAGGATGGCTCCGGCCGTGCCGAGCGCGGCCTGTGCGGCGCCGCGCGGGGTGCCGTCTCCTGCGAGGTAGACGCCGCCGATCACCGCGACGCCGAGCGTGCCGCCGAGTTGCTGGACGGCGTTGAGGAGCCCGGCCGCCGAGCCGGTCTCCTGCGGGCCGACACCGCGCAGCGCGGTGGTGAAGAACGGCGGCGTGAACAGGCCCGTACCGAGGCCCGCGACGGCGAGCGCGAACGGTAGGGCCGTCGGGTACGCGTCGGGCGCGGCGGAGCGGTAGGCGAGGACCGCGGCGGCGAGTCCGACGGCGAGGGCGGCGATCCCGGCGTGCAGGACGCGGGTCCCGTGCCGGGGCACCAGGTACGCGCCCGCGGCCCACGACCCGGCGGCCAGCCCGGCGGACCACGGCAGCAGGGTCAGACCCGCGGTGAGCGGGCCACGGTGCAGGCCCAGTTCCAGGTGCAGGACCACGGTGATCATGACGCCGTTCATGACGGCGAAGAAGAGCGTGGAGGTGGCCAGCGCGGCGGGGAACGCGCGGCCGCGCAGCAGCGCCGGTTCGATCAGCGGGGCCCGGCCGTGGCGCGCGGTGCGGCGCTGGTGGGCGACGAACAGCACCAGGACGGCCGCGCCCGCGCCCGCCGCCGCCCATCCGGCCGGCCCCGGAGCGCCGGTCGCCAGCGGGCACACCACCAGCGCCGTGCCGGCCATCGCCAGCGCCGTCCCCACCGGGTCCAGGCGTGGCCGGACCGGTGCGCGGTCCTCACGCAGCCGCCGTGCGACGACCAGCACGACGGCGGCGAGGGGGAGATTGACCAGCAGGCAGGCGCGCCACGACGAGCCGAACAGGTCGGCGTGCGTCAGGACCCCGCCCAACACCGGGCCCAGGACCGCCGACAGGCCCATGACCGGGCCGATCGTGCCCAGCGCCTTGGGCAGTTCGGCACCGTCGAACATCGCCCGGATCAGGCCGAACGTCTGCGGGATGATCAGCGCCGCCGCGGCGCCCTGCAGCGCGCGCAGCCCGATCAGCGTCCCGGCCGTCGGCGCGAGCGCGCACGCCAGGGACGTGACGGCGAACGCCGCGACGCCGATGCGGAAGATGCGGCGGCGGCCCGCGATGTCGCCGAGCCGGGCGCCGGTCAGCAGTCCGAGCGCGAACATGAGGGTGTAGGAGGCGCTGAACCACGGGATGGCGGCGTCCGAGCCGCCCAGCTCGGTGTGGATGACCGGGCCCGCGACCTGGACGATCGTGGCGTCCAGCAGGTTCATCGCCTCGGCGACCAGCAGCGCGGCCAACGCGGGCCAGCGCCACCGGTACGCGGGCGGCCGCCCGGGCCCGCCCGGGCGCGGATCCGGGCCGGTGACGGTGCCGATCGGCGTGCCGTGGCCGGTGCTGTGGGACATGCGTCTCCCCCTGGGTGTGCTCTGTGCTCTGTGCTCTGTGCGGTGTGCGGTGTGCGTTCGCGGCTTGTGGTGCGGGGTCGGTCGGGCGCCGGAAGTCCGGACGGCGATCCGCCGGCTCGTCACCACCGTCCCGCCCAACCGGCAGGTGGTTCCACTTCTGCAGCGGGATTCAGTGATTACTGCCAGCGAGGTGGGCTAACGTGGTGGATATGCTCGTACTGGACGATCTGGATCGTGGCCTGATCCATGCCCTGCAAGTGGACGCGCGGGCGTCGTTCACGCTCGTCGCCGACATCCTCGGCTCCTCCACCCAGACCGTGGTGCGCCGCTACCGCCGTCTGTCCGCGCAAGCGGGCCTTCGCGTGGTCGCGCTGCCCGCGCCGCGCAGTTCCGGCACCCACCAGTGGTTCGTGCGGCTGACCGCCGCGACGCGCACCGCGCACGACATCGCGGTCGCGCTCGCCCGCCGCTCCGACACGTCGTGGGTGCGGCTGACCTCAGGCGGCACCGAGATCGTCGCGATCATCCACACCACGCCCACGGGCCCCGGCGCGCACGCGCTGTTGCTGCGCGACATCCCGCGCACCGCCGGGATCACCGCCGTGTCCGCGCATTACCTCCTGCACACCTACCTCGGCGGGCCGACCGCGTGGCGCGGACGCGTCGACACCCTCGACGCCGCCCAGCAGGCACGGCTGCGCGACGAAGGCGTCACCGGAACAGGACCGGGCACGAGCACGAGCACGGCGGGAACCGCGTCGGGCGAACCCGTATACCTGCTCACCGACGCGGACCGCCTCCTGCTGGACGCGCTGCGCGACGACGCCCGCCTCAGCTACGCGGAGCTTGCCGCGGCGACCGGTTCGACGGCGTCCACGGTGTCCCGCAGGCTCGCCGAACTGCGGGCGCGCGGCGCGCTGTTCTTCGACGTGGACATCGACCCGTCGCTGCTGGGTGTGACCGTGTCGGCGCTGCTGTGGATGCAGGTCGCGCCCTCGCATCTGGACGCGGTCGCCACCGAGCTGGCCGGGCACCATGAGCTGGCGGTGGTCGCGGCGACGACCGGACCGACGAACCTGGTCGCGCACGCGCTGTGCCGGGACGCGGACGAACTGCACCACTACCTGACCCGCAAGGTGGCGTTGGACGCGATCGCACGGATCGAGACCGCGCCGGTCCTGCGCACCTACAAGGCCGCCGCGACGCTGCGCGTCGGGTGACGGGCCGGACCGCGCTGCTCTCGGCGGCTTCGGCGGTACCCCGTCGAGCCGCGACCGCTCGCTCAGCCGACGGGAGCGCCGAACCACTCGGGCAGCCGGTCGAGCAGATCCTGCTGATCGTCACCGACCCATGCCACATGGCCGTCCGGCCGCAACAGCACCGCAGGCGCGTCCAGTTCCTCGCTGACGTCGACGACGTGGTCGACCCGATCGGCCCAGCCCGCCACGGAGAGCCGACCGGTCCGGTCGAGCAGCAGGCCGCGGCCTTCGTGCAGCAGGTCGTAGAGCCGCCCCTGCTTGAGCTCGATGTCCCGCATGCGGCGGCCGAGCAGCTCATGGCCCTCGCCGAAGTCGTAGCGGATGTCGACGGCGGTGATGATCCCGGTCACGTACCTGTTCACCTCTTCGAAGTCCATCAGCTTCCCGAACAGCTCCCGCAACGCGGTCGCACCCGGATCGGTCCCCAGGAGCGTGATCCCCGCGCGACTGTTGTTCAGCACGCGGGCGCCCACCGGATGCCGTTCGGCGTGGTAGCTGTCCAACAGACCTTCGGGCGCCCAGCCGTTGACCGCGGCGGCCAGCTTCCAGCCCAGGTTGAACGCGTCCTGCACGCCGAGATTCATCCCCTGACCGCCGGCCGGCGGGTGGATGTGCGCCGCGTCGCCGGCCAGCAGGACACGGCCGACCCGGTAGCGCTCGGCCTGCCGGATGGCGTTGCCGAACCGGGAGAGCCAGCGCGGCGAGTGGACGCCGAAGTCGGTGCCGGCGATCGACCGCAGCTGCTGCTTGAACTCGTCGAGGGCCGGCTCTGCCGCACGGTCCTCGGCCACCCCGTCGGCGGGCACGATGATGCGGCACACCCCGTCCTCGTCGGGGCCGGTGACACCGAATCGCAGCTGGGTCCTGCGGACCTCCTCGACGACGGCGGCGATCGTCGCCGGATCCTCGGTCACCTCCATCTGACCGATCAGCGTCTCGACCGTGGAGGGTTCGCCCGGGAAACCGACGCCGAGCAGCTTGCGCACCGCACTGCGGCCGCCGTCGCACCCGACGACGTAGCGCGAGCGAAGGTGCCCGCCGCCACCGGCCAGCTCGACGGTCACCCCGTCCTCGTCCTGGCTCAGCCCGGCCACTTCGCAACCGCGCCGGATCTCGGTGCCGAGTTCGACGGCACGCTCGTCGAGCAGCCGCTCGCTGACCGGCTGCGGAGTGGCCAGGCCGTACGGGTGGGCCGTGTCCAGCCGGTCCGGCCACGGCTTCATGATGCCGCCGAAGAGCCCGCCGACCTGGAACTTCTCACTGACCGCGAGAAACCGGTCCAGAAGGCCGCGCTGGTCCATGATCTCGACGCTGCGAGCGTGCAGGCCCTGCCCCCGGGACTCCTTGGTCGGCTCGGTCAACTTCTCCAGCACGACCACGTGCACGCCGTGCAGCCGCAACTCGCAGGCCAGCATCAAACCGGTCGGTCCGGCGCCGACCACGATCACGTCAATCATCACAACACCCGTTCAGCGACAGTGGATTTCGGCCGGCCGCAGGCCCTTCACGAATCTGTCATTTCCGCAGGCCCTGGCCTTGGCCGGCCATTCTGCGGCACGACCGGGGCCTTGCCGCAAGCCCCCCGGTGCGCTATATGTTGAGAGTGGAAAGGAGTGGGTTCCCTCCTTTCCCTTTCCCGTGCGATATCGCGGGCGACCACGGCCAGGCTGTCAGCCGTCGTGCGGAAGTCCAGTCGCCAGGCCGCCGTCACCCGGGATCAGCTGGCGTCAGTCTTCCTCGCTCAGTGCGCGGCGCAGGCCCACTTGGCCGATGAGGATGCCTCCGTCGACCGGGAGCGTCACACCGGTGATCCAGGCGGCGTCCGAGGACGCCAGGAACGCCACCGCGGCCGCGATGTCGTCGGGCTGACCGACCCTGCCGAGCGGGTAGTGGCCGGCGACGGCTCGCAGGGCGGACTCGCGCCCCGCCCAGGCCTCGGTGTGAACCGTGCCGGGGACGACCAGGTTCACCCGGACACCGCGGGGGGCCGCGTGACCGGCGAGGGTGCGCGTCAGACTGGCCAGACCCGCCTTGGCGGCGCTGTAGGCGTGGTTGCCGAAGTCCTGCTCGCCGTTGACCGAGCCGATGCTGACGATCGCACCCCGGCGGCCGGGTGCGGCCGCGAGGTGGGGGAGGGCCGCGCGGGCGCAGCGAAAGGCGCCGCTGAGGGTGATGTCGAGGTCCTGGTGCCAGCCCTCGTCCGTCTCGTCCTCGAAGAGCGGGGCGTCCGGATGGCAGGCGCAGGCGTTGTTGACCAGCACGTCCAGCGTGCCGAAACGCCGTACCGCGTACGCGACGGCAGCCTCGACCGCGCTGCGGTCGGCCACATCGCAGGGCAGTGCCTCGGCCGCGCCTCCGGACTCCCGGATCCCGGCCGCCACCTTCTCGGCACGGTCCCCTTCCAGGTCGGTGACCAGCACTTGGGCGCCCTCATCGGCCAGCCGGTGGGCGGTGGCCGCGCCGATGCCGCGGCCCGCGCCCGTGATCAGTACTCCGTATCCCTCGAAACGTCTCATGGGCGACTGACTACCCGGTTACCACCGGGGCTGAACGGCCGGCAGCGGCGCGGACGCGGTGGAGTCACCCGCCGCGGCGCCAGACCACCAGGTTGCGCTGCGGGATCACCACGGCGACATGCCAGCCCGCGGGAGCCTTCGGCCAGCTGTCCGCAGCGGGGGCGGACGCCGTGCGAACGGTCGTCACGGCGACGTTCGCGCCGGCCGGCGGGGTGTCGGGGCCGGCCAGGTCGCGCGTCCAGACCCGGCCGTCGAGGACCATGTACGCCATCGCGAACCGGGTGCGCCAGCCCAGGCCCAGGTCCATCACCAGCCGGTCGCCCGGCCGGATCCGTGCCTGGTCCATGAAGCCGGTGGCGTCCGGGTACCCGCGGGCGAGAGTCGGCCGGGAGACGTGCTGGGTGATCGTCACCGTCGCCCATCCGGCGAACAGCGTCAGCGCCATGCCGACGCCGATCATCGCCACAAGGGGCCGCCGAGTGCTGAGCAGCCCTCTGAGCAGGATGGTGGCGGTGAAGACCGTCAGGGCTGTCACGGTGGTCAGCGGTACGGAGAAGACACCCCAGTCGCCGGACCAGCGACTGGAGAGGAACGTGCTGTCCGGAAGCGCCCACAGAATGAAGTTCAGCTTCTGGAAGCGGTCCCCCGCGAGGGCGGTCAGAGCCGCGGTGAGCGACACGGTCAGCGCGATCGCCGCCACCGCGGCCCGAACGAGCGCTCTGCGGCCCCTGATCCGGTGGAGAGCAACGGCGCCCGCCAGGAACAGTGCCGGCACCAGCGGTGACAGATAGCGGGCATTGACGATCGTGTCGATACGGCGGTCGGTGGGCAGGGCGGCCGCGGCGGCCAGCGATACGCCGAGCAGCAGTGCCACGGTCAGGAAGGCGACCGCGCGGTCCGCGCGCGGCGCCCTGGTACTGGCCAGGCAGGCGCAGCAGACCACCAGGCCCAGAGCACCCATGCCGTAGGTCGAGGTGACGAAGTACCAGGTGTGGCCGATCCACCGCATGACGGTGCGCTGGTACAGCTCCGGGGTGCGCAGCGCCTGCCATACGGCGTTGCCCACCTGACTGGGGTGGGTGCCGTCGAGGCGGGACAGCAGCCACTGGGCCAGCTCCCGCTGCGTGGCGTACATGAGCGCGAGGGCCGACAGTGCCGCGGCGGTCGCCGGGCGCGGCGCCCAGTTCCGCACGAAGGCCACCAGCAGCACCAGGCAGGTCAGGGCGACGACCACACCACCGCGGTCGTGCACCATCATGCTGAAGCCCGCCGAGCCGCCGGCGAGGATCCCCGATCCGCACCTCCGGCGGAACGAGCCCTCCGAGAGCAGCCCGTGAACACCGATCAGCCAGGCCAGTACCAGCGCCGGCAGCGGGGTGTCGGCCAGCGCGAACTGTGAGTAGAAGACCACCGGAGGCAGCATCACCACGACGGTCGCCAGCACGTACGACACCGGACGCGGCACGTCCAGCCTTCGCAGCGCGCCATGGGCGAGCGGCAGTACCAGGCAACTCAGCAGCGCGTTGATGCCCAGGACGAGGTGGTACGCCTGGACGGGATCGTGGGTGATCCGGAGTGCCGGCGAGATCAACAGCGGGTACCCGCCGGGGATCACCATGTCGCTGGGGATCTCGGTCGCCGAGCCACCCGCCAGGAGTCGCGCCAGGACGAGGTACATGTGCTCGTCGGGGCCCACCGTCGGATAGTTCTCGCCGGTGACCAGTGCCAGCCGGAAGAACACCTGTCCGATGTAGCCGGCCGCGACAGCGACCGGCCAGAACCAGCTCGCACGCACCAGTCGTGCGGCGGTCCCCCTGGCCGACGGGGGTTTCTGCGCTTCCGGCGGCGCCCCCACGGGCGAAGGGGCGACGGCGCTTCGCAGTGGCATGGGGAGTGACCTTTTTCCTGGCGCGAGTGGTGCGCGGCTTTCATCGCCGGCCATGCGTGAGCTTATGAGCCGATGAGCACACCGGAACGACATCCGCGCGGGATGGCCGTCCTTGGGCGGCGAACGTTCGTTTCCCGTTCACTCGGCGCTCAGAATGCCGCTCAGGGCTGAGCGGCCCGCACACTCCCCGGGCCGGTGGGGCGGTGACCTGGCGGCCCGGGGCCGGGTGGTCACAGCATCACGTGCTTCACCCGGGTGTAGTCGAGCAGCCCGGCGAGGGACAGGTCGCTTCCGTAGCCCGAGTGCTTGACGCCGCCGTGCGGCATCTCGGACACCGTCGTGCCGTGGGTGTTGATCCACACGATCCCGGTGTCCAGCGCCCGGGTGGCGCGCATCGCCCGCTGGTGGTCACCGGTCCACACGCTGGCCGCCAGGCCCTGCGGCACGCCGTTGGCGAGTCGGACCGCTTCGGCCTCGTCGGCGAAGGACTGCACGGTGACGACCGGGCCGAAGACCTCCCGTTGCACGATCTCATCGTCCTGGCGCACCCCCGCGACGACGGTGGCCTGGTGGAAGAAACCGGGCCGGGACAGGGCGGAGCCACCGGCGACGATCCGGGCGTGGTCCGGCAGCCGGTTGAGCAGGTCGCGTACGGAGCTGAGCTGCGCGGCGCTGTTGAGCGGGCCGAAGGCGGCGTCCGGTTCCCCGGGGGCGCCGGGGAGTTGTCGTCCGGCCTGTTCGACGAAGGCGGCCAGGAACGCGTCGTGCACCCGGTGGTGGACCAGGATCCGGGTGGCGGCCGTACAGTCCTGGCCGGCGTTGTAGAAGGCGAGGGACGCCAGTTGGCCGACGGCGTCATCGAGGTCGGCGTCGTCGTACACCAGGACCGGTGCGTTGCCGCCGAGCTCCAGGTGGACCCGCTTGAGGTCCGCCGCGGCCGCCGCGGCGATCTCCTGGCCCGCCCGTACGCTGCCGGTGACGGCGATGAGCCGGATCGCCGGGTGGCCGACCAGCGCCCGTCCGGTGTCGCGGTCGCCGCAGACGACGTTGAGCACCCCCGGTGGCAGGAACTCGGCCGCGATCCGCGCGAGCAGCGCCGTGGAGGACGGTGTGGTGTCGGCGGGCTTGAGTACGGTGGTGTTGCCCGCGGCCAGGGCCGGGGCGAGCTTCCAGACCGCCATCATCAGCGGGTAGTTCCACGGGGTGATCTGCGCGCACACCCCGACCGGTTCCCTGCGCAGCACCGAGGTGCGGCCCGGGGTGTACTCGGCGGCGGCGCTGCCGGGCAGGCCGCGCGCCGCGCCCGCGAAGAACCGTACGGTGTCGATGATCGCGGGCAGTTCGTCCGTCCGGAACAGCTCCGGCGGTTTGCCGGTGTCGGCCACCTCCGCCGCCTCGAACTCGTCCGCGTGTTGTTCCATGGCGTCCGCGATCCGCAGCAGCGCGCGCTGGCGCTCGGCGGGTGTGGTCAGCGACCAGCGCTCGAAGGCGGCCTGCGCCGCTGTGCACGCCGCATCGACGTCGGCGGTGTCCGAGAACGGCGCGCGGGCGTTGACCTGTCCGGTGGCGGGATCGATGAGCCGCGTCGTGGCTCCGGACGCGGCCGGTACGTCGGCTCCGCCGATGTGGTTGGTCACGCTGGTGAGGAAAGGGGTGTCAGCCACGGGTCAGCGCCTCCTGTGCGGCGGCGCGACCGGTACGGACCGCACCTTCCATGTATCCGGCGACCCACTGGTCGGAGCCGCACACGTAGAACGGCGGCTCGTGCGTGCCGTGCAGCGGGCCCACCGCCATCACTTCGCCCGGTGTCCACTGGGTGACGTACCCCTGGGTCCAGGGGTCGGTGCCCCACAGCCGCAGGTAGCACGACTGGGGGTGCAGGGCCTGCTCCCCGAAGAGTCCAGCGATCTCGCCGAGCAGTTCCGGGGTGCGCAGATGGGCGGGGGTGCCGAGCAGGACTCCGTACCGCTCGGGCGGGACGAGGGCAGACAGGATTCCGTCCTCCTGCGGCCAGGTGGAGCCGAGCGTTCCCTCGCATTCGGACAGGCCGTTCCGTCCGCCGGCCCGCCAGAACGGCTCGGTGTACACGGCTGCGAACTTCGCCGCCACTGCGTTGCGCTGACGGTGCAGCGAGGCGAGCCGCTCATCACTGACACCGGTGACGGCGACCGAGCGCAGCGGGCCGACCGGCAGGGCGCTGACCACCGCGCCCGCCGTCAGGATCTCGCCGGTGGTGAGGCGGACTTTGCATCGTCCCGGCCGGATGTCCACGGCCGCCACCGGCGACCCCAGGCGGACGCGGGAGCGCAGTTCACGTCCCATCACCTCGGCCATCGTCGCCGAACCCGCGGCCAGCCGCAGCCCCTCCCAGTCCTCGTAGTCGTAGTGTCCGGTGCTGGGCACTGCCGCGTTCTTGCGCAGCGCGGCGAGCAGTGAGGTCCGCTCGTAGGATCCGCTGGCGAGGCTGAGCTGGCCGATCTCCCACAGCCGTACCACCGCGGGTGAGGCGTGCCGCGAGCGCAGCCAGCCGCCCACCGAGAGCCGGTCCAGGACGGCCGCCTCCTGATGGGACCACGGGTCGTCAGGGTCGACGGTCGCGGCCATGGCCACGAATTCGGCGGTGAGCCGCTCGTGCTGTGCCTGGTCCCCGGGCCCGAACCAGTGGGGCGGATCGCCGGCGGAGTCGGCCTCCGGCGTGGAGCGGGTGATGAGTCCCGGCTCCGCCACATAACTGGGGATCAGCTCCAGACCGAGCTCCGCGGCCAGCCCCAGGTACGCGGTGTGTGCGCGGCCCACGACCTCTCCGCCGAGCTGGACCCGGCGTCCGTCCGGCAGCGCCGCCTGCTCGACCCTTCCGCCCACCCGGTCCCGGGCCTCCAGGACCAGCACGTCGGCGCCGCCTGCCGCGAGGTCCCGGGCCGCGGCGAGTCCGGCCAGCCCGGCGCCGAGCACGATGACGTCATGGTTCATCTCGTTCAGTCCTTTGTCTCGGTGTCCGGCGCCGTCGACCGCGCCCGGGCACACCGCTCCGCCGGCCGGGCGGAGCCCATGGCTCGGAAGCCCAGGGACCCGGGGGCCGGGTGCACGGGCGCGGTGGAGCGGTGTGCGTGGGGCGGGACGGTTCGCCGGGGGTGGGGCGATGGTGCCCCGAGCGGCGGGGGTTCAGCTCAGGACGAGGCAGTGCTCGGGTTTCCAGCCGAGTTCCACGCTCTCGCCGCCGCTCCACCGGTCCTCCATCCGGGACCGCGCGGTGTTCTGCTCCAGCGCCGACAGTGTGACGCCCGGCGCGAGTTCGATCAGATAGGTCGTCGTCGGTCCGGAGTACACGGTCTCCCTGATCACTCCGCGCATCACCGACATCCCGGGCTCGAAGTCGGACAGCCAGATCTTCTCCGGCCGGATGGACACGCTCACCGCGCTGCCCTCGGCGACGCCGTCGCGGCGCCCCACCGGTAGCGACAGCCCCTGTTCGAGCACGATGTCGCCGCTGCGATAGGTCCCCGTCATCAGGTTGGAGGTGCCCATGAACGCGGCGACGAAGCGGCTGGCGGGGTGCTCGTAGACGTCCTCGGGCGTGCCGCACTGTTCGACGTGGCCCGCGTTCATCACGGCCACCCGGTCGGACATCGTCAGCGCCTCGTCCTGATCGTGGGTGACGAAGACGAAGGTGATGCCCACCTCGCGCTGGATCTGCTTGAGTTCCACCTGCATCTGGCGGCGCAGCTTCAGGTCCAGGGCGGCCAGCGGTTCGTCGAGCAGCAGTACCGCCGGCCGGTTGACGAGTGCCCTGGCCAGGGCCACCCGCTGCCGCTGGCCTCCGGACAGGGTCGCGGGCTTGCGCTTGGCGAGCCCGCCGAGCTGGACCAGGTCCAGCATGTCGCCGACCCGCTGCTTGATCTCCGCCTTGGGCACGCGCTTGCGCTTGAGGCCGAAGGCCACGTTGTCGGTGAGGCTGAGATGGTCGAACAGCGCGTAACTCTGGAAGACGGTGTTGACGTTGCGCTTGTTCGGCGGCAGCGCGGTCACGTCCTCCCCGGCGAGCAGCACGGCGCCCTCGGTGGGGTCGGCGAACCCGCCGATCATGCGCAGCGAGGTGGTCTTGCCGCAGCCCGAGGGGCCGAGCAGGGAGAAGAACTGGCCTGCCGCGATGTCGAGGGTGACGTCACGGACGGCGTAGGAGTCCGCGAACTGCTTGGAGACGCCGTCGAGCCGGACTGCGGGAGTCGTGTCCATGGCTGTCACTTCCCTGAGAGGAGATCGAGGCCGCCGCGACGGCCGAACAGGCGGGGAATGGCCAGGGCCAGCGCGATCAGCCCGATGGATCCGGCGAGCATCAGTGTGCCCAGGGCGTTGATGGTGGGCTGTACCCCGAAGCGGATGGCCGAGTAGATCCGTACGGACACCGGCTGGGGATCGACGCCGGTGGTGAAGTAGGCGAGGACGAAGTCGTCGAAGACCAGCGCGAAGATGAGCACCGCGCAGGCCAGGACCGCGGGCAGCAGCGCCGGCAGGGTCACCAGCCGCAGCGCCTGCCACCGGGTGGCGCCCAGGTCCATCGCGGCTTCCTCCACCTCCGGGTTGAGGGCGGCGACGCGTGAGCGCAGGATCACGGTCACATAGGAGATGGAGAAGGTGATCTCGGAGATCATCACCGTGCCGGTGGACAGGGTGATGCCCAGCCCCTTGAACAGCAGCATCGACGCCACCCCGGTGACGATCTCCGGGGTGATCAGCGGGACCAGCAGGACCAGGCCGGCCAGGGAGCCCAGGCGGCTGCGGCAGCGGACCAGCCCGAGGGCCAGCGCCCCACCGAGCACGATGGATCCGGCCATGGCCACCAGCGAGATCTTCAGGCTGGCGCCGAGCGAGCCGAGCAGCACGTCGTCGTGGAGGAAGGCGCGGTACCAGCGCAGGCTGAAACCGCCGAAGACGGTCAGCGACTTCTTGGAGTTGAACGAGTACAGCACCACCACGACGATGGGCAGGTAGAGCAGCGCGAAGAACAGCGCCGTGACCGCGATGGCGAAGCGGGGTTTGCGCTCGGCGCCGTGCCGCCGGGCCCGCGGGCGGCGGGCCGGTGGAGGCAGGGCCGGGGACGGCCGGGTGGCGGTGGAGGGACTGTCTACGGTCATTGGCGGGCCTCCGCCTCGTCCTTGCGGGTGCGCCGCAGGTAGCCGAGCATGCCGATCAGCAGCACCAGCATCAGCATCATGGTGAGAGCCGAGCCCAGCGGCCAGTTCTGGCCCTGGAAGAACTTGTCCTGGATGAGATTGCCGATCATGATCTGGTCCGGTCCTCCCAGGAGTTGGGCGCTGACGAAGTCGCCCATGGCCGGAAGGAAGACCAGGACCAGGCCGGCCGCCGCGCCCTGGCGGGTCGCCGGGAGCGTGACGTGGAAGAACGTGCGGACCGGGCCGCCGTACAGGTCACGGCCCGCCTCGATGAGGGAGACGTCCATGCGTTCCAGGGCCGCGTACAGCGGAATGATCATGAAGACCACGAATCCGTAGACCAGTCCGGCCACCACGCCGAAGCCGGTGTTGAGGATTTTCGTCCCGGAGTCGGCCAGACCCAGCTTGCGCAGGGTGGACAGGACGGGCCCGTCGTCGGAGAGCACCACCGACCAGCCGTACATGCGCACCAGGTAGTTGGCGAAGAACGGCACGACGATCGCCGAGATCAGCGCGTTCTTGAACCGTCCGCCGTGCAGGGCGATCGTGTACGCCACCGGATAGGCCACCAGCAGACAGATGACGCAGGTCAGCAGGGCGTAGCCGAGGGAGCGCAGCATGACGTCCGCGTAGGCGGGGTCGGCCAGCGCCCGGATGCTGCTGAGGTCGAAGCCGAACCGGGGGTTGCCGAGGTCGTCGGTGGTGCCCACGGCGAGGGTGGCCACCAGGAGCAGGGAGGCGATCAGGAAGCCGGTCATCCACAGGGTGCCGGGGACCATGAGCCAGGCCCACAGCCGGGCGCCGGAGGCGGAGGGGCCGGGGAGTGGGCGCCGTGCGCGCTTGAGTCGCAGCATGTCAGCCGGCCTTCACATGGGTCCAGGCGGTGTCCCGCGCGTCTTCCTGCGCACGGGTGCCGTTGCGGAAGAACAGGTCCGCCGTGAGGTCCTCGTCGGTGACGATGCACTCGGGGAAGGGTTTGACGAGCGCGGCGTAGACGTCCTCGGTGCCGGCCACCGGCATGGGGTAGCCGATGTACTCGATGTTCTTCTTGACGTTCTCCGGGCGGAGCATGTAGTCGATGAAGAGCATCGCGGTCCCGGGGTGGCGGGCGTTGGAGGGGATGGCGTAGCAGTCGGAGTTGATCGGCGTGCCCTCCCTGGGGGCCTGGAAGCCGAACACGGTGGGGTCCTTGGCCTGGTTGAGCATCGCGGCCATGTCCCCGCTCCAGGCCTGCGATATCGCCGCGTTGCCGTTGAGCAGGTTGTTGTAGCTGTCGCTGGAGAAGCCGCGCAGACTCGGGCGCAGTGTCTTGAGCAGCGACGTGATGCGGTCCAGGTCACCGGTGTCGCTGGTGGTGATGCCCAGGCCGAGCTTGAGGGCCGACATGCCGAGGACCTCGTCACGGTCGTCGAGCAGAAACGTCCTGCCCTTGGCCTTTCTGTTCCACAGGTCGTCCCAGGAGCCGGTGAGGTCACCGATCTGGTCGCGCCGCCAGCCGATGCCGGTCTTGTAGACGGTGAACGGCACCGTGTGCGCGGATCCCGGGTCGTACCAGGGGTCGGCGAAGTAGGCGTGCTTGCCGAGGACGGACTCGCTGTGGGCGAGCCTGGAGTGGTCGATCCGGCGCAGTTTGCCGCCCCTGGCCAGCCGTTGGGCCCACTTGGCGGTGGGGAAGATGATGTCGTATTGGTTGCCGGCGTTGAGTTTGGCGACCATGCCTTCCATCGAGTCGAAGTTCGACTGGATGATCTTGACGCCGTACTCCTTGCGGAACCCGTCGAAGACGGCCGGGTCCACGTAGTCGGCCCAGTTGAAGTAGACGAGGTCGCCGTCGACGCGCACATCGATCGGCGCACCGGCCTGGTCGTCGGAGATCTTGACAGGCGCGAACCCGCAGCCGCCCAGTGCGGCGGCACCCGCGGCGCCGAGGGCGCCGAAGGCGGCCGCGCGGAGCAGGGAGCGTCGTGATGGTGGAGGTACCTCGGGGGACACGGATCGTCCTCTCCGTAGTGGAACGGCACAGCTCCAGGGCTGGACCGGCATGAGGGTCACGGAGGCCCTGTCTCCGCGGTAAGGAAAGCCGGTCTGGGGAAGTGCGTGCAGCGCCGGGTCCGGCGATGTCAGCGGGTGCCCGGTAAGGCCGCGCGGGACGGAAGCGGGCCGTCGGGGCGCGGTGACTTCCGGCGCCGGGCCGGGGCCCCGCTCACGGCCGCTTCCCCTCGATGTCGTCGCGGAACCGGCGGGCGAACCAGCCCACGGCGGCCTCGCGGCGCGACAGCGGTCCGGGTTCGTATCCCGGTGTGCCGAGTCCTGCCTGGACGCGGGCGACCAGTTCGGCGTCCTCGTCGTTGGTGATCCAGCCGATGTGGATGTTCAGCCGCCTGGCGAGCCGGGTGCGGGCACTCGTGCCGCGCCGGGTGTAGAAGGCGCCCGGCAGCGCCGTCCGGTCCTGCGCGGTGGGCAGGGCGGTCCAGGCGATCACATGGTCGGGGTAGAGGTCGATCAGGGTGTTCGGATAGATCACCACATAGCGCCATACCCGCCGGTCCGCCTCGGCCAGGCCGGGCATGGGGGCGGCGACCCGCTGGTAGAGGCGCTCGGCCCAGTTCGAGGAGGGCTTGTCGCGGAGCGGGGACTCGAACAATGCGAACGACTCCGTGGTGTCGACGGTGTACCCCTGGTAGTCGAGCAGGCGCATCAGTCCCGGATGGGCGACGGGCACGTGGTAGCCCTCCAGATAGTTGTCGACGACCACCTTCCAGTTGGCCTTCTGCACCTCCGCTCCGGCGATGTCGTGGATGCGGCCGCGGCCGACCGGTACGAGATCCGGCCCGGTGTAGTGCCCGATGGCCTCGGCCAGGCCGGCGCACTGTTCCGCGAGCGGCACCGCGCCGTGGTCGAGGTTGGCGAACACGAAGCCGAGGAAGGACTCGACGCGGACAGAATGCAGGCCCAGACGCGGCTTGTCCAGGCACGGGATCTGCCGGGCCTCGGGGGCGCCGACCAGGGATCCGTCCAGCCGGTAGGTCCAGCCGTGGTACGGGCAGCGGATGGCCTTCCCGGACGGTTCCGGGGCGCTGACCAGCTGGGTGCCGCGGTGCCGGCAGACATTGAGGTGTGCGGCCAGGCCGCCGTCCTCGGTGCGGACCACCAGTACGCTCCGGCCGGCCACGGTGGCGGCGAGGCGGGCGCCCGGACCGGGAAGGTCGGTCTCGTGGCAGACCAGCTGCCAGGACTTGGCGAAGACGAGTTCGGTCTCGGCCGTGGCGATGGCCGGGTCGGTGTAATAACGCGCGGGGAGTGCTTCCCCGGGTGAGTTCTCTGCGGTGCCCGGAGCGCCGTCGGCGACGGGCACCTGGGTGGTTGGGGGCTGCATCGGATCCTCCTCCACGCCGCCGTGGCGGCGATGGGTGGTGAGGCTGCGCAGGGGTGACGGCCGGCATGGGATCGGCCGGGCCGTAACCACACTGACTAACTGGTCAGTCAGACTGAATCCAAACCCCGGCGATGTCAAGCATTGCGGACTGGCTAACTAGTTAGTTAGTCTCTGCGCTGTCGGACCGCCGACGACCCCGTATCCCGTACCGGTCTCGTTGTGACCGTCCGGTGCGTACGGGGCCGGTACCGGCCCCCGGACCGGCATCCGGCCGGTGCCCCCGCGAACACACCGGCCGGATGCCCCGGGAGATGCCGGCATCCCGGACCGATCAACTCAAGGCCACAGCCACCCGAGGCCGCAGCCACCCGAGGGCGCGGCGTCCAGGGCCACGGCACCCACGGCCACGGCATCAAAGGCCACGGCACTCAAGGCCTCTGCGCCTCGGCGAGCAGCAGCCCCCACCGGGGCCACCGCCACCGGTACGCACCGCACCCTGTCGCATCCACCGCGAACCATCCACTGCGAACCGACCACCGCGGACCAACCACCGCGAACCGACCACCCGAACCATCCGCCCGCCTCGGTCCCGCCGAGACGGCCCTTCGTACCCGGAGGCACGCATGAGCTGTCGTCGGAATCTGGTCTGGCTCGGCCTCACCCCCGAGCCCGAGCGGGAACTGCCCACCGTGGTGGCAGCCCTGCGCTTCCGCACCAACGGGTCAGGCGCACCCGGGTCAGGCGCACCCGGGTCCGGCACACACGGCTCCCGTCCGCACGGTTCCCGCACACCCGCCGGCACACCGTCCGCCCTGGCCGACGCCGAACGGCAGCGGGTGGAGCAGCTGATCCTGCGCGGCAGCCGGCACAGCTGGCTCCGCTACCTCGCCGAGGTCACCGCCCTGGTGGTCGACGCCGCGGACGCGCCGGCCCACGGCGACCCCGAGGCCGCGCTGACCGCCGGCGATGTCGTACTCGACCACCACCGGATGCTCATCGGCCTGCCCGGGCCCGGGTACGAACGCACCGCCACCCAGCGGCAGGCACTCGAAGAGGCGTTGCGGCGCCTCAGGAACCGCACCCCGAACGAAGGCGCCGCATGACCGAGATCCGTTCCCTCATGCCCCCGGGCCGGCGCCGCCTGCTCACCGCGCAGCCGCCCGGGGAGAGGACCTCAGCGCCTACCTGGCGACCGGCGGCTACCCGCCCGCCCCCGACCCCCGTCGGCTGCTCGACCGCGTCGCCTCGCGTGGACTGCGCGGACGGGGCGGGGCGGGATTCCCCACCGCCGACAAACTCCGGGCGGTGCGTGACGCGCCGCTCCCCGCGGTCGTGGTGGCCAACGGCGAGGAGGGCGAGCCCGGCTCGGCGAAGGACCGCTGGCTGCTGCGCTCCCGCCCGCACCTCGTCCTCGACGGACTGCGCCATGCCGCGTCCGTGACCGGAGCCGAGCGCGGTTATGTCTACCTCTCCGACGCCGCTTCCGCCGAGAGCGTCCGACGGGCTCTGGCCGAGCGGCCGCCGGACACTCCCGTCGAGGTCGTCGTGACCGAGCACACCTACGTCGCGGGCGAGGAGACGGCCGTGGTGCGCCGCATCGACGGCGGCCCCGCACTGCCCACCGCGAAGCCCCCGCGCCCGTTCGAACGAGGTGTCGGCGGCGCGCCGACGCTGGTGGCCAACGTGGAGACCCTGGCCCGGCTCGCTCTGCTGGCCGCCGGCCCGGGCACCGCTGCCGCGGCCGACTCCTACCTGGTGACCCTCTCCGGCGGGCGGACCGAAGCCGTACTGGTCGAGGCGCCGAGAGGCACCACCCTGCGGACACTGGCCGACGCCCACACCTCCGACGGGGCCACGGCGCTGCTCATGGGCGGCCTGTTCGGCGGGCTGTACGGCGACGGCTGGCAGGACCTGCGGCTGGACCACGACGAACTCGCGGCAGCGGGCACAGCGCTCGGCTGCGGGGCGATCCGGTTCCTGTTCCCGCAGGACTGCCCGGTCGGGGCGGCGGCGGACGCCGCCGGTTTCCTCGCCGCGCAGAGCGCCCGGCAGTGCGGCGTCTGCGTCTCCGGCACGCAGGCCCTCGCCGGTGCCCTGGCCGCAGTCGCGAGCGGAACGGCGTCCGCCCAGGACACCGACAACCTGCTGCGCTGGTCGGCCGGCCTGCCCGGCCGCGGCGCGTGCGGTCTGCTCGACGCCGCGGCACGCACCGCTGGGACCCTGCTGCGGCACTTCCCGCACCTGGTCCGGTCGCATCTGGACGCACCCTGCCCGGACTGCGCCGCCGCTCCGCCCGACGGCGGGAACCGCCTGACGGTCGCCGCCCCCTGAGCGGGCCCCGCCGCCTCAACGCCGCCCGAAACCAACCGACTCCGCCCGAAACCAACCGACTACACCCGAACCATCCGACCCCACCCGAAACCATCCGACCCCACCCGGGCCGTCCCGATTTCTTGAGGAGCACCCATGAAACTCCAGCTGGACTCCACGCTCTGCCAGGGCTACGGCCTGTGCCATGAACGGGCCCCGGAACTGGTCGGGATCGACGAGTGGGGCTACGCGCACCTGATCGCCGCGGCCGTCCCCGGCGCTGCCGCCGAAGAGGCCGCCGAAGCGGTCACCTCCTGCCCCAACGCCGCGCTGCGACTGGTGAAGTGACCATGGGACGTGACCTGTCGGCCCTGTTCGACCCCATGTCGGTGGCCATCGTCGGAGCCAGTGACGACCCGGCCAAGTACGGCCACGCCATAGCGGCCCAAGCGGTGCGCGCCCCGCACCGTCGTCCCGTGCACCTGGTCAACCGGCGCGGAGGAACGGTCCTGGGCCGGACCGCGGCCACCAGCCTCACCGCGATCGGCGAACCCGTCGACCTGGTGGTGATCTCCGTCCCGGCCGCAGGCTTCGAAGCGGCCGTTGACGAGGCGCTGGCCTGCGGAGCCCGCTCGATCGTGGCCATCACCGCGGGCTTCGCCGAGACCGGACCGGCCGGACGTGAGCGCCAGCGGGCCATCGCCGAGCAGGTGCGCGCGGCCGGGGCGGTCATGGTCGGACCCAACTGCCTCGGCATCGCGGACAACACCACGGACCTCCATCTCGCCTCCGACCACTTCACCCCCGGCGGGGTGGCGCTGCTGAGCCAGAGCGGCAACCTCGCCCTGGAGCTCCAACTCCGCTTCGGGGCGCACGATCTGGGCTTCTCCCGGTTCGTGTCCCTGGGCAACCAGGCCGACGTCACCCTCGTCGACCTCCTCGCCGACTGCGCCCTGCACGAAGGCACCCGGGCCATCGCCGTCTACGCGGAGGACTTCGCGGACGGCCGCGCCTTCGCCGAAGCGGCCGCCGCGGCCGGGAAACCGGTCGTCCTGCTGACCGGTGGCCGCGGCGACGCCTCGGCCCGCAGCGCCCAGTCGCACACCGGAGCACTGACGACATCCTCGGATGTGGTCACCGCGGCCTGCCGTGACGCCGGCATCGAACTGGTCGCCACACCGCGCGAGCTGACCGTCGTGCTGGCCGCCCTGGACAGCGGTCGGCGGTCCCGGTGCCACCGGGTCGCGATCGTCACCGACGGCGGCGGCCACGGAGTCATCGCCGCCGACGCCGTGGAAGCGTCAGGGCTGACGGTGCCCGAACTCGGCCGGGCCACCCAGGACGGTCTGCGGGCCGCGCTGTGGGAGCAGTCGTCGGTGGTGAACCCGGTCGACCTGGCCGGCATGGGCGAGCAGAACCCCGCGTCGTACGCCGCCGCGGTGGCCGCGCTGCTGGACGCCGAGGAGACCGACGCCGTACTGCTGACCGGGTACTTCGGCGGCTACGCGGCCGGCGACAACGGTCTCGGGGCGGGCGGGACGGCCCTGGCGGCCGGCGAGACGGCGGCGGCGCGGGCGATCGCGGACCATCAGCGCACGGTCGCCACACCACTGGTCGTCCAGTCGATGTACCCCCGGTCGTCCAGCTGCCGGACCCTGGCGTCGGCGGGCATCGCCGTCTTCGGCGCGACCGAGGACGCCGCCCGCGCGCTGGCCGCCCTCACCGCGCCGCCACACCCGGCGTCGTCGGGCATCCTTCCGCTGCCGCCGGCCGCCGAACCGCTGCGCGAGACGGGCTACCTGGCGACCCGCCGTGCCCTGGAGGCCGCGGGGATTCCCTTCCCGGCGGTGCGCGAGGTGCGCGACGAGGAGCAGTTGCTCGCCGCCGCCGACGCGATCGGCGGCCCCTACGTCCTCAAAGCCCTGCACCTGCTGCACAAATCGGACGCCGGTGGCGTCGCACTGAACCTCTCCGACCCTGACGCCCTGCTCGCCGCGTTCCGCGACATGCACACCCGGCTCGGTGCGCCCGCGTACTCGGTGGAGGCCATGGCCGATCTGTCGGACGGCATCGAGCTCATCGTGGGCGTCAACCATGACCCCCGCTTCGGGCCGGTCGCCATGGTGGGCCTCGGCGGCGTCCTCGCCGAAGCGCTGCGGGACGTCGCCTTCGCCCTCGCCCCCGTCTCCGCCGAGCGTGCCCGGACACTCCTGCGAAGTCTCCGCACGGCCTCCCTGCTCGACGGTGTACGCGGCAGGCCGGCCGTGGACGTGTCCGCCGCGGCCGAAGCCATCGAACGGATCACGGCCTTCGCCGCCGCCCACCCCGAGATCGCCGAACTGGAGATCAACCCGCTGCTGGTGCGCCCCGACGGCGTGCTCGCCCTGGACTCCCGAGCCGTCCTCGCCTGACGAACGCTCGCAGCCCGTCGCCCGCAATCCGTCGCCCGCAACCAGGGCCCCGCCGGCCCACCTGATCCGCACCCCCGTCCAAGCCATCCCTCAAGCCCCCGAAGAGGCCCTCATGGATATGCGCTACACCACCGAACAGGCCGACCTCAAAGAGCGCGCCGCCGCATACGCCCGGCTCCTGATGGGCTACGAGGATCAGTCGGAGACGGCCGGCGGCCCCCTGCCGAAGGAGACGATCGCCGAGTTGACCCGTGCGGCCATGGACGCCGGGGTCTACGCCATCAACATGCCCGCCGAGTGGGGCGGAGCCGGGCTGAGCCTGCTCGACCAGGTCATCGTCGAGGAGGAGTTCGGCAAGGTGACCAACTGCCTGTGGGACATCCCCTGGCGCCCCGCGAACGTCCTGGCCCACGGCGACGAGCGCCAGCGGGAGAAGTACCTGCTGCCGGTCATCCGCGCGGAGCGGTTCGACGCCTTCGCGGTGACCGAGCCCGGTGCGGGATCCGACCCGTCCTCGGGGACCAGCACCGCCACCCGCACCGAGGGCGGCTGGCTGCTCAACGGTGAGAAGTGGTTCGTCACCTGCGGCGACATCGCCGACTTCCTGCTGGTCCAGGCGGACGCCGGCCCCGAGCGCGCGCCCACGCTGTTCTTCGTCGACAAGGCCGCGCCCGGAGTGACGATGACGCGGGTCCCGCAGTTCATGCACAGCGCGGTGAACGGGCACCCCGAGTTCACGTTCACCGATGTGTACGTCGGTGACGAGGACGTGCTCGGCGGCGTCGGCGGGGGTTACGACCTCACCAAGGAGTGGTTCACCGACGAGCGGCTGATGATCGCGGCCCGGACGGTCGGCGCCGCACAGCGCGCGTTGGAGCTGGCCCGGGAGTGGGCTTTGGGCCGTGAGCAGTTCGGGTCCCGCATCGCCGATTTCCAGCTGATCCAGGGGATGCTGGCCGACTGCGCCGTGGACATCGCGGTCAACCGCGCCTACACCCACCAGGTGGCGTGGGAGGCCGATCAGCCGCACACCGACCGCAAGATCCTGCACGCCAAGGCGGCCACCGCCAAACTCTCGGCGAGCGAGGCCGCGGGCCGGGTCATCGACCGGTGCCTGCAGATCTTCGGCGGCCGCGGCTACGACCGCTCCTATCCGGTGGAACGCATGTACCGCGAGGTCCGGGTGGACCGCATCTGGGAGGGCACCTCCGAGATCCAGCGGCTCATCATCGCCAACGAACTCATCAAGCGCGGCACCGGATTCCTGGCCCTGCCCACGCCCTGACCCCGGCCGTCACCGTCCACCGCACACCACCGGCTCACCTTCACCGGCTCATCACCACCGGCCCATCACCACCGGCTCATCACCCTCGCGAGGAACCCCATGGACTTCCGGCTCACCGAACGTCAGATACAGCTCAAGACCGCCGCGCGCTCCCTCACGGAGTTCATCACCCGGTACGAGACCGACTGCGAGACGGACAACGGCCTTTCGCCCCAGGCCCATGCCGCCGTGCGCGACGCCGTTCTCGACTCCGGCCTCCAGGCGATCAACATGCCCATCGAATGGGGCGGTGCCGGACTCACCATCGCCGAGCAGGCCACCGTCCAGGAGGAGCTGGGCCGGCTCACCGGAGCGCTGTGGGACATGGTCTGGCGCCCGGCCAACGCGCTGCGCTTCTGCACACCGGAGCAGCGCGAGCGGTACCTGATCCCGGTCATCAAGGGGCAGCGCCGGGACTGCTACGCGGTCACCGAGCCCAACGCCGGGTCCGATCCGCAGAACCTGGCCACCACGGCCACCAGGACCGCGTCGGGCTGGGTGCTCAACGGTGAGAAGTGGTTCGTCACCGTCGGGGACCACGCCGACTTCATGATCGTGCTGGCGGCGGCGGGGCCCGACCGCGCCCCCACCCTCTTCCTCGTCGACAAGGACACGCCCGGCATCGAGATGACACGGGTGCCCCGCTTCATGCACACCTTCGTGTACGAGCACCCCGAGTTCACCTTCACCGATGTCGAGGTGGGCGAGGACGCCGTCCTCGGTGGTATCGGCGAGGGCTACGACATCACCCGCTCCTGGTTCACGGAGGAGCGGCTGATGATCGCCGCCCGCACCATCGGCGCCGCCGAGCGCGGGCTGGAGCTGGCCCGGGAGTGGGCGCTGGGCCGTGAGCAGTTCGGGTCCCGGATCGCCGATTTCCAGCTGATCCAGGGGATGCTGGCCGACAGCGCCGTGGACATCGCCGTCAACCGGGCCTACACCCACCAGGTGGCCTGGGAGGTCACCGGATCGACGGAGGAGAACCGGAAGAGCCTGCACGCCAAGGCGGCCATCGCCAAGCTCTCGGCGAGCGAGGCGTCGGGCCGGGTCATCGACCGGTGCCTGCAGATCTTCGGTGGCCGCGGCTACGACCGGTCGTACCCGGTGGAGCGCATGTACCGCGAGGTGCGGGTGGACCGGATCTGGGAGGGCACCTCCGAGATCCAGCGGCTCATCATCGCCAACGAGCTCATCAAGCGCGGTACCGGAGTCCTGGACCTTCCCGCGACGCTCTGACGTCTGCCGGGAGCCGACCCGGTTCGGCGTAACGCCGCGTAGCGCCCGGGAGCGGTCCTGTACGGGGACCGCTCCCGGCCCATCGGCACACCACACCCCGACACACCATGAAGGAGAACCGATGGCCGACATCGCACGGGTGGGCATCGTAGGGTGCGGACTCATGGGCTCCGGCATCGCCGAGGTCTGCGCGCGGGCCGGGATCGATGTGGTGGTCGCGGAGACGGGCGCGGCGGCGGCGCAGGCCGGCCGGGACCGGATCGCGCGGTCCCTGGAGCGCGCCGCGGCGCACGGCAAGCTCGACGCCGCCGACCGGGACGCCGCACTGGCACGGATCACGGTCGTCGCGGATCTCGATGTGCTGCACGACCGTGACCTGGTCGTCGAGGCGGTCGCCGAGGACGAGCGGACGAAGGTCGCGGTGTTCACCCGGCTCGACGCCGTGGTCACCAGGCCGGACGCGATCCTGGCCACCAACACCTCCTCCATCCCGGTGATCCGGCTGGCGGCCGCCACCTCCCGGCCCGAGCAGGTGGTCGGCGTGCACTTCTTCAATCCGGTCCCGGTGCTGCGGCTGGTGGAACTCGTGCCCTCGCTCCTCACCTCCGCAACGACCGTCCAGCGGGCGGAGAGCTTCGCACGCGACATCCTCGGCAAGGAGATCGTGCGCGCCCAGGACCGGGCCGGCTTCGTGGTCAACGCGCTCCTCGTTCCGTACCTGCTCGCCGCCGTGCGCATGGTCGAGTCCGGCACCGCCTCGATCGAGGACATCGACCGGGGGATGGTCCTGGGCTGTGCCCACCCGCTCGGCCCGCTCGCACTCACCGACCTGATCGGCCTGGACACCACCCGCGCCATCGCCGAATCGATGTACGCGGAGTTCAAGGAGCCCCTGTACTCACCGCCGCCGCTGCTGTCCCGGATGGTCGAGGCGGGACTGCTCGGGCGCAAGACGGGACGCGGGTTCCACACCTACGCCTGACCGGGCCCGGGTTTCCGGGCACCGGGGCCGCGGCACCAGGTCCGTGAGGCGCGCCCACGGTCCCGGTGGCGCAGATCATGGGAGAGGATGGCCGGGTCACCGCGCCGACGACAACTGGGGAGCACAACCGTGGCCACGAACGGGCGCACGACGGAGACCCGCGAGCGGATCCTGTCCGCCGCCTGCCAGGTGATCGCCGAGACCGGGTTCGAAAAGATCCGGATGTGGATGGTGGCGGAACGGGCAGGGGTGTCGACCGCGCTGTTGCACTACCACTACAAGACCCGAGACAAGCTCTTCACCGAGGCGATGACCCATTCGTTCGCCAACACCACCGTGGACCTCGAGCGTGACGCGGACTCGGTGGCGCCGTCGGTCATCCTGGCCCGCATCGTACGGAGTCTGCTCCCCATGGACCCCGAGTTGCGCCAGGACTGGCGCCTCTGGCAGGAACTGTGGGTACGGGCGCTGCGCGACGACGAGACGCAGCGGTTCGCCGTCGACCTGTACGACCAGCTCCAGGAGTGGGTCTCCGGCGCGGTGAACCGGGGAATCGAGGCGGGCGAGTTCACCGACACCGACGTCGCCGCGCTCAGCACCCACATCCTCGCCCTGTGCGACGGCTACGGCATCCGCCTCATGCTCGGCGATCCGAAGGTCACCTCCGACAGCGCGCTGGAGGCGGTCTGGCGAGCGATCGCCGCCGCGCTGGGGATCTCACCGGCCTTCCCGAAGGTCTGAACGCGACGGGTCGCCTCCCCCGGTCGCCGCAAGGGCGGCCGGTGCGTGGGGTGTCCGTGGGGTGGCGTACCGTTACGGCTCGAACAGGCGAACCCCACGGCCGCTGCGATCTGAGCGTGCCCGCCGACAGGACCCGACCACTCCTGCCCACGGCACATGCGAGGAGGAGCAGCCATGCGGTGGCATCGCCGCGATCCCATGGCGCCGGGCGCGCTGCGCCGGGAATGCCGGCGCATCCTGCGGGAGATGCCGGTGCCGGATCCCTTCACCGTGGCCGGGTTCATCAAGAACATCGAGGCGGAGCGTGGCCGCGAGATCCGCCTGGTCGAGTTGCCCGCCGATGTGCCGGGCCAGACCGGGGCCTGCGGCCTGTGGGTGAAGCACCGTCAGCGTCCGCTGGACCTGATTCTGCACGTCCAGGGGACGACGAAGTTCCACCGAAAAAAGATCATCTTCCATGAGCTCTGTCATCTGTGGTGCGAGGACGGCTCCGGCGCGGAGCGGGAACAACTCGCGCTGCTCTTCCCCGGGATGCCCCCGGAAATGCTCGACAGGCTGCTGTCCACCGGTCAGGTCATGGCCCGCAGCGGCTATGCCACACACGCCGAGGCCCGGGCCGAAACGCTCGCCGATCTGCTGCATCACGAGACCCGGCACGCCCGGATCACCGGTGATGTGACCCTGCGAAATCTCGACGAAAGCCTGTCGCGGCCCATCGCGGGTCCGCGCCGCAAGAAGGTGCTGCCTCATGACTGACGTCATCGCTTACGCAATCATCGCTCTGCTGCTCTTCCAAGCAGTGTGGCGGGTACCGGCCGCACTGCGCGGGCAGTCCCGGGAACGGTCGCTGTGGGGCGCGTTCGCGGCGCTCGCCGTCGCCTGGCTGCTGCGCACCGGCCTGGGCAGGGCCGTCATCGACGAGCTGGGTGTCGTCGACCTCGCGACCCTGCTCAAGCACACCATCACGATCGCCGGCATCTGCGTGCTGCTCCGATACGTCACCGCGGTCGACGGCGACGTCGCCGCGTCCGACGGCGCCGTCCTGCGACGCGTGCGCATCACCGCCGCCGTGCACCGCATCGCCACCAGGGCTTCCATAGCAACCGTGCTGGTCATGGCCGCGGTGTTCTTCCTCGTCCTGGACCGCACGCGCACCGATAGCCCGTACTTCATGGCCCGCCATGCCGGCGAGGTGGGACTGGCGCTCTACATGGGGCTGTTCTACCTCTACACGGCCGTGGCAGCCGCGGTCTGCGCCTATCAGTGGGGCGGTTCCGCCCGCCGGGCACAGCGCTGGACGCTCAGGATCGGCCTGACGATGATGGCCGTCGCGATGGCGCTGGCCGTGCTGTACGCCTTCCTGCGCACCGCCTACTGCGCGTTCATCACGGTCCGCACGGTCTCCATGAGCTTCGTCGACCTCCAGGAGAACGTGACGGACTCCGTGCTGTACCTGGTGTTCCTGCTGTGGGCCCTGGGCGCGATCGCCCCGGCCACCCAGGCCGTCATCGACCGCAGGAGGGCGAAGCGGACGCTGAACGCGCTCTACCCGCTGTGGCGCGAACTTGCCCTGGCCGTCCCCTCGGTCATTCTCCGCGCACCCAGCAACCTGCTGCCGGGCCACCGCTTCGCGGCGCCCCTGAACCGGGCCCGTGACCTCATGAGGCTCTCCCCGCCGCCCTACCAGCTGCTGGAGCGCTACATCACGGAGATCAGCGACGTGCAGCGCACCTTGAGCCACTACGCGTCACCGGGTCTGTACACGCGGGCCAAGGCGCTCGCCGACGGCCAGGGGCACACCGAGGACGAGGCCCGCGCCGTCGCCGACGCCTACTGGATCAAGAGCGCGCTGGCAGCCATGGCGGCCGGTACTGCGGCCCACAGCGCCCCGGTCGACGTGCCTCCCGCCGACGACGACTTCGACATCCAGGTGGAGCGGTTCGTGCGGACCCAGGCGGCCTACGGCCGGACCGTCCCCGAAACCGCCCGGACCCTCCTCCGGACCGACGTGACCGTCTAGCCGACCTACCGACCGTCAGAGAAAGCGTGAACAGCACCGACATGACCGACAACAACGCCCGCCCCACCGTGTCCGCGGGTCTGCTGTGCTTCAACGAACACGGGCACGCCCTGTTCGTGAACCCGACCTACAAGCCGTTCTGGAACCTGCCCGGCGGGCACGTCGAGCAGGGCGAGACCCCGGCGACCGCCGCGGTACGGGAGGGCCGGGAGGAACTCGGCATCGACGTGGAGGTCGGGCCGCTGCTCGCCACCGCCTGGATCACCGTCCCCGGCCGCGGCGAGCAGGTGCTGTTCGTCTTCGACGGCGGCGAGCTCAGCCCCGAACAGCAGGCGGCGATCACCGTCCAGGAGAGCGAACTCAGCGAGCACGCCTTCTTCCCCACGGACGACATCGATCCGGCGGTCGCCCCGCCGCACCTGCTCGGCCTCCTGCGGAGTGCCCTGCGCGCCCGCGCCGAGGGCGGCGTGGCGTACCTGGAGGTCAGTGTCTGACCGGTCACCGGATCCTGTACGGGGTGGTGCCACGGGGGGGATCCGTGTCACCACCCCTCGTCCGTGGCGGGCCCGTTGGATCAGTCCAGATCCGTGTCGGTGCCCGCTCCCGGCAGTTTGCCGTCCTCGATGTCGTCCAGCAGATCGTTGAGGAACGACACCAGCCGGGTGTTCAGGGCGCCCCCGCCACCGCGGGTCGCCATGCTGCCGACCTCGCCGCACCGGAAAGAGGCGATCAGCTCCAGGTTCGCGGCGAGCTCGCGCACGGCTTCGTCGTCGGGCCGGAAGAACTGCGGCGGAGCGTGATAGGCCGCGGCGAGGCCGTCCAGGATCTGCGGTGACGCGTCCGCGCGGGCGCCGGTGCGCAGATCGTGCACGCTGCGGTCCGAGGCCACCACGCTGCCGGCCTGTGCGTTGATGATCTCGGCGATCTCCGCATCGGTGGGCGGTGTCTGCCCGCCCTGATACGTGTGCTCGACCATGAAGCTGATCTTCTCGGACAGGGTGCGCGGGTCGCGGCGGCGTTCGTCCGAAGGCTGCTGGGGGAGGGGAGCGTCGTTGCCGAAGGACCGTTCCTGTGCCGCCAGCAGCTCCTGGACGCTCACCGCGTACGCGGCGGCCAGGGCCTCGGCGAAGGCCGGCTGGAGGCGGCGTACGCCCCGTTCGGCGTTGGCGACGGGCCCGGCGCTCTTCGTCCCCAGGATGTCCTTGGTCTGGTACTGGGAGTAGCCGGCATCGCACCGCAGGTCGGCGAGATCGGGCAGCTCCTCACGGGGGAACAGCTCGTCCAGATCCGCCCCGAGGGCGGTGGCCAGCGCCGGCAGCCTGTCCCCGTCCGGGCAGGACTGTTCGGTCTCCCAACTGGCCACGGTCGGGTCGGCTATGCCGAGGGCCTTCGCGACCTGGCTCTGGGTCAGATCGGCAGCGCGGCGCACCGCGCGGACGCGGCGGCCGTCGAAGTGACGAGAAGGCATTCAGCTGCTCTCCGGCTGCTGGTTGTCGTAGTGGGAAAACCTTAACCACTTGATCCGTTCATTGAATCAAGATAACTTCGATTCGACGAACTGAGCGAGGGGGCGACCTCTCGGCCGGGACTCGCCGGCGTGGTGCCGCCCGCCCTGAACGGGGCCGCGTCCACGGCACGGCACAGCACGGCACAGCACACATAAGCTACCCACCTGGTGACGTACGGGGGTCGTCACCAGGTGGGTGTCCTACCCCACGCCCGGCACCGAGGCCGCCCCATCATCGCCGGGCCCGGGTTCCGCGGGGCGGCGCAACCGATGGCGCTCATGCCGTCCGGGCGTCGAAAGAGGCGAACATGTCCACCAGCGGCTGCGGGGCGCGGTCGTTGAAGATGACGTCCAGGCCTTCCGCGGACTGCTGAGCGGTCTCCTCGCCGCGGGGGAAGAGGATCTCCTCGTAGGCGGCGAGTGCCGTCTCGACGTCGTCCGGATGCGCGGCCAGGCAGCGCCCCAGATCCGCGCCGTCGATCATGGCGAGGTTGGCTCCTTCGCCGGCGAACGGTGACATCAGGTGCGCCGCGTCGCCGAGCAGGGTCACTCCCGGTACCCGCTTCCAGCGGTGGCCGATGGGCAGGGCGTGGATCAGCCGGGGGGTCAGTGAGCCGTCCGCGTCGGCGACCAGCCGCCGCAACTCGGGCGCCCAGTCGGCGAAGTGTTCCAGCACGGCTGCTTTGGCGGCGGCCGTGTCGGTGAAGTCGATGGTCGACAGCCAGTCCTCGGCGGCCCGCAGCGCGGTGTAGATGTGCAGGCTGCCGTCGGTCTCCCGGTGGCCGAGGAAGCCCTTGTCGTCGCCCAGCGCGAAGAACATGCCGCCGCCGATCAGTTGCGCGGCCCCGGGGTGGCGGGCGTCGGCGTCCAGGAGGTCGAGCTCGACGAAGGAGATCCCGGTGTACGCGGGGGTCGCGTCGGAGAGCAGGTGACGGGTGCGGGACCAGGCGCCGTCGGCGCCGATGAGAAGACCGGTGGTGAACAGGGTTCCGTCGGCGAGGGTGACCTCGTGCCGCCCGTCGCCCAGGGAGCGGGTCGAGGCGACCTTCGCGCCCCAGTGGACGGTGCCCGCCGGCAGGGAGCCGAGCAGCAGGTCGCGCAGGTCGCCGCGGTCGATCTCGGGCCGGCTGTTGGTGCCGTCGTCGGCCTCGTCACGGAGCAGGCCGGCGTTCTTGTCGAAGACGCGGGTGGCCTCGCCGCCCCGGTGGACCTTGGCGAGGAACGCGTCGTGCAGTCGCGCGGCGTGCAGTGCGGCCTGCCCGGTCTCCTCGTGGAGGTCGAGCATGCCGCCTTGGGCGCGGGTCCGGGAGGAGGCCTCGAGGTCGAAGACGGCCGTTTCGATGCCGTGGATGTGCAGGACGCGGGCGAGGGTGAGGCCGCCGAGGCCGGCGCCGATGACGGCGATGGGGTGGTGGGGAGGGGTGCTCATGATCGGGCTCGATTCTCTTCGGGGGAGGGGTGAGGTCGAAGGAGCGGGCGGGTCAGGGCGCGGACCGCTCAGTGCTGAGGGTGCCGTTGATGACGGAGTGGAAGATCCAGGTGAGGCGCTGTTCCGGAGTCCCCGAGACGAGGTCGTCGGCAAGTGCGGCAATGCGCGGGTGCGTGCCGGGGGAGGCTCCGCGCAGTGCGGTGACGAGGGCGTTGTGTTCGTCCGCACTGTCGACGGCATGGGCGCGGGTGGAGTGCTCGGCGGCGGTGGCGGTGGCTGTCTGGAGCAGCACGTCCACTCCCCAGGCGGCCTGCGGGCCGGGCACCCGGCCTTCGTGCAACAAGGTGAGGACGGCCTCGACCAGGGCCAGGTAGTTCGTTCCTGACGGCCGGGCGACCAGGGCGGAGTGGGCCAGCGCGGAGTTCTCGAGGAGCACGCGGGTGTAGGCGGTCAGCACCTGCGTCAGTCGGTCGCGCCAGTCGCCACCGCCTTCACCGGCGGCGGGCGAGAGGTCGACGGAGCCGAGCAGTTCGTCCAGGATCGCCGCGTGCAGCTCGGCCGTGTTGGCCACGTACACGTAGAGCGAGGCGGGGCCGGTGTCGAGCTCCTGGGCAAGACGTCGCATCGTGACGCGCTGCAGCCCTTCGGCTTCCATCAGGCGGACCGCGGTCCCGACGATGCCTTCGTAGGTGAGGGCGGGCTTGGCGGGCCGCTCGCGGCGGCTGCGGGGTGCGGGGGTTCGCGGGGTCACCTCACCAAGGTAACGAACATGTTCGTTACGAACAAGTTCGCCCCACGTCGGCCGGGTCCCGAACGGATGTCAGGGACGGCGGTTGTGGGTGCCCGGGGTGTAGCCGAAGGAGCGGCCGAAGACGTCGATGAAGGCGCTGGCGGATGACCAGCCGCACCGGTGGGCGACGGTGGTCACCGGCACGTCGTCGGCCAGCATGCGCAGGGCGTGATAAAGGCGTAGCTGGGTGCGCCACTGCGGGAACGTCATGCCCAGTTCGCGTCGGAACAGGCGGCTGAGGGTGCGCTCGCCGGCTCCCGCTACGGGCGCCAGGGCGGCCAGAGTGCGGGGGTCCGCGGGGTCGTGGTGCAGCAGGTCGCAGATGGTCGCCAGGCGCGGGTCGGTGGGGGTGGGCAGGTGGACGGGTTCCTGCGGTGACGAGCGCAGTTGGTCAAGGAGGACCGCACGCAGGCGCGACCGCTCGGGACGGTCGTCGTCCGGGTCCCGGGTGTAGGCGAGGATCAGTTCGCGCAGCAGCGGGCCGACCGCGAGGACGGTGGGGGCGTCGAGGCCGAGGGGGTTGGTCCCGGCGGGCAGGCCCAGCAGATGCAGGGCGAGGTGGCCGTGGGCGCGGTGCGCGTGGACGCATCCGGCGGGAACCCAGATGGCCCGGGTGCCGGGGGCGAACCAGGTGCCGGCGTCGGTGGTGACGGCCAGGACTCCCGAGCCCGCATAGATGATCTGGTGGTCGTCGTGACGGTGCGCGTCGATGCGCTGTCCGGGAGCCAGCGTCCGGGTACGGGTGGGCGCCTCGGGCGTGTGGCGGATATCCGTCATAGGTTGACACTTTATCGGAAGCGCGCCAGGGCATGCCCTGGCGACCATGGCGACGTGTCAACGAAACGAACCGCCCTCACCGGGCCCATCGCGCTGTTGTCCCTGGGGCATGCCTGCGTGGACGTCTACCAGGGCGCGGTGGCCGCCCTGGTGCCGTTCTTCGTCTCCGAGCGGTCCTACACCTACGCCGCCGCCTCCGGCATCGTGCTGGCGGTCTCCCTGCTCTCCTCGGTCGTGCAGCCGCTGTTCGGAGCCCTCACCGACAAATGGGCCATGCCGTGGTTGCTGCCGGTCAGCACGTTGGTGGGCGGCACCGGAGTCGCTCTCGCGGGCGTCAGCGGCTCCTACGCCCTCACTCTCGCGGTCGTCTCGGTGTCCGGAATCGGCATCGCCGCCTACCACCCGGAATCCGCCCGCATGGCCCGAACCGCCAGCCGCGGAAGCCACACCGCGATGGGCTGGTTCTCCCTCGGCGGCAACCTCGGCTTCGCCACCGCGCCGCTGCTGGTCGCCGCCGTCATCGCCACCGGTGGCCTGCGGGCCTCCCCGCTGCTGGTCGTGCCGGCCCTCGCCGGTGCGGCGCTGTGCGCGGCCGCGCTGCGGGCCGTCGCGGCCCTCCCCGCAGTGCCGGCGGCCACCCGCGCGAGCGGAGCCGTCGGAGCCGTCGGAGCCGTCGGAGGGGACGGCGGGGACGGCTGGGACGGCCGGGACGACTGGGCATCCTTCATGAAGTTGACGGGGGCGATCGTGTGCCGCTCGATCGTCTTCGTCGGTCTCAGCGCGTTCATCTCCCTGTTCGTGCGCCAGCGCACCGGCGGGGGAGAGGTCTCCGGTACGGCCGCGCTGTTCGTGCTCTACCTCGGCGGGGCGGTGGGCACCGTCACCGGCGGGAAGCTCGCCACCCGCCACGGCCGTCTCCCGGTCGTCCGGTGGTCCTACGCCCTGACCGTGCCGGCCGTGGC
This sequence comes from Streptomyces sp. RKAG293, assembly GCF_023701745.1. NCBI lineage: Bacteria > Bacillati > Actinomycetota > Actinomycetes > Kitasatosporales > Streptomycetaceae > Streptomyces > Streptomyces sp. RKAG293. The sequence goes on along the minus strand of NZ_JAJOZB010000001.1, from coordinate 636,005 downwards.
CGGAGTGGTCCTCGTACCCGGTCCGCTGCTCTACGGGTGCGTCGCCCTCACCTCGGCCGGCCTGTACGTACCCTTCTCCCTGCACGTCACCCTCGCCCAGGACTACCTGCCCCGGCGGGTGGGGACCGCCAGCGGCGTCACCCTGGGCCTGGCCGTCAGCATCGGCGGTGTCGCCGGCCCGCTCATCGGCGCCGTCGCCGACGCCACCTCCCTGCGGACCGCCCTCGCACCGCTGATCGCACTGCCTGCCCTCGGCTGGTTCCTCCTGCGCACCCTGAACGAGCCCGAGATGCCCGATGCGGGTCCCCGTCGGCCGGCCGTCGCCACACGTCCACCCGTCACACGTCCACCCGCCGCACACGACGCGCGTAGGAAAAGCCTTCAGCGTGACGATCAAGGCTGAGCTCAGCGTGCTTCCCGGCGGCTGCTCGCGGATCGACCCGTGGGTGATGTCCCAGGACACCGGCGCCGAGATCTTGAGGATCTGCACCGCATGGGAACCTGCCGGATCGGCGACCGCCGGCGTCAGCGGTTGGGGGGCAGGCGTACGACGGTCAGGAAGAAGTCGTCGATCTGGCGGATGGCGGTGATGAACTGGTCGAGGTCGACCGGCTTGGTCACGTAGGCGTTGGCGTGCAGTTTGTAACTGCGCAGGATGTCCTCCTCGGCCGAGGACGTGGTCAGCACCACGACCGGAATATGACTCAGGTCGGGGTCCGCCTTGATGCGCTCCAGCACCTGGCGTCCGTCGTATTTGGGCAGGTTGAGGTCGAGCAGGATCAGATCGGGGCGCGGCGCTTGGGTGTGCGGCTCGCGGCGGTAGAGGAAATCGAGGGCTTCCAGCCCGTCGCGGACCACGTGCAACGTGTTGCCGATCTTGTTGTCCTCGAAGGCCTCCCGCGTCATGAGCTCATCGCCCGGGTCGTCTTCGACCAGGAGGACTTCGATGGGTTCAGGGCTGGGATGCATGATCGGCCTCCGGTCGGGGTTGGTGTGTGATCGTATCGGGGTGCTCGCCGGGGGCGGGCAGGGTGAAGGCGATACGGGTGCCGGTGGTGTGGGCGCTGTCGATCCAGATCCGGCCGCCGCTGTTCTCGACGATCTTCTTGCACAGGGACAGCCCTATGCCGGTTCCCTCGTACTCGCCGCGCCCGTGCAGACGTTGGAAGATCACGAAGACCTTGTCGGCGAATTCCGCGGGGATGCCGATGCCGTTGTCGGTGACCGTGAACCGGCGCATGGCCGGCTCGTCCGGATCCGCAACCGCGGTGATGTGGACGGCGGGGGCCCGGTCCGGGTGGCGGAACTTGACGGCGTTGCCGATGAGGTTCTGCCACAGCATGGTCAGCAAGGTCGCGTCGCCGGTGACGGCGGGCAGCGCATCGGGCCGGTGGACGGTGGCATCACCGTCCTCCAGCGCGGCGGCCACGTTGCGCAGGGCTCGGTCGACCACTTCGTCCTGGTCCACTTCGGTCAGCGTCTCCTGCGTGCGCCCGACCCGCGAGAAGGTGAGCAGGTCGTTGATCAGGACCTGCATGCGTTTGGCGCCGTCGACAGCGAAGGCGATGTACTGGGTCCCGCGCGCGTCCAGATGGGCGCCGTATCGCTTCTCCAGCAGTTGGCAGAAGGATGCCACCTTGCGCAGCGGCTCCTGCAGATCGTGGGACGCGACGTAGGCGAACTGCTCCAGCTCGGCGTTGGACCGCCGCAGTTCGGCCGCCTGTTCGCCGAGCGTCGCACGCTGTTGTCGCAGTTGGGTCTCCTGCCGACGAGAGGCGTCCAGCTCCTGGACCACCCGCACGCGCATGGCCTCGACCGCGTGGGCCATGGCCTGCAGATCGGCCGGCCCCTGATGGGGAATGCGGTGTGAGAGATCCCCGCCCGCGACACGCGTCGCTGCGACGCGCACAGCGGTCAGCGGACGACCGACGGCGAGGTGCAGCAGCACCGCCAACGCGATGCCGGTCACGAGGAACAGCGCCAGAGTCGCGAGGAACACCGCATCGCGCTGGTCGCGGGTGCGCAGCAGCGTGGCGCGGCCCCGGTCCTGTTCATGGCCCAGGTAGGCGTCCTGGGCGGCCAGCAGCGTCCGCACACGGTCGAAGGACTCCTTGCCCGCCTCCCCTGGGGCCGTCGTGCCCAGGGGGGCGTTCAGGGCCGGTTCGGCGAAGTGGACCCGCCACTGACGTGCCGCGTTCTCGACGGCGCTCAAGTCGGACATGGCCTGGGAGTCGGAGTTCAGGAGGCGGGTGAGCCGGTCGGCTGCCTGTACCTGCGCTGCGCGGCCCTGGGCATCCGGTTGCAGCAGACGCTTGTCACCGGTGAGCAGGTAGCCGCGCACCCCGGTCTCCTGGTCCAGCAGCGCGGTCTGCAGTTGTGCGGCCGCGGTGCGGGCGGGAGCGATCTGGTTGACGAGGTGGTCGGCGGCGGCACTCGTCCGTGACAGGAGTGCGGAGCCGATGATGCCGGCGAACACCGTCAGGGCGGCCATGATGCCCAGGGCGATGAGGATCCACCCCTGCACACTCAACCGACGGGGCCGGTGCGGGCGTCCAGGCCGCTCGGGCAGCAGGGGCGGTCCGGACGCCGAAGAAGCCCGCTCTGCCGTCGCGTTGAGGGAGGCCCGTTGCGATGTCACGTGATGCCGCTCCATTTCAGGTGGAGGACGGCGACGTCGTCGGCCAGTCCTCCGCTGTCGGCAGCCAGTTCCTCGGCTGCGGATATCAGGGTGTCGAGGAACGCGGGGGCCGGGAGGTGCAGGTGCTTGCGGGCCAGCGCGAGCAGACCGGCCTCGCCCAGCCGCTGTGACCCCCGCCCGATGCGCCCTTCGATCAGACCGTCGGTGAACGCCACCACCGCACCGTCACGAGGGGCCGCCAGGTTCGTCACCGGCCAGCTGCCGCCGGACACGATGCCCAGCGCCGGACCACCGTCGACCTCCTCCAGCCGGATGTCCGCGAGCGAATGCACCAGCACGCCAGGATGACCGGCCCGCACGATCCTCAGCGAGCCGTCCTCGGGCGAGCGCCTCAGCGAGGTGACGGTGGCGAAGATCTCCGGGCCCGACCGCTCGGCGACCAGGATCTGCTCCAGCATTCCCAGCAGGGCGCCGTCCTGCAGCCCCGCCAGCACAAAAGCCCGCCACGCCACGCGCAGACACACACCCAGGGCGGCCTCATCGGGCCCATGACCCGACACATCCCCCACCACAGCGTGAACGGTGCCGTCCGGAGTCTGCACCACGTCATAGAAGTCACCACCCAGCAAGGACTGGGCCCGGCCCGGACGGTAGCGCGCACTGACCTGCACCCGATCGTCGCGCAACAGGGGAATCGGCAGCAGGCCGCGCTCCAGGCGGGCGTTCTCCTGGGCGCGCAGCTCACTGGCCTGCACCTCGGTCGCGGCAAGCTCGGTGTGCTTGCGCTGAATCGCGTAGCGGATCGCGCGGGTCAGCAGGTCACCGTCCACCTGGCCCTTGACCAGGTAGTCCTGTGCTCCCGCCGCAACCGCCGCCAGACCGGTGCGCTCCTGTGCCAAGCCCGTCAGCACCACCACCGCCGCCCAGGGAGCCACCTGCAGAATCTGGCGCACGGCGTCCAGGCCGTCGGCGTCCGGGAGGTGCAGGTCCAGCAGGACGCACTGCGCCTGCGGGTTCGCGAGCTCCGCCCGACCCTGGGCGAGGGTGCGCACCCATGTCACCTGCGGGGTGATGTCACTGTCGGAAATCAGGTCCTGGACCAGAAAGGCGTCCCCGGGGTCGTCCTCGATCAACAGGATCCTCGGCTGCTCCTCGGCTCCCAGCGGCCGCGACGAGGGCGCGCCGACACGGGGGGATGTCTTCTCCCACACGGTGGTGACCTCGGGTTGCGGTGATCTCGCCACCGTGCCGAACGGCCCGTATGGAGGCAGGGAACGCGTACTCCCCACAGTTATCGTCTCCTTCGCACCACGAGCAACCAGCTCGCGGGCCGCGTGGTGCGTCCCGGCCGGACAGTAGAACAAACAGTTGCTTTACGGCAACATTTGCGACGTCCTCCTGCGGACCTTCCTGGCGGACGCCGGCGCCTCATCCGACGCTCCTGTGATCAACCGCCGCCCAGGCGCCTGCCCTTCCTCGGCGACCCCATGCCTGCGGATGCCGACGACCGGCCAAGTCCGCGGGCGCCGGTGTGAGTGGGGTTCGGGCGGGTAGCCGTCTGTTCAGGAAGCGCTGGACGCTTTCTGACGATTGGCCCACCTTTGGGTTTTCGTGACGGCGAAGGGAAGGACGCGCACGATGAGCGACAACATCTGGGGTTACGGGGCGACTTCCGGCTACCAGGCGGAAGCCGACGTGACGGGGTACAAGGTCGAGGCGACCGATGGGCACATCGGCAAGGTCGACAAGCACTCCGACGAGGTCGGCGCCGCGTACCTGGTGGTCGACACCGGTGTGTGGATCTTCGGAAAGTCCGTACTGCTCCCGGCCGGCACCGTCTCGCGCGTCGACCACGAGAACAGGACCGTGTTCGTCGCGCGCAGCAAGGGCGAGATCAAGGACGCACCGGAGTTCGACAAGGACAAGCATCCCGGCGACGCCGGTTACCACCAGCAGGTCGGCGGTTACTACGGCTCGCCCCTCGACTGACCCACCGCGCACGCCCGTCGGCGGCCCACCGGATCTCCCCTTTCCGGTGGGCCGCCGCCGCGCGTGCCGATGCCCCCTCGCATCATGGGCGGAACAGCGTTCTGCCATGTCAGGCGTGTGCATTGTGGCGCGTGGGGCAGCCGAGAAGCACGGTGGTCAAGAGCCCCGGCGTAGCACGATCGCCCTGCGTCGTCACGGAGCGTCATGGCTCCCGTGGCGGTTCTGGATCAGTGCGCGGAGAGTTGACCACGAGTTGGTTTTCGCTCTCGTGGTCGCCCTGAGCGGAGGATGTTCATGACCGTCGAAACGCCACTGCTGGCGCCGGGTCCCCCCGCGCGGATGGTGACACTGCCGGGCGTGTACGTCCCCCAGTACGACACGCAGTTCCTGATGGCGGCGCTGGACCAGGAGGAGATGCGTCCCGGCAGCGACGTCCTGGACCTGGGGACCGGCAGTGGGGCGCTCGCGGTGCGGGCCGCACAGTTGGGTGGCCGGGTCACGGCTGTCGACATCGCCTGGCGTGCGGTGCTGACCGCACGGCTGAACGCCTTTCTCTGCCGGCAGCGCGTCATGGTCCGGCGGGAGGACCTCACGGCGTCCGTGTCCCGTCGCTCCTACGACATCGTGCTCAGCAACCCCCCGTACGTGCCCGCTCCCGGCGGGCTCCCGCCCCGGCACGGACAGGCGCGCGCCTGGGACGCGGGGGGCGACGGCCGGGCCCTCGTGGACCGCATCTGTGACGCGGCACCCGCTGTCGTGCGGCCCCAGGGCGTGCTGCTCCTGGTCCATTCGGATCTGTGCGGCACCGAGGCCACCTTGCGGCGCTTGTCGCGGGTGGGCATGCGCGCGACGGTGAGCGAGCGCGCGCTCGTGCCTTTCGGGCCGGTGGTGCGTTCCCGGTTGCCGTGGCTGCGTGAACGGGGACTGATAGGCGACGGCCAGGACAGGGAAGAGCTGGTGATCATCCGTGCCGAACACGCCTGAACGGCCCCGCCGCATCACGGTCGACCCGGAAGGGCCGCTCCTGGTCGAGGGGCCGGTGGAGGTCGTCGCGGACGACGGCAGCGTCTCCACGTCACATCGTTTCGTCGCGGCGATCTGTACCTGCCGACGGAGCAGGACCTACCCCTGGTGCGACACCAGCCACCGGCGCCGCGCCAAGCCGGACGAGAAGGCCGACCGAGCGAGTGCGGCCGACCCCGCCGCCGACGGGGCCGAGCGATGACCGGCTATCAGGAGTCGCGGAGTGTGCGACCGGCTCTGCCGGCGGGACGAGGTGACCTGTCCGATGCGGTGATCGCGGCGTTGGGCGGGGGGCGACCCCTGCCGGTCGGTCCGGGGACCGTGTCGGCGGATCCGTATGGCGACGATCTCCAACTCGCCCTCTACGTTCTGTACGAACTCCACTACCAGGGGTTCGAGGGCGTGGACGATGAGCGGGAATGGGACCCGCGACTCCTGGAGTTCCGGCGCTCGCTCGAAGAGCGGTTCCTCGACTCCCTTCGCTCCCAGGTCCGTTCCGTGTCCAGTGCGGAGGAAGCGCTGGCCGCCCTCCTGGTCGAGCCGGTCGTCGCGGACGACGAGGATGCCGGGGTCAGCCACTATCTTCAGCGGGAGGGCTCGCTGGAGAACCTGCGGGAGTACGCGGCCCTGCGATCCCTGTACCACCTCAAGGAGGCCGACCCGCACGCCTGGGTGCTTCCCCGGTTGTACGGCCGTGCCAAGGCCGCGATGGCCGCCGTCGAGTTCGACGAGTTCGGCGCAGGCCGCGCGAGGAACCTCCATGCCCGGCTGTACGCCGATCTCATGGAGGATCTCGCACTGGACATCGGATACGGGCACTACCTCGACGCGGCCCCCGCCGAAGCCCTCGCGACGGTCAACCAGATGTCGCTGTTCGGCCTGCACCGAAGCCTGCGCGGAGCCCTGGTGGGGCACTTCGCCGCCGTCGAGGTGACCTCGTCACCGGGCTCCCGCCGCCTGGCACAGGCGCTGCGCCGAACGGGAGCGGGACCGGCCGCGGAACGGTTCTACGACGAGCACGTCGAAGCCGACGCCGTCCACGAACAGATCGTGCGCCGCGACGTGATCGGCGGTCTGCTGGCCGACGAACCCCGGCTCGAAGCCGACATCGCCTTCGGTGTCGAGAGCACGACCTTCCTGGAGGACCGCCTCGGCGCCCACCTCCTGCACGCCTGGCGCGGCAACCGCAGTGCCCTGCGAACGCCGTTGAACAGCGTCCTGCCCACGCCGTGACGTCCCGGGCCCAACAGACGGCACCAGGAACGGTGGCGGGCTTCTGCGGCGCCCTCGGCATCGGCCCGTGAGAACTCGAGGACTTCTCATGGGCCGTCGTGTCACATTTCTTCGTCCTCCGGTGTCTTAGGAGCGCAGGCATGAAACAGCCGACGCTGCCGACCAGGAGGCCGGCGCCCGGCTGACGGCCGAGGAGGGCGCTGGCATGGGCAAGCGGACACCTGCCGGGGGACGCACCGTGACGAGATGGCTCGCTGCGGTATCCCCGACCGGGGCGACGCGGCGGTGGTCGAGGCGGCGCACACCCGCGGACCCCTGGTCGGCACTGTTCGGCAAGATCGCCGCCTACACCTTCGTCGTGCTGATCGTCACCGGCATTCTGCTGGCCCTGTTCTACCGGCCGGACATGGCGCGCAGTCGCTATGAAGGTCCCTACCGCCCGCTGAACGGGGTGGTCGTGAGCCACGCCTACGCGTCGACCGTTCGCCTCAGTCTCGAAGTGCGCGGCGGCCTCCTGCTGCGGCAGGTGCACCACTGGGCCACGCTGATATTCGTCGCCGCGATCTGCCTCAAGCTGGTGCGGATGTTCTTCACCGGCGCTTTCCGCAGGCCACGCCTGCCGCTCTGGTCGATCTGGGTCATGCTGCTCGTGCTGGCCATGGCAACCGGGCTGACCGGCACGATCCTGCCGGACGACATGCTGTCCGGTGGCAGCCTCGGGCTCGTCCAGGGAATACTCCAGTCGATCCCGCTGATCGGGACCCGGCTGACCTTCTGGCTGTTCGGCGGTGAGTTCCCGGGCGAGGCGATCATCCCCCGCTTCTACTGGCTGCACGCGGTGGTGCTGCCGGTCGCGATCACCGGCCTGTTCGTGCTGCGGCACCGGCTCGTGCGGCGGCACGGCCACCCCCGGCTGCCGGCGGCGGCCACCCGCAGTCCCCGGTGGCTGGGGCCGCTCCCGGTGACCGCAGGACCGGCGCTGTTCTTCGGAACCTGCGGGGTGTTGGTGCTGATCGGCGCGTTCGCGCAGATCAACCCGATCTGGCTGCTCGGACCCTATCGTCCGGGAGAGATCACGGCAGGGGCGGTTCCGGACTGGTACATGGGCTTCCTGGACGGCGCGGTGCGGCTCATGCCGGGCTGGGAGTTCGAGGTGGCGGGCCGCACCCTGACCCTCGCGGTGCTGGTGCCCGCGCTGATCGTCCCCGGTGCGTTCTTCACCTTCCTGGCGGCGTACCCGCTGATCGAACGTCGCCTGACGGGTGACAGGGAGCTGCACGACGAGCTGGACCGCCCCCGCGACGCGGCGACCCGCACGGCGTTCGGAGCGGCGGCCCTCGCCTTCTACGGACTCCTGTGGGCTGCCGCTGCCAACGACCAGATCGCCGTCCACTTCCACCTGTCCCTCAACGACGTCACCCAGTTCTTCCGAGTGGCCGTTCTGATCGGACCGGTGCTCGCGTTCGTTCTCACCCGCTGGTTCTGCCTCGGACTGCTGGAGCGCGCGGGCGACGAGGCCGCACACGGCCGCGAGACCGGACGGATCGTCAGAACCCCGGAGGGCGGCTACATCGAGATCATGGAACCCGTCCAGGACCGGCGGAAGCCCGCATCCATCGACCCGCCCGGCTCAAGTGACCTACGGCCGGCGGGATCCCGTCCACGCGGCCGCACAGCTCAGTCGACGGTTTCGTTCGAGTAGACGAGCAGCGCCCACAGCACGAGGACGTCCAGTGCGATCGCGACCAGCGCCCATACCGGGTAGTACGGCAGGAAGATGAACTGCAGCGCCATGGTCGTGGCCGCGATGAGTACGCCGGCGCCCTTGGCCCACGACATCCCCATCAGCAGGCACAGCCCGACCACGACGAGAGCCGCGCCGAAGAGAAGGTGGATCCAGCCCCAGGCGGTGACATTGAACCCGTAGGCGTAGTTGACGACGGCTGTGTAGGGGTCGTTCTTCGCGATGGCGGCGGAGCCCTGCAGAATGCCGAGCACGCCGCTGATCGCCAGGACCACCCCGGCGAACGCCGCCCCTCGCGCTGCCGGCGCCCTGGCGCGGTCCGTTTGTCCGCTGGCGCGGGGTACTCCACCCGACGGCTGGGCTGTCATCAGAACCTCCGTTGTCCGACGTTCCGGGACTGCGAACCGGGGTCCTTCGCGTGCCGATCCAGTCGAATCGTCCAGCCGGCTCTTCTCCCATGGTCAACCGCTCGGTCCAACCGTGCCACCGGAGCTTCGTGCACCCTCCGGTTACGCCCCTGACCGCGTGGTTCTCGTGCCGGACTGCGCGAGGAGGCGATGGTGCCAGCGGGTGCGGGCGTTGCGAGCGTCCTGGCTGACGGCCGCTCGCGGTGCCAATCCGTCGAATCCGTGGTAGGCGCCGGGCCATACCTGCAGTTCGGTCTGGCCGCCGGCCTGCCCGATGAAAGGCGGAGCGGCGTTGGGGGCGCTGCCGGGCCCTGACGGCGTGCGGTGGACACTCATGACCCGGCCCCCGGCCGGACGGTGGGACGCTGCCCGGCATCCCCGGCTCGGCTTCGGATCATCGACATCAGCAGCCCGTGGGTCTCGGCGTCGGCGGCCACCACAAGTCCGCGGCCCGCACCGCCGATCGGGGCGCCGTCGATCCCGGTGACCACACAACCGGCGGCCCGGCACAGAGCGATGCCGGCGGCGAAGTGCACGCTCCCCGACAGGTCGCCGCCATCGGTGACGTACGCGGCACGCTTGCCGGCCGCGACCCAGGCCAGCGCCAGCGTCGTGGACACGACCCGCGGCCGGAACCGCTCGACGAACCCGGCGTGGGCCAGCAGGTCCACGGCCCGGAAGCCGGGCGCGCTCGGGAACGGCGGATCCAGGTTGACGTCCACCAATCGAGTGGCGGATGTGGGCGTCAGCCGCACATCGGCCCCGTCGTGCCGCACCCTGGCCGTCGCACCGCCGGTGAAGAAGACCTCGCCACTGAACGGATCGGCCACCGCCGCCGCACCGTCGCGCAGCGCCACGTTGACGGCCACCACCATGGTGCCGACGGCGTAGTTCAGCGTCCCGCACAAGGGATCCACCAACCACTGGCGCGCAGCGTCGGCGGCACCCTGCTGCCCGCCCTCCTCGCCCAGCACCGCGTCATCCGGTCGAGCGGACCGGATGACACCGAGAATCGTCTTCTCGGCCTCGATGTCGGCGGCGGTGGCGAAGTCCCCGCCGCCCTTGTCGACGCGGGAGAGCCGCCGGCCGTACAGGTCACGCACCACGTCCCCGCCGGCGCGCGCCGCGGCTATCGCGACTTCGGCGTCGTCAAGGCTCGCGTAGGAGTTGATCACGCCGTGCAGAATACCGGCGGCCCTGTCACCGGCGCGGTGGGAACGGGGCCTGGCCGCCGACCCAGGGCCGCGGAGTCTCGACGTCATCGGTCAGCCGGAACCACGACTCTCGGTCAGGTTCGTGAACAGGGCGTCGAGGGCGGCCGGGTAGGTGGGTGTTCGGACGGTGCGGCGAAGGGGATTCAGTCGGGTCGTGCCGGATCCGCATCCCGTTCCGCCGCCTCGGCGATGCGTTTGATGTTCGCCAGCCGGTGGTCCCAGTCGGCCGCGAGCGCGGACATCCACCGCGCCGTCGCGTTGAGCGCCGCGGGCCGCACCGCGTACCGCACCTCGCGTCCGACCCGGCCGCCGGAGACCAGCCCGGCGGCGTCCAGGACGGCGAGGTGCTTGACCACGGCCTGCCGCGAGACGGGAAGGCGCTCGGCGAGCGTCGTCGCGGTGGCCTCTCCCCGCGCGGCGAGCAGATCGAGCAGCTGCCGCCGTGTCGGGTCGGCCAGCGCGCCGAGGACGCTGTCGACGACCTCGGCGGCGCCGGGAGGTTCTTCCGTCATGCGGAGGGCTCTTCGGCGCGCTTCTTGAGCGCGTCGAGTTCCAGGGGCCAGCCCTGGCTGTGGTCCTTGTGGTTCGTGCTGCGCAGGTCCTCGGACCCGGCGAGCGTCGCGAACCCGCTCTCGACGACGCGCAGCCGCGTCCGGTCGCCTTCCGAGGTCAGGGTGAACTCCACCAGGGTGCTGTTCTCCTCGCGCAGTTCCTCGCCGGGGAACGCGCTGGTCCAGCGGTACGCCAGGTACGTCGGCGGCTGGACCTTCTCCACCCGTACCGGGAAGTCGCCGTGCTCGGAGTTCTTCGCCACCATCGACTCGCCTTCCTTGGCCACGGTGCCGGGCAGGCTCGCCTTGTCGGCCACCCAGAAACCGGGTTGCGCCACCAGCGACCAGACGCGCTCCAGTGGTGCCGAGATCAGGGTTTCGCGCTCGATCCGGTCCTCGCTCATGAGGTGACTCCGTTCATCGCTTCATCGCCGCCATTGACTTGCAACTCCAGGGTTGCACGACATCGCATGAGGTGCAACCCAGTGATTGCACGCCGGCTCGACGTCGTCGCGAACCGGGTGCACCCACGCACTCAACGGCCGGTCGGCGGGAGCCCGGTCATGAGCCGGGGCCACCGCCGCTCCGGTACGGGTCCAGGGCCGAGCGGCGTTCGTTGTACGGCAGCCGGGAGAGCTTGGTGACCAGCGCCCACATGGTGCGCTCCGCCTCCAGATCGGAGGGCAGCGCCAGCCCGAGCGACTCCGCGAGCGGTTTGCGGCCGACGTTGACCAGAGCGCGTACGGCCGCGGCCCATTCGTCGACGGCGACCACGGTGGAGCGGTACCACAGCGGGATCAGGCAGCCGAGCACGATGGCGGTGACCAGCAGCAGCGGAGTGTCGGCGCGGGCCGAACCGAGCGCCGCCGCCGCGGCGGCGGCGACCACGGCGTGGCCGGCCAGCAGCGCGATGAAGAAGTCGGCGTTGGTGCGGGCGAGGTCGGCCTGTCGGCGGACCTGTTCAGGGGCGGTGCCGGTGAGCTCGTTCCACAGCACCTGGGTGTCGAGCCGGAACCGGTCGTAGCCGTACTCCTCGAAACGGCGGATGGCGTTGCCGAGCCGGGTGGGGGCGATCTGTCCGTCGTCGATCGGATAGCGTGCCAGGCTCTCGCTCAGCAGCGCCCGCTGGACGCCACTGCGGCGGCGGTCCTTGCGCGCGGCTCGCGTGATGCGGGGGTTGGCGCGCAGCAGGGCGAGATCCGCGGTGGCGATGACGGGCAGCACACCGTCGTGCTGTTCCGCACGGCGTTCCAGCCGCATCAGCTTGAGCCGGTCCCGCAGATCCCATTTGTCCTGGCGGCGGCGGGCACAGCCGTAGTCGTAGGCGGCGCCCGGCCACAGCAGATAGCCCTCCAGAATGCGGTACAGCTGGTTCTGCAGAGCGCTGAGGACGAGTCCGAGCAGCACGGAGGTGGCGAGCAGCAGGAGCGTCGCGCCGGCCTGGGTGGTGGGCCACAGACGGGCGACGGGGCCGGCGCTGTGCAGGCTGGGCGCGACGGCGAAGAAGAAGACGCTCAGGTTGAGCGCGGTCGGCAGGATCCACCCCACCAGCAGCGTCCATGCCCCGCCGAGAACCCCTTTGGCGATGTCACCCACGGGCGATCGTTCGTCTCATTCGTCGTCTTCGTCCTCATCGTCGCCGACGGGTGGGCCGGGCGGCGTGTGCCCGACGGTTTCGGGGACGGTACCGCGATGATCGAGGGATCCGCCGGCCGGGACGAAGACGGCCCCGGCGAGGGCGGCCTCGATCACACCCACCTGGGCCCACGCCTTGATGACGGCGTCGCTCTCGCTGCCCCGGCCGTACCGGGCGAGAGCCGCTGACACCGTCAGGTCGGCGAACGCGGCGAAGTCCGCGTCGGACGAGAGCTCCCCACCGGTGAGCACGTCGTACCAGATCTGCCCGGCGCGCTCCCACGCGTACCCGCCGAGGGCCTCGGCGACCAGGTGGAAGGCGTGGTTGGGGATGCCGGAGTTGATGTGCACGCCGCCGTTGTCGCGGCCGGTCGTCACGAAGTCGTCCATGCTGCCCGGCTGCGGGTCCCTGCCGAGCCGCGGGTCGTCGTAAGCGGTGCCGGGCGCCTTCATCGAGCGCAGGGCGACACCTTGGACGGTGGGACCGAGCAGGCCGGCGCCGACCAGCCAGTCCGCCTGGTCCGCTGTCTGCCCCAGCGCGTACTGCTTGACGAGCGAGCCGAACACGTCGGACACCGACTCGTTGAGCGCACCCGGCTGGCCGAAGTAGGACAGATTCGCGCTGTACTGGGTCACGCCATGGGTCAGTTCATGGCCGATCACGTCCAGCGGCAGGGTGAAGTCCAGGAAGACGTCGCCGTCGCCGTCGCCGATCACCATCCGTTCGCCGTTCCAGAAGGCGTTGTTGTACCCCTGGCGGTAGTGGACGGTCGCATTCAGCGGCAGGCCCTGATCGTTGATCGAATGCCGCTGGTACGCCTGCAGATACAGCTCGAAGGTGGCGCCGAGACCGTCGTAAGCGCGGTTGGCGGTCATGTCCTTGCCGGGTTTCGCACCTTCGGCGCGGACCTCCCGCCCGGGCAGGTTCCCGCGGTGCCTGGCGTCGTACACCGTCCGCACCGGCCGGTCGGAGTCGGCCGCACCGGCGACGAACGGTGCGCCTCTGACCGTGGCTATGCGGCGGCGGGTGCGTTCGACCGCGTCCGCCTGCAGGGTGCGGCGGGCGAGGTCGCCGAGCGCGCGGTCCTCGGACCGGGCCATCGCATCGAGGATGTGCGGTGGGACGAACGAACAGAAGACTGGGGTGATGCGCGGTGTCCCGCCTGGCGGCGGCTCCTGCTCGCGGGCCAGGTCCGACGGGGCTTCCGCACTCGGTTCCGGTCCCTCGGACGACATCCCGCGACCCCCTCGCATCCCCGCTGCCACAGACGGTAGCGCTCCGTAGGGTGCGCGCACAGTCTCCCGCGGAATCCGGGGATCCCCGGCAATCCCCTCCGGGCGCCAACACCCGTGAAAGGATGGGAACTTCGGCAGGGAGCGGCACTGCGGTGATGGGCAACGGCGCCCGACGGAGGCACAGCAATGGCAGACGGTATCGCGGACGGTTCCCGTGACGCGGACGGTTCCGGCGGCGCGGAGCGGACGGAACTGCGCATCAGCGTCACCGGTACCCACAACCGGCACCTCGACCTCGAAGCGCTCCAGGAGTGGCTGGACACGTCGTCCTCCCTCAAGGAGGCCCGTGACCGGGGCGAGTTCACCGTCGTGCGAAGAGCCTCCCGTGATCAGCGCGACTCCATGGCGGGCGAGATCCTGCAGGACATCATCCTGGTCGTGGTCGGCGAGGCCGTGCGCCCGGTCACCGAGAGCGCCTGGCGCTCCGTGCTGACCTGGGTACGCAACCGCCGCCGGCTCGCGGACCGCCGGGAGGAGCCCCGCGTCACCCTGGACGGAGGCGACCTCGGCCCCGGCCGGGAGATCCGCCTGGACAGCGACCAGAATCCTGATACCTCCGGTGCGACCGACGAGGTGGAGGAGGCGTAGCCGCTGTGCCGCCGTACGATCCGCGCGGCCGGGGGAACGACGCTGGGGCCGGCGGAAAACGGCACCGCGCCGTACTGCTCGGCGTCGACACCTACGAGCACCTGCCTCCGCTGCTTCCCGTCGCGCGCAGTGTGCAGTTGATGCGGCAGGCGCTCACGGCCGGAGCCACCGGGGTACTGGCTCCGGATGATCTCATCGTGCCCGAGGGGCAGTTGGGCCACACCGCGTTCCGAGCCGCGCTCTCGGAGGCCAGGGATCAGGCCGAGGGGCTGCTGCTGGTCTACTTCGCGGGGCACGGCCTGGTCCGCAGCAACGGTACGGACCTGCACCTGATGGTCAGCGGCTCGCGCGTCACCCAGAACCGCGAGCACCCCTTCGTGGACGCCATCTCGTGGCAGCACGACGTCATGGGCTCCCTCATCCACGCCAAGGCCGACTGGGTCGTCGTCATCCTGGACTGCTGCTACGCGGGCAACGCCCTGCGGGACTTCACCCCGGACGGCGAACAGAACTTCGCGGTGCTCACCGCCGCCGAGGCCGGGGTGGAGATCCCCGAGGGCAGTCCGGCGGACGGCACACCCTTCACCCGTGAACTGCACCGGCTGCTGACCGACGGCATTCCCGGGCAGCCGAAGGTCACCTTCACCGGCCTGGTGGCCGCCGTCCGGGAGGCCATGGAACCGGTCCGCGCGGTGGACGAACACCGCTGGCTCCCGGACGAGCGCCGCCGCGGTGACGATGTGGTGCTCTCCCACGCCTCGCCCGCGAACGTCCCGGTGACGGTGCCCCCGGCCACGCCGCCGCCGATTCGGCAACCGCCGCCGGCCCCGGCGCCTGCCCGGTCCGGCGGTCGGTTACGGCACCGGCTGAAGAACCGTGCGTTCATCCGTACCGCGGCCGTCCTCCTCACCGCTCTCGCCCTGGCCGCCGCGGGTGGTGTCTACGCCCTCACCTCCGGTCAGGCCGCTGCCTGCGCGCCCCCGACGGAACTGCGACTGCTCGCCGACCCGGACGCGCTGCCCACCGTCCAGAAGGCCGTCGACGCGTACCTCCAGCGGCCCGGGGGCTGCCGGGCGGTCGGCATCACGGTGTACGCGGGGAAGGGCACGGACGCCGTCACGGCCTTCCGCAACTCCGCGGTCTGGCAGTCCCCGCCCGCCACGTGTCCGGCCACCGGCGATTGCCTGCGCCCGCAGCGTGACCTGGGGGCACAGCCCGACATCTGGATGCCGGGTGCGAGCAGCAGCTGGGAGCGGGCGAAGGAGACGGGCCAACAGGCTGCCACCCTCGACCGGCTCGGCCCGGTCGCCTACTCCCCGCTGGTGCTCGCCGTCCCCGGGACCGTCTCGCTGCCGGCCGCCGACCAGACCGGCACCCCGCTCAGCGTGATCATCGGACATCTGCGCGCGCCCCAGTCCCAGGCGGCGCTGCTGCGGCCCGACCCCGAGTACACCGACGCCGCACTGCTCGGCACGGTCGCGCTGTACACATCGCTCGGCGGCTCCGGACAGTCCCCGGCGGAGATCGAGCAGGGCATGGTGCAGGCGCTGAGCCCGTCCCCCTCAACCGCCCACGACCTGATGTGCGCCTTGGCGCGGGGGACGAACAACGCCCTGGAGGACCGGGCCGCCGTGCTGGTCCCCGAGCAGACCATGGCCCGGTTCAACCTCGGGCCGGCCGACCCCGGACACCCCACCTGCACCTCCGCCACGCTGTCGAAGCGGATCGCCACCTATCCCTCCGACCTGCCCATGGCCGATCTGCCGTTCATCCACGTCATGTGGAAGGGCGCCGACCGGCACGCCGACGAGCGGGCCCAGGCGGTACAGGACCTCTACACCTGGCTGACGGGTCCCGACGCCCAGAAACTCTTCACCGGCGACGGCTACCGCGGGGTGAGCGAGGGGCATCCCGCCACCCCCGGCCCCGGATCGCTGCTCACCGACCCCGCCAACTCCCGTGCCGTCCATACCGACCTCGTGCCGTCGACGGCGCCGGACGTCTCCAGCACCGCGCTCGACACGACCTTGCAGAGCTACCGCCAGGCGCTGGGCCCCGGCCGTGTCCTGTATCTGCTCGACAGCTCCTCGTCCATGGACGGTTTCTGGACCGGGCCGGGCCGTGCCAAGGATCTGCTCACACGATCGCTGCGCTCGCTGGGGACGAAGGACGAGTACGGGATCTGGTCCGTCGTGGAGGACGGCAGCGCGCACCATCGCGAACTGCTGGCGTTCGGCACCCACGACCGGAAGGCCGCCGAAGCGAAGGTGGCGGGAGCCACGACCGTCCGCCAGGACGCCAGACCGGACCTCGCGCTGCACGAGGCGCTGGCCGAACTGCGCGGCCGGGCGAAGAACGGCGACCGGCCCCAGCTGATCGTCTTCATCACGGACGACGAGGACTCGACGGGCATCCCGCCCGCCGCGTTGACCTCACTCGTCCAGGACGCGGCGGCCGGAGCGCGCAGCCGCGTCGTCACCGTCTCGCTGCACAGCGGCGGTTGCACCGCGGTCGCGCTCAACCAGCGGATCACGGCGGCCACCGGCGGCCGCTGCCTGGACCCTGCCGTCGAACTCGCGACGGAGCTGCCGGCCGAGGTCGCGAAGACCGGGACAGGAGACGCCGAATGAGCCGGACCGGGCGGCGCGTCCTCGCCGCGCTCCTTCCGCTGCTCGTCTGCGTGGCCGCCGCCTGTTCGTCCGGAGGACCGCCCGGACCGCCACCCGACGACGACGCGGTGGGATCGGGCGGTCCGATCGTCGTCGCCTCAGGTCTGGACGTGACCGGATCCGGCGGTGTGCGCCAGCACCTCATAGAGGAGTGGAACCGGCAGCACGCGGGATCCGCCGACCTCCAGGCCGAACTGGTCGAACTGCCGGGCGCCGCCGACCAGCAGCGCAGCCAGCTGCTCGGCGCGCTGCAGTCCGGCAGCGCCCACTACGACGTGGTGAACCTGGACATCACCTGGATACCGGAGTTCGCGGCGGCCGGTCTGATCCGCGCCGTCCCCGCGACCCAGGCCGAAGACCCGGACCTCATCGGGCAGGTCGCCAAGACCGCCGACTGGAAGGGCCGTACCTACGCCAAACCGTTCAACAGCGACGTCGGACTTCTCTTCTACCGGCCCGACTACCTGCGGCAGGCCGGGGTGGACCTGTCCCCGCCGGCCCTGTCGACGTGGCAGTGGTCCACCCTCGGCGCGATCATCGAGGAGCTCGACGGCGCTCCGCCCTCCGGTCCCCGCAAGAGCGGGTACCTCGGCGGCTGGACCACCCAGCTCGCCGCGTACGAGGGGCTGACCGTCAACGTCATCGAGGCGTTCGAGTCGGTGGGTGTCCACCTCACCGACGAGGAGGGTCACTACACGGCGGACCCGCGGCAGCTCAAGGCCGGTCTCGTCGAACTCGGCGCCCGCGCGGAGCATGTGCTTCCCGCGGCCAGGTCCTCGGACGAGAGCGCCAGCCTCACCCAGTTCGGCGCCGGCCAGACGGCCTTCCTGCGCTTCTGGCCGTACGGCTACGGCTCACTGGCCGCGCTGCTGCCGCCCACCGCGTACAGCGTGACGCGCCTGCCCGGCAGTGCGGTCCTGGGCGGCCAGAACCTTGCCGTCACAGCCGACTCGCCGCGCGCGGCACACGCCCGCGCGCTGATCGACTTCCTCACCTCCCCGGAAAGCGAACGCTGCCTGCTCGACGCCGGGTTCGCCGCCACCCGCGTCTCCGCCTACGACGGCAGCGCGCGCCCTTGCTGGCCGAAGGTCGCCGAGACGCTGCACCGCGCGGCGACGGCGGGCGAGGACCCGGCGCGCACCCCTTCGCCGCAGGACAGAGCCGCGTACCGGGTGACTCTGCTCCAGGCGCTGCAGGGCGCGGTCCAACGGCCCCGGACCCCGTACTACGGCGCGTTCACCCAGATCCTCCAGTCCTCCGTCCACGCCTGGCTCACCGCGGACCGCCCGGACGTCGATGCGACCGCCGCCCAGCTCGACGCCGCGCTGAGGGCCGCGCTGTCAGGCCACTGACGGCTTCGTGCCGTGGCGATTGCCCGCTGGCTTACTCGGCGGCCGACTTGGATTCGACGCGGCCGAGCGGGTCGGGGCCGGCCGTCAGTTCGTCGCAGGCCGCCTTCCAGGCGGAGTCCCCGGGGTAGAGCTCGGTGCGGAGGTAGGCCCAGGTGAGGAGTTGGACCACGGCCACCCGCTCGGGGTTCTCGTCCGTGGTCTCGGCGACGTCGTATCCGGAGATTCCGCCGAGCCCGTGTTCCGCGCCGAACAAGGTGAGCAGGGTCTTGGGGCCGGGGGAGAGGACGTACGG
Source organism: Streptomyces sp. RKAG293 (assembly GCF_023701745.1). Taxonomy (NCBI): domain Bacteria; kingdom Bacillati; phylum Actinomycetota; class Actinomycetes; order Kitasatosporales; family Streptomycetaceae; genus Streptomyces; species Streptomyces sp. RKAG293. The sequence goes on along the minus strand of NZ_JAJOZB010000001.1, from coordinate 617,374 downwards.
ATCGGTGTGCCAGTCAGGGCCCCGGACCGTCAGGTGGGCAGAGGCGTCGTTGTCGCCGGCGACCACGAGCGTGGGTGTCGTCATCCCGGAGAAGTCCGTGGTCAGGAGGAAGGGGAGATTCTCGGCCATGGCCGCGACGAGGGCATCGCCGCCCCGGCCTGGCGCGGCAAGCAGTACACCGGCCTTGATCCGGGGGTCGGCCAGGTTCGCCTCCGTCCCGTCCTCCGGATCGGTGAGCCGGGCGCCCAGCAGCAGGCTCGCGGTGTGGCCGCCCATCGAGTGCCCGGCCACGGCGACCCTGCTGTGGTCCAGGCGCCCGCGGAGCTGCGGGACGGCGGCCTCGATCGCGTCGAGCCGGTCGAGGACGAGCCGCATGTCCTCGGCGCGCGATCGCCAGAACATCGGTGCGCCGGGGGTGGCGGGATCCAGGGTCAGCGCCCTGGAGCTCAGATGGGTGGGCTGGATCACGACGAAGCCGTGCGCCGCCCAGAAGTTGACGAGAGGGGCGTAGCCGTTCAGCGAGGAGAGGTGGTTCGAGTGGCCCTGACCGTGGGAGAGGAGGATGACCGGCAGGTCGCTCCCGGTCACGGGTGCGGAGACCCGCACTTCCAGGTCCACGGCACGGCCGGGAGCCGGCAGCACCACGGGGCTGACCGAGAGGACCGGAGTGGGTGAGCCGAGGGTGTCGGTGGGGTGAGCCGATGCATTCATGATGCGGAGGTCCCTTCGATGGCCTCTGCCGTCGATCGCTTCGGATGGCGGCGGGGGAGGCGGTCGGGAGCGTCCGGTTTCAGCTAGACTGAAAGCGGAGCGACGTTCCGATTAATATACGGAGCGCTGTTCCGCTTTGTCAACGGCGGCCGGAAGGAGAGCGTGATGCCCACGAAAAGCCCCTCCGAGGAGGTGCCCGCCGGCCCGTCCGGGGAGGTGCCGGCCCGAGGCAAGCGGGCCGACGCGCAGCGCAACCGGCAGACGCTGCTCACCGCCGCCGCCGCGGTGTTCGTCACCTCCGGCGTCGATGCGCCGATCCGTGAGATCGCCGCCAGGGCGGGCGTCGGGATGGGGACGATCTACCGCCACTTCCCGACCCGGGCGGATCTCGTCGTCGCCGTCTACCGCCACCAGGTCGAGGCATGCGCCGAGGCCGGCCCGAGCCTGCTGGCCGGTGCCGACTCCCCGCTCGTTGCACTCCGTCAGTGGGTCGACCTCTTCGTCGACTTCCTCGTCACCAAGCACGGACTCGCCAACGCCCTGCAGTCGGACAGCAGCGGCTTCGACGCGCTGCACAGCTACTTCCTCGACCGTCTGGTGCCCGTCTGCGCGCAGTTGCTCGACGCCGCGGCCGGCGCCGGCCAGATCAGGACCGGTACGCAGGCTTACGAGTTGATGCGCGGCATCGGCAACCTCTGCATCGGACGGGACAGCGACCCCCGCTACGACCCCCGCCGACTGGTGGAACTGCTCCTTGACGGACTGCAGCGACCGCAGTCGTCCTGAGGTGCCCCGCGCCAGGAGCGACCGGGCTGTTCGCACCGGCCGGCGGCAGCCGTCCGCCGGGTGGTCCGGCGGCAGCCGTCTGCCGTGTGGTCCGGCGGATCCGCCACGAGCGGGCTCCGCACCTCTAGAGTCGGTCCTGTGACCACATCGGCACCGTGGAACGCACACCGGCCCTCGGGCGGCCCGTCCCGCAGGCCCGCGGGCGACTCCGGCCTGGGTGGCACGACGCCAGGTGGCCCCGGGTGATCAGTGATCGCATGGGGAACGTGTTGCGCCGGCTGCGCGACGACGACGGGCCGGGCGGGATCGCGCATGCCATGACGGCGGGTGCGGTCGCGCTGGGTGTGGACGGCCTCGCGGTGTCCCTGCTGATGGAGGACTCCGGCATCGAACTGGTGGCCTGCTCGGACGAGAGCGCACAGGTCTTCGAGGATCTGCAGTTCACCCTCGGGGAAGGTCCCGGCCCCGATACCGTGCGCGGCGGCATCATGGTGTGGGTGCCGGATCTGGCCGGTGTGCGCCCCGACCGCTGGCCGGCCCTGGCCATGGAGACGGCAGGCCTGGCGGCACGGGCGGTGTTCTGCTTCCCCATCGGCCTGGGCGCCATCCGTGTCGGGGTGCTGACCGCGGTGCGCCGCACTCCGGGCCCCCTGAGCCCCGGGCAGGCCGACGACGCCCTGGTCCTGGCCCGCGCACTGACCGCCCGCTGTCTGGGCGGCGGCGAACCCCGCCGGCAGGACCCCGACGACCGGGCCTCCCAGGATTCCTCCCACGAACTGCAGCAGGCCGTCGTGCACCAGGCCACCGGCATGATCAGCGTCCAGCTCGGTCTGTCCCTGCCGCAAGCTCTGCTGCGACTGCGGGGTCATGCTTATGGCAGTGGCAGCACCATCACCGACATTTCCCGAGAGATCGTGGCCCGGCGGTTGCGCCTGGACCCCAACACCGACGGCACTGAGCCTGCCGTCGCAGACAAGGACTGATCGCCATGCCCCGCGAACAGCAACTTTCCCGGGTGTTCGTCGAGATCGCCGATTCCCTGATCGATGATTTCGACGTCATCGACTTCCTGCAGCAGCTGTCCGTGCGGTGCATGGAACTCCTCGACGTGGCCGCCGTCGGAATCCTTCTCGCGGACGAACACGGCATCCTGCGGGTCCTCGCCGCTTCCGACGAGCGCACCCGGCTGCTGGAGTTCTTCGCCACGCAGCACGACCAGGGCCCGTGCGTGGAGTGCTTCCAGAGCGGGCAGCCCCGCACCAACATCGACCTCACCGATTTCCGGAGCACCGACGACTGGCCGCAGTTCGCCACCCAGGCCCAGGAGATCGGCTTCGTCGCCACGAACGCGCTGCCGCTGAGGCTGCGCGGGCGCATCATCGGTGCCCTGAGCCTGTTCCAGACCGATCCGAGCCCTCTGGGCTACCAGGACGTCTCCCTTGCCCAGGCCATGGCGGACATCGCGACGATCGCGATCCTGCAGCAGCGCACCTTGGCCCAGAGCGAGACCGAACGCGGCCAACTCCAATACGCGCTGACCAGCCGTATCGTCCTGGAGCAGGTCAAGGGCATCCTTGCCGAGCGCTGGCAGCTGTCCGTCGACGACGCCTTCGCCGCGTTCCGCCACTACGCCCGCGACCACAATCTGAAGCTCGCCGCCCTGGCCCGCGACATCACCGACGGCACCTTCGACACCGACACCATCCCCCATGGCGCCGCCGGCACCACGGCGTGAAGCGCGATCACGCCGTGACGCCGGGGCCGGGGGCGAACGCGACCGTCACGTCGTGGTGACGGGGGCGCGCAGCGTCGCGTTCGCGACGGTCCGCAGGTGGCGCAGTGCCTGGCGGTACGAGTCCACGGCGCCGCACTGCAGGTAGTCGATGCCGTGCCGCACACAGAACTCCCGTACCAGCGGCTGCACCCGGGCGAGGTTGGGCCTGGGCATGCTGGGAAACAGGTGGTGCTCGATCTGGTAGTTCAGCCCGCCGAGGACCCAGTCGGTGACCCGTCCGCCGCGGATGTTGCGCGAGGTCAGGACCTGTCGGCGAAGGTAGTCCGAACTGCCCGACTCCGGCATCGGCATGCCTTTGTGGTTCGGAGCGAACGCGCACCCCAGATAGAGCCCGAACAGACCCTGCTGCACGACCACGAACACCAAGGCCTTGACGGGCGGCAGAACGAGCAGGACCACGGCCAGGAATCCCGCGGCGTGGAGGAGCAGCAACCCCAACTCGAGGTTGCTGTGCCTGGTCCGCCGCCGCAGCAGCGCTCCCACGCTCAGGGCGTGCAGATTGGCGCTCTCCAGCAGGAGCAGCGGGAAGAACAGCCACACCTGCCAGCGGGCCAGCAGCCTGGCCGGGCCCCGCAGTACGCGGGCCTCCTGCGGGGTGAACACGATGGCGCCCGCGGCGACGTCGGGGTCGCGGCCGGGCTCGTTCGGATGCGCGTGGTGGAGATTGTGCTTGCTCACCCACCAGCCGTAGCTGAATCCGATGAGCAGGTTGGCGTGCACGAGCCCGACGACCGCGTTCGCCGGTCGGCGGCGAAAGATCTGCTGGTGCCCGGCATCGTGGGCGACAAAGCCGAGCTGGGCGAAGACCGCGGCCAGGTACGCCGCGGTGCCCAGCTGCCACCACGAGTCGCCGATGAGCACGAACGCGGCGATCCCGGCGGCGAGCAGCGCCGCCGTCACAGCGATTTTGACGTAGTAGTACGCGGCCCGGCGCTCCAGCAGTCCGGCGCCTCGTACTTGCCTCATGAGTTCCGCGTAGTCGCTTCCCTGGGATCGGATCGCGGGCGCGACCCCGAGCTCGGTCATGACTCTCTCCTCGCCACGGACGACATCAGCGAGACGGATCGCAAGACCGGCAGGGTCTGGACTGACCGAGCATTCAGGCAGGCTGACTGACAGGTCCTCCCAGTATGCGCGCCCGCCCGGTCGGTGAACCGGGCGACTCTGTCACAACGCCGCGGATTTCCCGGCGGGAGGCTTCCCGCCTTCACGCCCGCCGCGGCACCGGAAAGTCACTCCTCATGCGGGCGGCCGCGCACCGCACCATTGACGATCATGAGGTGATGGGCGGACCACGGGCCGTGGCAGGTGTCGCACACGGCCTTGCGCCACCCTCGCGGTGCGTCTTCACGGGTCCGGACGCGGCCGGGAGCGCCGCAGAACTCACAGGTGCACATCGACTCGGCTTCCGCGGCAGCGATCAGAGCGCGCAGGGCGTCGCTGTCATCGCCCACCGACTCCACATGAACGTGCAGGCCGCCGAGCTTCTCCCCGAGGTCCACGAGACGGTATCCGGGGGCCAGCGCGCGGAGTTGCCGGTGCAGACGGCCCAGCGACTCCTGCCAGCCGGGCCCCACCGTGTCGGCCCGTTCAGGGATCTGTGCCGGCCGCGGAACGGGCGCCGTGCTGTGGTCGGGCATCGCACCATCGTCGCGCACTCGGCCCCCTCGCGGAACGGTGCGCGCAGTGCGCCGGCGTCGACAGGGACCGGCTCCGGGTGGCGGGTGGAAGGCGAAGCCCGGGCCGCCGGGAGGACGCGTCACGGGATCAGGGCGTTCGACGTGCCTGATCCCGTGCGGGCTGGCGTCCTGGTCGCGGCGGCCCGGGGGTCGTGGGGGAGCGGTCAGTTGTTGTCGCCGGACCCGTAGCCCTTGTTGTCATCGGTGTCGTGGTGGCCGCTGATGTTCGCGCAGGTGTTGCCGAACACCGGGTTGAGGACCCCGATGACGTCGACGGTGTTGCCGCACACGTTGACCGGCACGTGGACGGGCACCTGGAGGAGGTTGCCGGACAGGACGCCGGGCGAGCCGACCGCTGCGCCGTGGGCTCCGGCGTCGGCGGCGGCCATACCGGCACCGGCGGCCAGGACGGCGCCTGCGGCGGCGGTGATGGCGGCTGCCTGGGCAATACGGGACATCGAAGTCTCCTTGGAAGGGTTGAGTCCGCCGTAGGGATCACGGCGTTGACCCCACCAACGGGACTGCTCCGCGGCAGGTCACGGGTGTTCCACCAAACGGACGCGCCGACGGCCGACCGGCAGTCCGTACCGCGCGCCGGGGACGCCGGCCGGAGGGGCCGTCCGGGTGAATACGGTTCCGCGGTGGGGGTGCCGTCCGTGTCCCGGGGCCGTACGCCGTCGTTGCCCGGGTGCGACATCGAGGTCCGGCCGGGCCTGGCGGTTCGCCTTTCTTCTGCCAGGTCCGACCGCATCGACTCGCGGCACGGGCCGTGTCTTCACGCTCCGGCGGTGCCGGCCTTCGACCTGCGGCCATGATCCGGCCGGGTGCGGGGCTCCGAATGGCGGAATGTGCACCTATCGGCTGAGATGGGACCAACAGTGTGTCGTCTGTGACACACGGTGACCTTCGGGAAAGAGCCCGGCCTCGAAGGTTCGGCAAAGAAAGTCGCGTCATGACATCTGATCTCAGCTCCATTCAGCACGACCACAGCCACATAGGTCCGGGGGATGAGCCCAGGCTCACCCTTCTCCGGGCGGTCGCCACCGCCCGCCCCCTGGACGAGGTCGCCTCCCTGGTGGCCCTGCTCAACCAGACCGGTGAGTCGCCGCGCCCGGGGGACGAGGCCTTGCGCATGGCCGCCGTGTCCCGCCCCGTGGACGAGGTCCTCCAACTGGTCACCCTGCTGAAGAAACCTCCTCACACGATCGCCGACGCCGATACGGCGTTGCTCGCGGCGGCGATGGGCCGGCCCATCGAGGAAGTCGCCGAACTGGTGGCCGTCTTCGGACCGGACAAGGACAACAGACCCGGCGAGGAGAACGTCCCGGGGGAGGAGAACGTCCCGGGGGAGCACGGCGGCCCCGCCAGGGACGACGGCCCGGGTGAGGGCGAGCCGCCGCGGACGGGGACCGCCGTCGGCGCATCGGAGACCGCCAACCTGGGTGCCGCAAGTGCCGCAAGTGCCGAAAGCTCCGCCGTCCCGCGCGGCGTGCAGGCCGGCAGCCGGCGAGCCCCGGTGGCCACCGCCGGGTCCTCCGGCGACGTGTCGCCGGAGCGTTCGGTGTCGTCGTCCCTGCGATCCCCGCTGCGCTGGCCCGCCGCCGTGGCGCTGCTGATGATCGGCGCGGTCCACCTGCCGGCCGACATGGCGGGCCTCCGCTCGGGCGGACCGGCAGCGGTCGCGTCCACGGTCATCGCGGTCCTCTGCCTGGCGCTGGCGTACCTGCTGGCCGTGCGGGACACGGTGTGGATCTGGGCGGCCGGCGCGGCGGCCGCCGTCGGCACCGTGGCGGTGCACTCCGTCGCCGCGGGAAGCAACTCCGTGCATCTGCTCAGGGACAGCCTGGGCAACCTGTTCGGCGGCGCGGCCGCCCTCGCGGTGGCCTGTGGGGTCATCGCGGCCGTTCTCGCGGGAGCGGTGCTGATGCGCAGGCAGAAGCCGCGAACGGTCGCCGACGATTCCTGACGGTGGTCCGGCTCCAGCCGGCCGGCTCCGTGCCCCAGCAAGGCCCCAGGGCCCCGAAACCTGTGCGGTTTCGGGGCCCTGGGGGTACTGCCTGACGTGAGGGTCAGTCGTTGGCGACGCCGTTGCCGGACAGCACCGGGATCTGGTCCAGGACGTGCGACACCGGCTCGTCGCCCTTGATCTGCGAGGAGTTCTCGGCGCACTGCTGGTTCTGCGGGGAGGACAGGACGTTGATGTCCTGCACCGTGATCGGGACGGCGCCGACGAGGGAACCGACGTTCGCCTTGAGGGGCAGACCGACGCACGGCTTGTTCAGCGTTCCCTGGACGAGGCCGACCTGCGGGCTCAGGGTGCCACCGGTGTGGGTGTTGCCGTACGACTGCTCGGCACCGTTGCCGTTGGTGGTGGAGGCGCCGCCGTCGTTGCCGATGGCCATGGCCGGGGAGACGAACGCAGCGGAGACGCCGACGACGGAGACGGCCACCGCGGCCGTGCCGAGAAACTTCTTGAGCATTTGCGATCCTTTGGAGGTGGTGCGGGCGGCACAGGGAAGAACATGCTGCTCAACTACTGATCGCGGGTGTGGTTCCGTCGTTTCACCCGAACGGTGGCGCCGCCATGTGGTGGCCAGGTCGCCCAAGTCCTGACGAGATCACGCGGGGGGCACCTTGCAGGCGGATTCCGAGGCGCGTACGCCCGGCCGGCCGCCCTGGTCCCGGGCCGCGGATGTCGTGCCGTGCGAGCGCCCCCATCGTCTGAGCACCGGCCGGCCGAGGAGAATCCCGATGGTCACCAGAGCAAGTCCGCAGAGCTGCTTGACGGTGAGTGCCTCCCCGGCGATCACGGTGCCAAGCAGTACGCCCGTCACCGGGTTCAGGAGGCCCACCAGGCCCACCGTGGCGGCGGGCAGGTGGCGCAGGCCGGCGAACCAGGCGGCGAAGGCCAGTGCGGTCGCCACGACGGTGACGTAGCCGAAGCCGAGGACGGCCGCCCCGTCGAGGTGCGGCGGCGCTCCCTCGACGGCTGCGGCGAGCGGGAACAGCAGCAGGCCGCCGGCGATCAGCTGCCAGGACGTCGAGGCGAGCACCTCGACCTCGGCGCTCCAGCGCTTGGCGAGGATGTAGCCGCAGGAAGACATGAGCATGGCGGCAATGGAGGCGCCGACGCCGAGAAGATCGATCGAGGTGGCTCCGGTGAACAGCATGAGGTAGACGCCGCCGATTCCGACCCCCGCGCCGATCAGGTGTGCGGGACGTGGCCGCTCGGCGATCAGTCCCCAGGCGATGAGCATCATGACCATCGGCGAGGTCGCCATGACGGAGGAGGCGACGCTGGTGGGGAGTCGCTGCGCCGCGATGTAGATCAGGGCGAAGAACCCGCCCATGTTGAGGGTGCCGAGGACCAGGGACTTCCACCACCACGACCCGTGCGGTCGTGCCCGGCAGGCCGCCAGGAGGAGCAGTCCGGCCGGCAGCGCCCGGAAGGCCGCGCCGTACAGGGGCTCGCCGGCGGGCAGGAACGCGCGGGTGACGTAGTAGTTCGTACCCCACGCGACCGGCGCTATCGCCGTGATCAGGGTCCACCGCAGATTACCTTCCATGGAAGCGATGATATCTTCCTTGGAAGGTATAATCGAGTCATGTCACCACCGCTCGACCACGTCGCCCGCATCCAGGCCGAGTGGGCCCGCGAACGTCCCGACGTCGACGTGGCCCCCCAGGCGGTGATCGGGCGACTGCACCGACTCGCCGGGCTGCTCACCGAGGAGCTGTGCACCGTCTACCGGCGCTACGGGCTGAGCGAGGGGGAGTTCGACGTCCTCGCCGCATTGCGCCGCGCGGGAGGTCCGTGCGAACGGGCCCCTGGGGAACTGGCCGCGCACACCATGGTGACCACGGGCGCGATGACCAAGCGGATCGACCGCCTCGAACGTGAAGGGCTGGTCACCCGCCGCCGCGCCGCGAGTGACGGCCGTGGGCGCGTGGTCGCTCTCACTCCCGCGGGACGGGAGCTGATCGACGCCGCGTTCACCGAGCACATGGGCAATGAGCGACGCCTCATGGACCGCCTCACCCCGCAGGAGGCGGCAGGCCTGGAGGGGCTCCTCGCCGCGTGGCTCTCCCGCGTCGAGCCACCGCTCAGCTCGTGAAGATCCCAGCGAGCTCCGGGCGGCGTCTGCCCGGGTGTTGCCCCTCCGTCTACGGTATTGATCATGTTCAAGTCGGGGGTTTGAAAGCCCCGTCGGTGAGGATGGGAACGGTGGCGCAGGCGTCCCGTTCGGTCGCGATGCGCACGTCGTCGGCGAAGCCGCCCTTCCTTCGCCGGATGGACGCGGAGCCACACTAGTGACAGCGGTCATTGGTTATAGAATCGCCTCGTGAACAGTGAGGATGAAGTGTTCGAGGCGGTGGGCGTCCTGGCGGACCCGGTGCGCCGTGGTCTGTATCGGCACGTGGCGGCGACGCCGGGCGCGGTCGGCCGCGAGGCGGCGGCCGCGGCGGCCGGCATCTCCCGCTCGCTCGCCGCGTTCCATCTGGACAAACTGGTCGAGGCGGGTCTTTTGGCTGTGACCTATCAGCGCCTGTCGGGGCGCAGCGGACCGGGGGCGGGGCGGCCGGCGAAGTTGTACCTGCGGGCGCCGGGCGAGCGGGCGGTGTCGCTGCCGCCCCGCTCGTACGATGCCGTCGGGCGGCTGCTCGCGAACGTCGTCGACAGTGCGGGACTCGACCGGGAACTGCAGTCGGCGGCCCGGGCGGCCGGCGCTGCCGAGGGTGCGGAACTGGGTGGCGAAGCCGATCCGGTCGATCCGGTCGCGGCACTGCGGGCGCGTGGCTATGAGCCGTACGGGGACGGGGCGACGGTCCGGCTGAACAACTGCCCGTTCCACTCGCTGGCCGACGAGTTCCCGGCGCTCGTCTGTGGGATGAACCTGGCCTTCATCGAGGGCCTGCTTCTCGGATGTGCCGGGGGCGGGGACTGGACGGCGGCCATGGACCCGCCCCCTGAGGGGTGTTGTGTCACTCTTTCTAAAACTAATGATGCTTGACGATAGAAGCTTGGTCCGGTCATGCTGACACCATGACCACCTTTCACCTGGCCCAGGTCAACATCGGACGCATCCTCGGCCCGCTCGACGGCCCCGTACTGGCCGACTTCGTCGCTCGGTTGCCCGAGATCAACGCCCTGGCGGACGGGGCTCCCGGCTTTGTCTGGCGCATGGTCGACGACGACGGCGAGGACTCGACGAGCCTGCGGCCCGACGGGGAGGACGGCCCGCTCCTGATCAACTGCTCGGTCTGGGAATCGGTCCGAGCGCTGAGGGAGTTCACGTACCGCAGTGAGCATCTGAAGGTGCTCAGCCGCCGGCGGGAGTGGTTCGAGAGGATGTCGGAGCATCATCAGGCGCTGTGGTGGGTGCCTGTCGGTCATCGCCCGACGACCGCCGAGGCCATGGAGCGCATCGCCCTGCTGCGTGAACACGGCGACGGGCCTCTCGCGTTCACGTTCCGCAACCCCCAACCCGCTCCGGCCTCAGCGGTCCTGCCCGCTTAGGCATGCGAACGGCGGGCCCCAGCACGCCCGCGCCGCGGGACCGTACGACCCGAACCATCCATCCGATGCGGGGTTTCCCCGGCGCTCGGGTTCCGGGCCGACACGGAGCACGGCGGCCATCGGTCAGCGACACGGGGCCCGGGGCCCGGAGCCCGTTGTGCCCGCCGCGATTCGTGTACGGGTCACTTCGGGTGGGCACGATGTCGATGGCTCGCAGCCCTGGCGGTCACCCATCCCGGGGACGGCGGCGCGCGTCCTGGACCGGCGGCCGGGCCCACGGTCACTCGCCCGAGGTCACGGCCTTGAGTTCGTCGAGCGACTCCCGTAGGTAGTGCGCCAGGGTGCGTTGTCCGCTGTCGGCCACCCAGCGCTCGAAGCCGACCTTGAAGACGGCGATGCCCGCCTCCGCGGTGAGGCTCGCGGCCGGGTCCTTGACGCCGCGTCGGCGCAGGGTGTCGGCGAGCGCGGCGGACAGCGAGGCGAGCTTGATCAGCTCGCGCTCGCGCAGCTCCGCGTTGGCCATGATGACGGCTTGGCGCTGCCGGGCGAACTCATGGCGCTCCAGGAAGAAGGCGGCGACGGTCTCCAGCGTCGAAGCCATCGCGTCGATCGGCGCGGCCGCTGCCGGGGTGTCGGCCAGGGTGTCGACGAAGGCCTGCTCCAGTGTGTGCGCACCCCCGAACAGCACCTCGCGCTTGTCGGCGTAGTGCCGGAAGAACGTCCGCTCGGTGAGCCCGGCGCGTTCGGCGATCTGCGCGGCGGTGGTCTGCTCGAACCCGTGCTCGCTGTAGAGGTCCAGCGCCGCCTGTTCCAGTCGTCCGCGTGCGTTCGGTTCCCATCGGCCCATATCGGAGATCTTACGTGATGACAGTGACTGACATCGAGTGCTACGGTTGATGTCAGTCACTGACATCGGCTCGATCGCCGCACATTCCGTGTCCCGGTACCGCGCGGCGAGGACGGTCGACCTACCCGGAGGTTCTCCTCATGCGTGTGTTCATCACCGGCGCGTCCGGCTGGATCGGTTCAGCCGTGGTTCCGGAACTCCTCGGCGCGGGCCACCAGGTCGTCGGGCTCGCCCGCTCGGACGCCTCGGCCGCCGCCCTCACCACGGCCGGCGCCGAGGTGCGGCGCGGCACGCTCGACGATCTCGACATCCTGCGCAGTGCGGCCGCCGACTCCGACGGCGTGATCCACCTGGCCTTCAAGCACGACATCGCGTTCAGCGGCGGCTTCGAGGCCGCCGCCGACGCGGACCGGCGGGCCATCGACACCGTCGGCGAGGCGCTCGCCGGATCCGACCGCCCGTTCCTCATCGCCTCCGGGACGCTCGGGCTGGCGCCGGGTCAGGTGGCCACCGAGCAGGACGGGCAGCCGTCCGCCCCGCTCGGCGCCCACTGGACCGGCGGCCTGGCCAAGCGGCTGGCCAACGCGCACGCGACGGCCGCCCTCGCGGAGCGCGGCGTCCGCTCGTCGATCGTCCGGCTTCCCCCGACCGTGCACGGCGACGGGGACCACGGCTTCCTCGCCACCGTGGTCGCCATCGCCCGTGAGAAGGGCGTCTCCGGCTACATCGGCGACGGCGCCAACCGCTGGCCCGCCGTGCACCGATCCGACGCCGCCCACCTCTTCCGTCTGGCGCTGGAGAGCGCTCCGGCCGGCTCCACGCTGCACGCGGTCGCGGACGAGGGCGTGCCGATCCGTTCCGTCGCCGAGGTCATCGGACGGCACCTCGCCGTGCCCGTGGCATCGATCAATCCCGATGACGCGGCAGGGCACTTCACCTGGCTGGCCCCTTTCCTCGGCATGGACAGCCCCACCTCCAGCGCGCACACCCGCGAACTGCTGGGGTGGCAGCCGACGCAGCCCGGGCTCATGGACGACCTCGACAAGGGCCACTACTTCGCCACTCCGTCCTCCTGACCATCCCCGCCCCGACCTCAGGCCGTCGTCGGGAGCGGTTCGGGCCGGTCAGCCGGCGGCCAGACGTGCCAGGAGGGAGCCGCGGATCTCGCCGGCGCGGATGGCGGTGGTGGACAGCAGGGTCGATGCCAGGCCGTGGGTGTGTTCCGTTCCGCCTTGGAGGTAGATGCCCGCGGTGACTTCCGGTGCGACCTCGACGCGGTGGTCGCGCCCGACCCGGACCGCGTCCCCGTCGTCGCGCAGACAGATCTTCGCCGAGTCGCCGAGCAGAGTGCCGATGTCCTGGGAGCGGTAGCCGGTGGCGTGGACGAGGATGTCCGATTCGAGGATCTGGTGTTCGCCGGTGGGCAGGAACTCCACCGAGATGTCGAGTCGGTCGTCCTGGACGCTCACGTCCCGGATGCGGGAGACGTTCAGGAAGCGCAGTCGCTCGCGGCCCTGCACCTTCTCGCGGTACGAGGTCGCGTACAGGGCCTCGATGAGATCCATGTCGACGACGGAGTAGTTGGTGGAGCGGTGGTAGTCGAAGAGGGACTGCTTCACCTCGGACGGGGAGTCGAAGTAGACGTCCACCGCCTCGGGGTCGAAGATCCGGTTGGCGAACGGGCTGTCGTCGGCGGGTGTGTACCCGTATTTGGCGAAGACCGCGCAGACCTCGGCCTCGGGGAAGGTGCGGTGCAGGTAGTCGACCGCCTCGGCGGCGCTCTGTCCCGCGCCGAGCACGACGACCCGGCGCACGGGAGCGCCGGAGGCGTTGAGTTCGGCGACCCGTGGGATGAGCTGGCTGTTGTGCCAGACGCGGTCCGACAGGTCGGTGCCGGGCGGCAGATGGGGTTCCAGTCCCACCGCGACACTGATGTTGCGCGCCCGGTGGGTCACCGTGGACGACGGGCCGGCGGCCGGGTCCCGGCAGGTCACGTCCAGGTAGGCGACCTCGCCGCTCTCGTCGCGCACCGGTTCGACCGACACCACCTCGGAGGAGTAGTCGACCAGGTGGGCCACCCGGGCCGCGGCCCATTCGAAGTAGTCGTGGAACTCGACGCGGAGCGGGAAGAGCGTCTTCTGGTTCAGGAAGTCCACCAGTCTGCCCTGCTCGCGCAGATAGCAGAGGAAGCTGAAGTCGCTGGTGGGGTTGCGCATCGTGACCAGGTCCTTCAGGAAGGACACCTGCATGGTCGCATCGTCGATGAGCATGCCCCGATGCCACCCGAAGCGTGGCTGCCGTTCCAGGAAGAGGGCATTCAGCCTCTGGTCCTCAGGGAGTTGTGTGTTGTGCTCCTCAACGGCTATGGCGAGTGCCAGATTTGACGGGCCGAAGCCGATCCCCAGGACATCGTGGATGATGTCCGGCATACTGCGCGGTGCTGTCACCGATGCATCGCCTCCCTCAACGGCGCTCATATTAGATAAGGTAAGGCTTACCTTGCAATAACGTCGTCGGAGGGAAGACCGCCATGCGGGTCGTCATGTTCGGCTATCAGACCTGGGGCCATCGCACGCTGCAGGCTCTGCTGGACTCCGACCACGAGGTCGTCCTCGTCGTCACCCACCCCAAGAGCGAGCACGCGTACGAGAAGATCTGGGACGATTCGGTCGCGGAGCTGGCCCAGAAGCACGACGTCCCGGCGCTGCTGCGCAACCGGCCGGACGACCCCGAACTGCTGGACGCCATCAGGGACGCGGCGCCCGACATCATCGTGGCGAACAACTGGCGCACCTGGCTGCCGCCGGAGATCTACGACCTGCCGCCGCACGGCACGCTCAACGTCCACGACTCGCTGCTGCCCTCCTACGCGGGTTTCTCCCCGATCATCTGGGCGCTGATCAACGGCGAGGAGCGGGTCGGCGTCACCGCGCACCGGATGAGCGCCGAACTGGACGCGGGCGACATCCTCACGCAGCACGCGGTGCCGGTCGGCCCCGCCGACACCGCGACCGACCTGTTCCACCGCACCGTCGACCTGATCGGCCCGATCGTGCGCGAATCGCTGGACCTGATCGCCTCGGGGGAGGCCCGCTGGCAGCCGCAGGACCGTGCGCGGGCCAGCTTCTTCCACAAGCGGTCGGTCGAGGACGGCCGCATCGACTGGACCTGGCCCGCCGAGGACCTGGAGCGGTTGGTCCGCGCGCAGTCCGACCCGTATCCCAGCGCTTTCGCCTACCACCGCGGTGAGCGGATCAGCATCGTGTCCGCGTCGGTCTCGCAGGCGCGGTACGGGGGTACGCCCGGACGGATCTTCATCAAGGAGGGCGACGGGGTCGTCATCGTGGCCGGGGCGGACGCCCGGAGCGGGCGCCGGCACGGGCTCGCGGTGCGGCGGGTGCGCACGGAGGACGGCACCGAGCACGCGGCGCACGACTACTTCCGGACGATGGGCGGCTACCTCACCTCCCGGCCCTGAACTCCCGGTTCTGACGCGGCCCGCCCGGCGTATCCCTGCCGGGCGGGCCCGTCACCTCCAGGCCGTCACCTCCTGGCCGTCAGCTCCCGGCCGGCCGGTCCGCGCCGGCCGGGGCCGCGTAGTGGTGCCGGCCCATCGGGATGACCAGCGGGGTGCCGCTGACCGGGTCGGTGGTGACCTGGCAGCGCAGGTCGAAGACGTCCTCGACCGTCGCGGCCGTGATCACGTCGGCGGGCGGGCCCTCGGCGACGATGCGGCCGGACTTCATGGCGATGACATGGTCGGCGTACCGGCAGGCGTGGTTGAGGTCGTGCAGCACCATGACCACCGTGCGCCCCTCGCGCCGGTTCAGGTCGGTGATCAGGTCGAGGACGTCGATCTGGTGCGCCACGTCGAGATACGTGGTGGGTTCGTCCAGCAGCAGCACGGGGGTGCCCTGGGCAACGGCCATGGCGATCCAGGCACGTTGCCGCTGCCCTCCGGACAGCTCGTCCACCGCGCGGTCCGCGAGGTCGGTGAGGTCGGTGGCGGCCAGCGCCTCGTGCACGGCCAGTTCGTCGGCCTTGGACCACTGCCGCCACCAGGTCTGGTGCGGTGAACGGCCCCGGCCGACCAGGTCGATGACGGTCAGCCCCTCCGGGGCCACCGGGGTCTGCGGCAGGATCCCGAGCCGCTGGGCCAGTTCCCGGGTGGAGATGGACGCGAGGGCCCGGCCGTCGAGCTGTACGGTGCCCTGCCGGGGGTCAGCAGCCGGGCGAGGGCGCGCAGCAGGGTGGACTTGCCGCAGGCGTTGGCGCCGACGATGGCGGTGATCAGGCCGGGCGGGACGGCCAGGTTCAGGTCCTCGACCACCAGCCGGTTGTCGTACGCCAGGTGCAGGCCGTCGGCCCGCAGGTCCGGTCCCGCGGCCGAGGTGCCGGGATCCGAGGCCGTGTCGGTGCGGGTGCCGGGGTCGGTGGTCGTCATGCGTTCAGCCTCCTGAGCCCGCGCGGTTGGCACGGATGAGCAGCCAGAGCAGTACCGGCGCGCCGATGACGCCGGTGACGATCCCCACCGGCAGTTCGGTGCCGGGGATCGCTTCACGCGCGATGAGGTCGGAGCCGAGAACGACCAGCGCGCCGGTCAGCGCGGAGGTGACCGGCGGTGGGTACGCGCGGCCGGCCAGCCGTTGGGCGATCTGCGGGGCCGCCAGTGCGACGAAGGCGACGGGGCCGGCCGCCGCCGTGCCGAAGGCGATCAGGCCGACGCCGATGAGCATCAGTGCCAGCCGGACCGGTCCCACGGGCGTGCCCAGGCCGGCGGCCACGTCGTCGCCGAGTTGGAGGGTGCCCAGCCAGCGGCTCATGCCGAGGGCGAGCGGCACCAGCACCGCCATGGCGGTGGCGAGCATCGTGACCTGGCTCCATGTACGGCCGTTGAGGTTGCCCACCAGCCAGCCGAGCGCGGCCTGCGCCTCGAAGCGCTGGCCCCGTGCGAGGAGGTAGTCGGTGGCGCTGGTGCACATCCAGGACACCCCGATGCCGACCAGGATGATGCGGTAGCCGGTGGCGCCGTTCTTCCAGGCCAGCGCGTAGACGGTCAGGGCGGTGGCCAGGGCGCCGAGCAGGCCGAGCGCCTGGGTGCCCAGGCCGCCGTCCCAGCCGAGCACGATGCCGGCCACCACGGCGGTGCCGGCGCCTTCGGTGAGGCCGATCATGTCCGGGCTGGCCAGCGGGTTGCGGGTCATGGTCTGGTACAGCGCGCCGGAGAGGCCGAAGGCGATACCGACGAGGAGTCCGGTCAGCGCGCGCGGCAGCCGCAACTCCTGTACGACCAGGACCGTTCCGGGATCGCCCGACCCGGCCAGGGCCTTGACCACGCCGGTGAAGCTGACGGGGTAGTCGCCGATCGCGATGTCCCAGCAGAACAGCAGGAACACCACGACCGTCAGCCCGGCGCAGACCGCCAGCAGCCGGGGTCGCAGGATCCCGGAAATGGGCGGTGTCGTGAGCCGGAAGGTGCGCCGGTCGCGTACGGCAGGGGCAGCGGGCAGGACGGTCATCGCTCACACCTCCGCGAGCTTGCGCCGGCGCACCAGCGCGATGAAGAACGGGCCGCCGATGAAGGCGACCAGGACGCCGGCCTGGATCTCGACGGGCCGCGCCACCACCCGCCCGATGATGTCGGCGCCGAGCAGCAGGCAGGGCGCGAGGGCCGCCGACAGCGGCAGCAGCCAGCGGTGGTCCGGCCCGAGTCCCGCGTACTGGGCGAGGATCCGGGCCACGTGCGGTACGACCAGTCCCAGGAAGACGACCGGACCGACGACGGCGACGGACGCGCCGGTCAGCAGCATCACGGCGATCACGCCCTGGAGCCGGACGAGGCCCAGTCGCCGTCCCAGCGAGGCCGCCACGTCGTCCCCGAGGGCCAGGCTGTTGAGCGCGGGCGCGGTGGCCAGCGCGAGCAGCGCGCCGACGGCGAGGAACGGCAGGATGCTCAACACCACCCCGCTGTCCCGGTCGGCGAGGGAGCCGGCGGACCAGAAGCGGTAGCGGTCCAGGGCGTCGGGGTCGGTCAGGACGATGGCGTTGGTCAGCGAGAAGAGCAGGAACGTCACGGCGACGCCCGCCAGCGCCAGCTTGACCGGTGTGGCGCCCGACCGTCCCGATCTGCCCAGCAGGAAGACCAGCACACTGGTGGCGAGCGCACCCGCGAAGGCGAACCACACGTAGCCGTAGAGCGATCCGACGCCGAAGACCGCGACCGACACGACGATGCCGAACGAGGCGCCGGCGCTGACGCCCAGCACCCCGGGGTCGGCGAGCGGGTTGCGGGTCAGCGCCTGCATGAGCGCGCCGGACAGACCGAGGGCGGCGCCGACCGACAGGCCCAGGACGGTGCGGGGGACGCGGACCGTCCAGACGACGTTGTCGATGAGACGGCTGGAGGGATGCCCCAACAGCGCCCGGACGACCTGGTCCAGCGGGATGCTCAGCGCGCCCAGCGCGATCGACAGCAGGCTCAACAGGATGAGCGCGGCGGCGAGCAGGGCGACGAGCAGGGCGGGGCGCAGTCCTCTGCGCCGGGTCACCGGCCCGGTGTCCACGGTCAACGTCCTTAGGTTAGGCACGCCTTAACAGTAGCGTCCCGGTTTCCGGAGGATGCCGGGAGGGAGGGCTATCTAGTTAGGTAATCCTTACCTTAATATGGCGACCGGTCACGGCTCGCTCGAGTCGTTTCCGCACATCATGGGGAGGCACGGGCACCGGTGTCGGGTACATGGGGCAACGCAAGCGCGGATCATGGAGAACTGTCGGCGACGGCAGCGGAGTACTGGCGCGGGCGGCTCGTCCCGCTTCCCCAGGAGACCGTGCTACCGGTCGATCTCCCCTATCCGGTGCGTCCCGCCGACGGACCCGTCCTGACCCGAACCCGTCCGCTCGCCACCGCCGTGCCCGGCGTCACGGCGCTCGCCGCGTACGTCGCGCTGCTGCACCACTACGCGGGCGGCGCCGGTGACATCACGGTCGGCCACAACGGGCTGCCGCTGCGGATCGCCGTCCACGGCGACCTGCCGTTCGGCGAGCTGTGCAGCCGGGTCGCGGACGCCTGCGAGGCGGCGGACGCCCACCGGGTGCCGCTGGCCGCACTGGTCGCGGAACTGGCTCCCGAACCCACCCGCGGTGGCGGCCGGTTCTGCAACACCACCTTCGGCGCCGGCGCCTGGGAGAGCTGCGGCGGCCCGCTGGACCTCGCGCTGGAGGTGACGGCGGACGACCTGCGTGTCACGTACCGGCCCGCGCTCTTCGACGCAGCGACGGTCGACCGCATGCTCGGCCACTACGCGACGCTTCTGGCGGACGCGATGGCGCGGCCCGGTGCGCCGGTGGGCGCGCTGACCCTGCTGGACGACGAGGAGCGGCACCGCGTCCTGGTGGAGTGGAACGCCACCGGGCACGACGTGCCCGCCGCGACCTGGCCGCGGATGTTCGCCGCGCGGGTCCGCGAACGGCCCGACGCCGTCGCCCTGGTCTTCGAGGACGTGGGGCTGACGTACGCAGAACTCGACGAGCGCGCCAACCGGCTGGCCCACGCGCTGATCGCGCGCGGTGCGGGCCCCGAGCGGGTGGTGGCCCTCGCCGTGCCGCGCTCGGCCGACCTGATCGTCGCCGAGGTCGCCGTACTCAAGGCGGGCGCGGCCTATCTGCCCGTCGACACCGACTACCCGGCCGACCGCATCGCCTACATGCTCGCCGACGCCGACCCGGTGTGCCTCGTCACGACCGCCGGTGCCGCCGCCGATCTCCCGCCGGACACGGCCGGGTTGCTCGTACTGGACGAGCCCGCGACCGCGGCCGAGCTGGCGGGCCGCCCGGCCGGGGACCCGGACCTGCGGGGCCGGCTGTCGACGGGTAACGCCGCCTATGTGATCTACACCTCCGGTTCGACCGGCCGCCCCAAGGGCGTGGTGCTGTCCCACGCCGGCGTCGCGGGGCTCGTCGCCACCCAGGTCGAACGGTTCGGCATCGGGCCGCACAGCCGGGTGCTGCAGTTCGCCTCGCCCAGCTTCGACGTCGCGTTCTGGGACCTGTGCCTGGGCCTGCTGTCCGGCGGCCGGCTCGTGGTCGTGCCCGCCGAGCGCCGGGTGCCCGGCGCACCGCTGGCCGACTACGCCAACGACAACGGGATCACCTTCATGATCCTGCCGCCGGCCCTGCTCGCCGCCCTGCCCGACGATGTCCTGCTGCCGCCCACCGCGACCCTGCTGGCCGGTACCGAGCGCGTCTCGCCCGAACTCGTCGGGCGGTTCGCGCGCGGTCGCATGATGTTCAACGCGTACGGGCCGACCGAGGCCACCACCAACTCCACGCTCGGCCGCTGCGACCCCGACACCCCGGCCGGCAGCATCGTGCCCATCGGCGTCCCCGACCCCGGCACCCGCGCCTACGTCCTGGACGGCCGGCTGCGCCCGGTGCCCGCCGGGGTCCCGGGCGAGCTGTACCTCGGCGGCGCCGGGCTCGCCCGCGGCTACCTCGGCCGGCC
The DNA here is from genome assembly GCF_023701745.1 of Streptomyces sp. RKAG293. NCBI lineage: Bacteria > Bacillati > Actinomycetota > Actinomycetes > Kitasatosporales > Streptomycetaceae > Streptomyces > Streptomyces sp. RKAG293. Next base: position 597,538 of record NZ_JAJOZB010000001.1, on the reverse strand, counting down.
CGCGCTGACCGCCGAGCGGTTCGTCGCGGACCCCTTCGGGGCGCCCGGCGAACGGCTCTACCGCACGGGTGACCTCGTGCGCTGGAAGGCGGACGGACGCCTGGAGTTCCTCGGTCGGGCCGACGACCAGGTCAAGATCCGCGGCTTCCGCATCGAGCCCGGTGAGATCGAGTCCGTCCTGCGCTCCCACCCGGCCGTCGACCAGGCCGCCGTCGTCGTCCGCGAGGACCGCCCGGGCGACCGGCGGCTGGCCGCGTACGTCGTCCCGGCGCTGGACCGCGAGGCCGAGGTCGCGGAGTGGAAGGACCTGCACGAACTGCTGTACTCCGCCGCCGGCTCCGAGGGGTTCACGGAGAACTTCGCGGGCTGGAACAGCATGTACGACGGGCTGCCGATCCCGCTCGCCGACATGCGCGAATGGCGCCGCGCCACCGTGGACCGCATCGCCGGTCTGCGCCCGCGCCGCGTCCTGGAGATCGGCGTCGGCAGCGGGCTGCTGCTCTCCCGCCTCGCGCCGGACTGCGAAAGCTACTGGGGCACCGACGTCTCCGAAGAGGCGATCCGCGCCCTGCGGACCCAGCTCGCCGCCGAGCCCTCCCTCGACGGCCGTGTCGAACTGCTGGCCCGGCCGGCCCACGACACCACCGGACTGCCCGAGGGATTCTTCGACACCGTCGTCATCAACTCCGTCGCCCAGTACTTCCCCGGTGCCGGCTATCTGACGGACGTACTGCGCCGGGCCGAGGCCCTGCTGGCGCCCGGCGGCGTGCTGTTCCTGGGCGACGTACGCAATCTGCGGCTGCTGCGCACGCTCCGAGCGGCGGTCGAGAGCGGCCGTACGGCCGCCGAGAGCGACGACAAGGACGCACTGCGCGCTGCGGTGGACCGCTCCGTCGCGTGGGAGGGCGAGCTGCTGCTCGACCCCGACTACTTCGCCGCGCTGGCCGGTTTTACCGCCGAGGTCCACGTCAAGCGCGGCACGCACCACAACGAGCTGACGCGCTACCGGTACGACGTGCTGTTGCGGCCGGCAGGCGACGGTACTCCCATGGCCGCCGGGGACGGGCCGGCCACCACAGAGCTGACCTGGTCCGAGCTGACCTGGTCCGAGCTGGGCACGCTCGACGCGCTCGGGGAGCGGCTCGCCGCGGCCGGCCGGCCCGCCCGGCTGCGGGTCACCGCGCTGCCCAACGCCCGGCTGGCGGAGGACCTGTCCGCGCTGGGCGCGCTCGGCGACAGCAGCCGCCACAGCGTGAGCACCATGGCGACCGGGGTGGATCCCGAGGAACTGCACGAACTGGCCGCGCGCAACGGTTACCGCTGCGCCGTGACCTGGAACGGCTCCGCCTCCGACGGCGGCCTGGACGCGGTGTTCGCGCTGGGCGACGTCCCCTTCGGGACGCTGTACCGGCCCGGCACGGGCCGGCCGCACGCGAACCGTCCGGCGCCGTTCCGCGATGTCGCCGCGCTGATGCGGACGCTGCGCGCGCACGCAGCGGATTCGCTGCCCGAGTACATGGTGCCCGCCGCGCTCGTGCCGGTGGACCGGCTGCCGGTCACGCCCAGCGGCAAGCTCGACGCCGCCGCGCTGCCCGTGCCCGACTACACCGCCCTCAGCTCCGGCCGGGCTCCGCGCGACGCCCGCGAGGAACTGCTCTGCGGGCTCTACGCACAGGCGCTGGGCCTGCGGTCGCTCTCCGCGGACGACGACTTCTTCGCCCTCGGCGGCGACAGCATCAGCGCCATCCAGTTCCTCGTCCTCGCCCGCCGGGCGGGCCTGGCTCTCACCCCCCGCGACGTGTTCCGGCACCGTACCGTCGCGGCGCTGGCGCAGCTCGTGGACACCGGCCTGGACAGCGCCCCGGCGGTGGACGGCGCCGATGACGGGCCGCTGGTGCGGCTGACCGACGCCGAAAGCGCCGACCTCGCGGACCTGTCGGGCGGGCACCCGGTCACCGTCGAGGACCTGCTGCCGCTCAGCCCGTTGCAGGAGGGGTTCCTCTTCCACGCGCTGGTGGACGGCTCCGGCCATGACGCCTACGTCGTCCAGCAGGTCATCGAGCTGGCCGGGCCGGTCGACGCGGACGCCCTGCGCCGCGCCGCCCAGCGGCTGCTGGAACGCCATGCCCCGCTGCGCGCCTGCTTCCGGCAGCTCGCCGGCGGCCGGCCGGTACAGATCATCGCCGGGGGGCTGGAGCTGCCCTGGCGCGAGGTGGACCTGTCCGCCCAGAACACCGGCGAGCGGCCGGCGCTGGCCGATGCCGTCGCCGCCGACGAACGCTCCCGCCGTTTCGACCTGGCCCGGCCGCCGCTGATGCGCTGCACGCTGGTGCGGCTGGGGGAGGAGCGCAGCCGGCTCCTGCTGACGTTCCATCACATCATCGCGGACGGCTGGTCGTTGCCGGTGCTGCACCGTGAGCTGATGGCGGGCTACGGCGACGCGCCGACACCGCTTCCCGAGGTCGCGCCGTACCGCGGCCATCTGCGCCGGCTCGCCGCCGCCGACCGGGACGCCGCCCGCGAGGCCTGGCGCGGGGCGCTCGCCGGACTCGACGAGCCGACCCGGCTGGTCGAGGTCCCGGCCGACGGCGGCCCGGTCGAACCGGCGCAGATCCGCGTCGAGCTGTCCGAGCGGGCGACGGCCCGGCTGGCGGCCCGCGCGCGGGAGCACGGGGTGACGCTCGGTACCGTCGTCCAGGGTGCGTGGGGTCTGCTGCTGGGTAAGTTGCTGAACCGTCAGGACATCGTGTTCGGGACGACGGTCTCCGGGCGCGACGCCGCCGTGGACGGCATCGAGTCGATGGTCGGCCTGTTCATCAACACGCTCCCCACCCGCTTCCGCTGGGCGCCGGCCGACACTCTGGCGCAGCTGCTGCAGCGCCTGCAGGACGAGCAGAGCGCCCTGCTGGACCACCAGCACCTGGGCCTCGCCGAGTTGCAGCGCCTGGCGGGACTCTCCGGCGCGGGTGAACTCTTCGACACTCTCGTCGTCTTCGAGAACTACCCGGCCGAACCGGGGCTGACCGACCCGTCCGGCACCGTCCGGATCACCGGGCACTCCTTCCACGACGCCGTGCACTATCCGCTGGCCCTGATCGTCAAGCCCGGCCGCCGGCTCGACCTGCGGCTCAAGCACCATGCCCGGCGCCTGGACGCGGCCGCCGTCCAGACGGTCGCCGACCGGCTCACCCTCCTGCTGACCGCCTTCGCCGACGAGCCCGGCCGCACGGTGGCCGCCCTCGACCTGCTGTCCCCGCAGGAGTCGGCCGCCGCGCACCTGGACGGTGCGGCGCGCCCGGTGCCGGAGACCACCCTGAGCGCCCTCTTCGAGGAACGGGCGGCCCGAACTCCGGACACCACCGCTGTCGTGGACGGCGCGCGGACCCTGTCCTACGCCGAGCTCGACGCCCGCGCGGACGCCCTCGCCCGCCGGCTCCGGGCCCGCGGCGCGGGCCCGGAGCGCTTCGTGGCCGTCGCCGTGCCGCGCTCGGCGGAGCTGATGGTCGCTCTGCTCGGCGTCCTCAAGTCCGGTGCGGCCTACCTGCCGGTCGACCTGGACTACCCGGCCGACCGGGTGGCCGCCATGCTCGCCGACTCGGGCGCGGCCACCGTCGTCAGCACCACCGCGGACGCGTCGCGCCTGCCCGTCGCGGCGGGGCTCGACGTCCTGTTGCTGGACGCGCCGTCCGAGGAGGCCGCCGAGGAGGCCGCCACCACCGTCGGGCCGCGGTCCGCAGGACCGGACGACCCGGCGTATCTGATCTACACCTCCGGCTCCACCGGCCGTCCCAAGGGCGTTGTGGTCACCCACCGGGCCATCGTCAACCGTCTCGCCTGGATGCAGGGCGAGTACGGGCTGACGCCGGGCGACCGGGTGCTGCAGAAGACGCCGTCCAGCTTCGACGTGAGCGTCTGGGAGTTCTTCTGGCCACTGTGCGAGGGCGCGGCCGTCGTCCTGGCGAAGCCGGACGGACATCGCGACCCGGCGTATCTGGCGGGCCTGATCCGCGAACAGGCCGTCACCACGATGCACTTCGTGCCGTCGATGCTGGAGGCGTTCCTGCGGGCCGGCGAGGTGACCGCCGACCCGGCCTGGGCCGCGAGCCTGCGCCGGGTGTTCAGCAGCGGTGAGGCGCTGCCGGGGGCGGCCGCCGCCCGCTGGCGGGCGCTGACCGGTGTGCCGCTGCACAACCTGTACGGCCCGACCGAGGCGGCCGTGGACGTCACCCACCACGTGTACGACGGTGAGCCCGGCGCCACTGTTCCCATCGGCCGTCCGGTGTGGAACACCGGGCTGCGGGTGCTGGACGGCTGTCTGCGTGCGGTGCCGGCCGGGGTGCCCGGCGAGCTGTATCTGACGGGTGTTCAACTGGCCCGTGGGTATCACGCCCGGGCGGCGCTGACCGCCGAACGTTTCGTGGCCGACCCCTACGGCGCCCCCGGCACGCGGATGTACCGCACCGGTGACCTGGTGCGGTACCGCACGGACGGGGCGGTGGAGTACCTGGGCCGCACCGACCGGCAGGTCAAGCTGCGCGGCAACCGCATCGAGCCGGGCGAGGTCGAGGCCGCGCTGGTGGCGGAACCGTCCGTCGCCCAGGCGGCGGTGACCGTCCGCGAGCAACGGCTGGTCGCGTACGTCGTGCCCGCCGCGGGCGGCGAGCGGCCGGAGCCGGCCGCGCTGCGCGCGGCGCTGGCGGACGTACTGCCCGCACCGCTGGTACCGGACGCCTTCGTCGTCCTGGACGCACTGCCGCTGACGCCGAGCGGCAAGCTGGACCGGGCCGCGCTGCCCGCGCCCGAGGTGGAGCGGGCCGCCGCGCGTGCGCCGGGCACCGGGCCGGAACAGCAGCTCACCGAGATCTTCGCCGCCGTGCTGGGCCTCGACGAGGCGGGCCCCGACGACGACTTCTTCCTGCTCGGCGGCGACAGCATCAGCTCGATCAGCGTCTCCAGCCGGGCGCGCAAGGCGGGTCTGGAGCTGGACCCGCGCGATGTGTTCGAGCACCGGACTCCCGCGGCTCTCGCCGCGGCCGCCGCCGCTGCCGTCCCGGCCGGGCCGCGGACCGGGCCCGCCGCCCCCTCCTTCGTGCTCAGCGACGAGGAGACGGCGCACGTCCGGCGGCTCGCCGGAACCGGCGCCGTGGCGGACGTCTGGCCGCTGGCCCCGCTCCAGGAAGGCCTGTTCTTCCACTCCACGTACGACGACGGCGCACTGGACGTCTACACCGTCCACGAGTCCTTCGACCTCGCCGAACCGGTGGACGCCGACCGGCTGCGCCGCGCCGCCCGGGTGCTGCTGGCCCGCAACCCCAGCCTGCGGGCCGGGTTCACCAGCGACGGGCTGCGCCAGCCGGTCCAGTTCATCGTCCAGGACCCGCCGATCCCGCTGGAGGAGGCGGACCTGTCGGGGCTGCCGGCCGCCGAACAGGACGTGCGGCTGACGGAGTTGATGGAGGCCGAGCGGACCCGCCGGTTCGACCTGGCGGCGCCTCCGCTGCTGCGGATGCTGCTGGTGCGCCGGGGTGCCGGGCGCGGCGACCGGCTGGTCATCGGCCGCCACCTGATCCTATGGGACGGCTGGTCCGCGTGGCTGTTCCTCGACGAGCTCTTCGCGCTGTACGCGTCCGACGGCGACGCCGCCGGGCTGCCCCGTCCCGGCTCCTACCGTGACTACCTGAGCTGGCTGGACGCCCAGGACGACACCGCCGCCACCGCCGCCTGGCGGGGCGCCCTGGCCGGGCTCGACGAGCCCACCCTGCTCGTCCCGGCCGCCGCCGACCGCGCCCTGGAGCCGGTCGTGCCGCAGCACCTGGACACCCGGCTGTCCGAGGAGCTGACCGGCCGGCTGCGCGCCACCGCGCGCGGCCACGGCCTGACCCTGAACACACTGCTCAATGCTGCCTGGGGCCTGACCCTGGCCGCCGCGACCGGCCGCACCGACGTGGTGTTCGGCACCACCGTGGCCGGCCGGCCCAGCCAGGTGCCGGACGTCGAGAACGTCATCGGCATGTTCCTCAACACCGTGCCCGCCCGCATCGCCTACGACCCGGCGGAACCGGTGCTGGGCCTGCTGCGCCGCATCCAGGGCGAGCGGCTCGCTCTCATGCCGTACGAGTACCTGGGCCTGGGCGTGCTCCAGGCCGAGACCGGCCACCGGCGACTGTTCGACACGCTGTTCGTGCTGCGCAACAACGACACCGAGGAACGTCTCGAACGGCTACGGGAGCGGCACGGCGCCACCGCCGTCGCCAACGTCGACGCCACCCACTACCCGGTGAACCTGATCGTCACCCCGGGCCGGCGGATCACCGTCACCCTCGCCCACCGGCCCGACGTCGTCGACGGTGCCACGGCCCGCACGCTGCTCGACCGGTTCACGCTGCTGCTGGAGCGGCTGGCCGGGGACCTGACCGCGCCGGTCGGCGGGCTGGATCCGCTGCTGCCCGGCGAGCGGGCCGCGCTGGAGAGAGAGTGGGCCGGCAGCCGGGTGCCCGACCCGCAGGAGACCGTCGCCGACCTGCTCGCCGCCCAGGCCGCCCGCACCCCGGACACGACCGCCCTGGTCTTCGGCGACCGCAGCATGACGTACGCCGAACTCGACGCCGCGGTGAACCGGACGGCCCGGCTGCTGCTCGACCGCGGTGCGGGCCCCGAGCGGATCGTGGCCCTCGGGCTGCCGCGCTCCATCGACATGGTGGTCGCGCTGTTCGCCGTGCTCCGCACCGGCGCCGCCTACCTGCCACTGGAACTGGACCACCCCGCCGACCGCCTCGCGCTGATGCTCGCGGACGCCGGCCCGCTGCTGCTGCTCACCACCCGCGCGGTCTCCGCGACCCTGCCGGGCGACCTGCCGCGCGTCCTGCTGGACGACCCGGCCACCGCCGACGCGCTGGCCGGAGCGAGCGTCACCGAGCGCTTCAGCCTGGAACACCCGGCCTACGTCATCTACACCTCGGGCTCCACCGGCCGCCCCAAGGGCGTCGTCACCCCCTACCGCGGCCTGACCAACATGCAGCTCAACCACCAGAAGGAGATCTTCGAACCGGCCATCGCCGCGGCCGGCGGACGCCGGCTGCGGATCGCGCACACGGTCTCCTTCGCCTTCGACATGTCCTGGGAGGAGCTGCTCTGGCTCGTCGAAGGCCATGAAGTGCACGTGTGCGACGAGGAGTTGCGGCGGGACGCGCAGGCGCTGGTGGCGTACTGCGAGGACCACCGGATCGACGTCGTCAACGTCACCCCGACCTACGCCCGGCTGCTCATCGAGGAAGGGCTGCTGGAGGGCCATGTCCCGCCGCTGGTGCTGCTCGGCGGCGAGGCCGTCCCGCAGACCGTCTGGTCGCGGCTGCGCGACACCGAAGGCACCTACGGCTACAACCTGTACGGCCCCACCGAATACACCATCAACACTCTCGGCGGCGGCACCCACGACAGCGCCACCCCGACCGTCGGACGCCCCATCCGCGGCACCCGCGCCCACATCCTCGACGCCTGGCTGCGCCCGGTGCCCGACGGCGTGCCCGGTGAACTGTACATCGCGGGCATCGGGCTGGCCCGCGGCTACCTGGAGCGGCCGGGCCTGACCGCGGAGCGGTTCGTGGCCGACCCCTTCGGACTGCCCGGCGAACGGATGTACCGCACCGGGGACCTGGTGCGCCACCGCTCGGGGTCCCGGCAGGAGTCCGGGGGAGGGAACCTGGACTTCCTCGGCCGGACCGACGACCAGGTCAAGATCCGCGGCTACCGCGTCGAGCTGGGCGAGATCGAGACCGAGCTCAGCCGTCACCCCCAGGTAGCCCAGGCGGCGGTGACCGTACGGGACGACCGGCTGGTCGGCTATGTCGTACCCGCGCGGCTCAGCGACGAGGAACGGGAGGTGGCGGAGCGCGCGCAGGTCGGCGAGTGGCAGGAGATCTACTCCGACGAGTACGAGGAGATCAGCACCGCGGTCTTCACGGAGGAGTACGCCGGCTGGGACAGCTCCTACGACGGACAGCCGCTGCCCTTCGACCACATGCACGAGTGGCGCGAGGCCACCGTCGCGCGGATCCGCGAACTGCGACCGCGCCGCATCCTGGAGATCGGCGTCGGCTCCGGGCTGCTGCTCTCGCGGCTGGCCCCGGACGCCGAGGCGTACTGGGCCACCGACTTCGCCGCGCCCGTCATCCGCAAGATCGGCGAGGAACTGCGCCGTGACCCGGAACTGGCCGCGAAGGTGGAACTGCGCCGCCGCCCCGCCGACGACCTGCGGGACCTGCCCGCCGGATTCTTCGACACGATCGTCGTCAACTCCGTCGTCCAGTACTTCCCCAGCGCCGACTACCTCACGGCCGTCATCCACGGCGCCATGGACCTGCTGGCACCCGGCGGCGCGCTGTTCGTCGGAGACGTACGCAACCTGCGGCGCGCCCGCGTGTTCCACACCGAGATCCAGCACGCCCGCGGCACCGGCGCGGCCGGGCTCGACCGTGCCGTCGAGCGCGGGCTGCGGCTGGAGAAGGAACTCCTGCTGGACCCGGACTACTTCACGACGCTCGGCTACGGGGTGGACCTCCGCACCAAACGCGGCCGGCACCACAACGAGCTGACCCGGCACCGCTACGACGCCGTGCTGTACCGGGACGCCGCGGACGTGTCCTTCGGTGACGAGCCCGCCGCCCGCTGGGAGCCGGCCCTCGACCTGGCCGCCCTGCTGCGCTCCGGCCGCCCCGAGCGGCTGCGGGTGACCGGTGTGCCCGACGGCCGGCTCGGCCCGGACGCCGTGGACCCTGAGACGCTGCACGACCTGGCCGCCGAACTGGGCTACCGCGTCCTGACCACCTGGTCCGGTGACGCGGGCGGCTACGACGCCGTCTTCCTCGCCCCGGGGGAGATCCGGGTGACCGCCGGGCTCTACGTCCCCGGCGGCGGCACCGCGCCGTACGCCAACAACCCCACCGCCGCGCGGGACGCGAGCGGCCTGGTCCGGCGGCTGCGGGAGCACCTGAAGCGGCAGCTGCCCGACTACATGGTCCCGGCCGCGTTCGTCACCCTCGACCACCTGCCGATGAACGACAACGGCAAGCTGGACGTCCGGGCGCTGCCCGACGCGGAGCCGGCCGTCGCGCTGGGCGGCGGTCGTGGTCCGCGCACCCCGCAGGAGCAGGTGCTGTGCCGGCTGTTCGCCGAGGTGCTCGCGCTGCCCGGGGTCGGCGCCGAGGACAACTTCTTCGACCTGGGCGGCCACTCGCTGCTCGCCACCCGGCTGGTCAGCCGGGCCAGGACCGAACTGGGTGCGGAACTGGCCATCCGGGACCTCTTCGAGGCCCCGACGCCCGCGCAGCTCGCGGGCCGCGCGGACACGGGCCGGCCGGCCCGCCCGGCGGTCACCGCGGTCGCGGAGCGACCCGAGCGGATTCCGCTGTCGGCCGCACAGCGGCGGCTGTGGCTGGTCGAGCGGCTCACCGGCGGCGGCGTCGCCTACAACTTCCCGCTGGTCTTCCGGCTGCGCGGGGAACTGGACACCGCAGCACTGCGGGCGGCGCTGCGCGACGTGGCCGGGCGGCACGAGGCGCTGCGGACCGTCTTCGCGGAGCACGAGGGCGAGCCCTATCAGCGGGTGTTGCCGGCCGGCGAAGCCGCGCCGGCGTTCGCCGAGACCGACTGCCGGCCGGACGAACTGCCCGCGCTGATCGAGACGGCACAGCGCCGCCCCTTCGACCTGTCACGGGAACTGCCGCTGCGGGCCGAGGTGTTCCGTGTCGCGCCCCAGGACCATGTAGTGGCCGTCGTGCTGCACCACATCACCACCGACGAGTGGTCCGACCGGCCGTTCCTGGCCGACCTGAACACCGCCTACCGGGCGCGGGCGGCGGGCGGGGCGCCCGGGTGGACGCCGCTGCCGGTGCAGTACGCCGACTACACGCTGTGGCAGGAGCGCCTGCTCGACCGGACCGGTGAGGCCCAACTCGCCTACTGGACCGAGGCGCTGCGCGACCTGCCGGAGGAGCTGACGCTGCCGCTCGACCGACCGCGCCCCGCCGGACCGACCGGGCGCGGCGGCACCGTCCGCCGTGAGGTGCCGGCCGGTACCGGACGGGCGCTGCGCGAGCTGTCCGGGCAGAGCGGCACCAGCATGTTCATGCTGCTGCAGGCGGCCACCGCCGCGCTGCTGCACCGGATGGGCGCCGGCGACGACATCCCGCTGGGCGCGCCGATCGCGGGCCGCACCGACAGCGGTCTCGACGACATGGTCGGCTTCTTCGTCAACACGCTGGTGCTGCGCACCGACCTGTCCGGCGACGGTCTGACGTTCCGGGACCTGCTGGGCCGGGTCAGGGAGTCGGCGCTGGCCGCCTTCGAGCACCAGGACCTGCCCTTCGACCGGGTCGTGGAAGCGGTCAACCCGGCCCGCGTGGCGGGCCGCAACCCGCTGTTCCAGGTGATGCTCGGCTACCACTACCGCCCGGACGGCGACGCGGACCTGCTGGGCCTGCCGACCGAGTGGTACGAGATGGACACCGGGACGGCGAAGTTCGATCTCGACTTCACCTTCGTCGACGCGGGCGAGGTGGACGGCCGGCTCACGCTGCTGCTGGAGTACGCCGCCGAGCGGGCCGACCCGGGCACCGCCGACCTGCTGGCGGAGCGGCTGGTGCTGCTGCTCCGGCAGGCGGCCGCCAACCCCGACCGGCCGCTCGCCGACCTCGACGTGCTGACGCCCGCCGAGCGTGAGGCCGCCGCCGGGGTCTGGAACGACACCGCCCACCCCGTCGAGACCCGGGCCGTGCCCCAGCTGTTCGCGGACGTCGTCCGGGCACATCCCGGCCGGACCGCGCTGGTCACCGCCGCCGGCTCGCTGACCTTCACCGAACTGGCCGCCCGGGTCGGGGCCGTCGCAGCGCTGCTGCGCCGGCACGGCGCCACGGACGGCACCGTGGTGGGACTGGCGCTGCCCCGGCACGAGATGGTGCCCGCCATCCTCGGCGTGCTCGCCGCCGGGGCCGCCTACCTGCCGCTGGACCCGGACCAGCCCGCCCACCGGCTGGAGTTCCTGCTCGGTGACGCGCGACCCCGGTGCGTGCTGACCACCGCCGCACCGGCGGAGCGGCTGCCCGTCGTCCCCGGCGTGCCGACGCTGCTGCTGGACGGCCCGCTGCCCGCCGCCCCGGACACCGCGTCGCGCACGTACGCTCCGGACGCGGCCGCGTACACGATCTACACGTCGGGCTCCACCGGCACCCCCAAGGGCGTCGTCGGCACCCACCGCGGGCTGGGCAACCTGTTCGCCGCGCATCTGCGCGACCTGATCGAACCGGCCGTGCGGGACACCGGACGGGACGTGCTGCGGGCGGTGCACGCGGCCTCGTTCAACTTCGACGGCTCCTGGGAACCGCTGCTGTGGCTGCTGGCCGGCCACGAGGTGCACGTGCTCGACGAGGCCACCGTCCTGGACCCGGCCGCCCTGCTGGCCCAACTGGCCGAACGGCGGATCGACTTCGTCGACCTCACCCCGACCTATCTGCGCGAACTGCTGCACCACGGCTTCCTCGCCCCGGGCAGCGTCATACCCGCGGTGCTCGCCGTCGGTGGCGAGGCCACCCCGGACGCCCTGTGGCGGCAGCTGACCGCGCTGCCCGGCACGGCCGTCCACGACCTGTACGGGCCCACCGAGTGCGCGGTCGACGCGTACGGCTGGCACAGCGCCGGCGCCGGGTCCGAGCAGTGGGCCGCCCCCCTCGACAACATCCGCGCCCATGTACTGGACGACCGGCTGCGGCCGGTCCCCGTCAACGTGCCCGGCGAGCTGTATCTCGCGGGCGCGGGGCTGGCCCGCGGTTACCTCAACCGCCCGGCCCTGACGGCCGGCCGCTTCGTGGCCGGCCCGTACGACGGGCCCGGCGAGCGGATGTACCGCACCGGCGACCTGGTGCGCCGCGCCCCGGACGGCGCCCTCACCTTCCTGGGCCGGGCCGACGACCAGGTCAAGCTGCGCGGCTTCCGGATCGAGCCGGGCGAGATCGAGTCCGTCGTCAGCGCGCACCCGGACGTCTCCGCGGCGGCCGTCGTCGTTCGCGAGGACGTGCCCGGCGTGCGGCGGCTCGTCGCGTACGTGGTGTCCGCGCCCGGCCGCGAGCCCAGCCGGTCGGCGCTGCGCGCCCACGTCGAGGCGTCGCTTCCCGAGCACATGGTGCCCGCCGCCTTCGTCACCCTGGACACGCTGCCGCGCACGATCAACGGCAAGCTCGACCACGCAGCGCTGCCCGCCCCCGACCTGTCGGCCGCGGCCGGCGGGCGGCTGCCGCGCAACCCCCGTGAGGAACTGCTCTGCGAGCAGTTCGCGGCCGTGCTGGGCGTCGACCGGGTCGGCGTCGACGACGACTTCTTCGCGCTGGGCGGCCACTCGCTGCTGGCGATGCGCCTGGTCAGCCGGATCCGCCGGGTGCTGGACGCCGAGGTGTCGCTGCGCGCGGTCTTCGACGCGCCCACCGTGGCCCGGCTCGCCGCCCGCCTCGACACGTCCCGCGGCACCGCCCGCCCGGCGCTGACCGCGGGCCGGGCCCGCCCAACGCGGCTGCCGCTGTCCTTCGCCCAGCAGCGGCTGTGGCTGCTGCACCAGGTGGACGGCCCGGACCCGGCCTACAACATCCCGGCCGCCTGGCGGCTGACCGGCCCGCTCGACCGGGCCGCACTGGAGGCGGCCGTCAACGACGTCGTCGCCCGGCACGCCCCGCTGCGTACGGTCTTCCCCGCCGAGGACGGTGTGCCCTACCAGCGGGTCCTGGATCCCGCGCAGGCCCGGGTCGTCATCGCGAACGAGCCGTACGAGCAGCTGGCGCGGGCCGCCGCGCACCACTTCGACCTGGAGCACGAACTCCCCGTGCGGGTCACGCTGTTCGAGACCGGACCTGACGAGCACGTGCTGCTGCTCCTGCTGCACCACATCGCCACGGACGAATGGTCCGACCGGCCGCTGCTCGCCGACCTGAGCGCCGCCTACGCCGCGCGCACCGAGGGCCGCGCCCCCGACCGGGCACCACTGCCGGTCGGCTACGGCGACTACACGACCTGGCAGCGCGAGCTGCTGGACGACACCGGCGAGAGCCTGCTCGGGTACTGGACCGAGGCACTGCGCTCGCTGCCCGCGGAACTCGCGCTGCCCACCGACCGGCCACGGCCGGCGGAGTCCAGCCACCGCGGCGGTACCGTCGGCTTCACCGTGCCGCCCGAGCTGGAGCGCGGACTGCGGGAACTGGCCCGACTCGAGGGCGCCAGCATGTTCATGGTCGCCCAGGCGGCCGTGGCGGCACTGCTGCACCGGCTCGGCGCGGGCGACGACATCCCGCTCGGCGCACCGGTCTCCGGGCGCGGCGACGAGGCGCTCGAGGAGCTCGTCGGCTTCTTCGTCAACTCCCTCGTCCTGCGCACCGACCTCTCGGGCGACCCGGAGTTCACCGCCCTGCTGCGCCGGGTCCGGGAGACCGACCTGGCCGCGTACGAACACCAGGACCTGCCCTTCGAGCGGCTGGTCGAGGCGCTCAACCCGGAGCGGTCGCTGGCCCGGCACCCGCTGTTCCAGGTCATGGTGGTCCATCTCGCCGGGCGCGGCGGCGTCCCCGAGCTGCCGGGGCTGTCCGTCCGGGCGGAGCCGGTCGGCGGGCCGACCGCCAAGTTCGACCTCAGCTTCGACTTCATCGAGCGCGGCGAGGGCCAGGGCATCCAGGGCTGGATCGAGTACAGCGCCGACCTGTTCGACCAGGAGACCGCCGAACTGCTGGCACGGCGGCTGGAGAGCCTGCTGGAGCAGGTGGCGGCCGAGCCGGAGCGCCGGGTGTCGCTGCTGGACGTGCTCGGCGAGGAGGAGCGCGCCCGCGTCGTCACCAGCTGGAACGACACCGACCACGAGGTGCCCGCCCTGACCCTGCCGGAGCTGTTCCGTGCCCAGGTCGCGCGCACACCGTCGGCGACCGCGCTGGTCCTGGACGACACCGCCCTGACGTACGCCGAACTCGACGCCCGGGTCGAGCGGTTGGCGCACACCCTGGCCGGGGCGGGGGTCGGGCCGGAGAGCACGGTCGCCGTCGCCCTGCCCCGGTCGGCGGCCCTGGTGGTCACGCTGCTGGCGGTCCACCGGGCCGGTGGTGCGTACCTGCCGCTGGACACCGACTACCCGGCGGCGCGGCTGGCGCTCATGCTGGCGGACGCCCACCCGGTGTGCGTCGTCACCGCGCCGGGCGTCGAACTGCCCGACTCCGCAGCGCCGTTCCTGCTCGTCGGCGACGACGGAACGACGCTGCCCGCCGGCCCCGAGGGCCCGTTGCCCACGGCGTACGATCCGCGCCACCCGGCGTACGTGATCTACACCTCCGGTTCCACCGGCCGACCCAAGGGCGTCGTCGTGCCGCACGCGGGGATCGCGAACCGGCTGGCGTGGATGCAGGCGCGGTACGCGCTGACGCCCGCCGACCGGGTGCTGCAGAAGACCCCGTCGAGCTTCGACGTGTCGGTGTGGGAGTTCTTCTGGCCGCTGATCACCGGCGCGACGCTGGTCCTCGCCCGGCCCGGCGGCCACCAGGACCCGGCCTACCTCGCGGATCTCGTCCAGCGGCGCGCGATCACCACAGCGCACTTCGTACCGTCGATGCTCCAGGCGTTCCTGGACGAACCGTCGGCGGCCGGCTGCACGACCCTGCGACGGGTGCTGTGCAGCGGCGAGGCACTGCCCGCGCCGCTGGCCGCCCGGTGCCACCACGTCCTGGCAGGGGCGGAGTTGCACAACCTGTACGGCCCCACCGAGGCGTCCGTCGACGTCACCGCCCACCAGGTGGCCCCCGGAGCGGAGGTCGTGCCGATCGGCCGCCCGGTGTGGAACACCAGGACCTACCTGCTGGACGCCGGGCTGCGCCCGGTGCCGCCGGGTGTGCCGGGTGAGCTGTACCTGGCCGGTGTCCAGCTGGCCCGGGGCTACCTCGGCCGGCCCGCACCGACCGCCGAGCGCTTCACCGCAGACCCCTACGGCCCGGCGGGCGGCCGCATGTACCGCACCGGCGACCTGGCACGCTGGACGAGGGACGGGGAGCTGGAGTACCTGGGCCGGGTGGACGACCAGGTCAAACTGCGCGGCTTCCGCGTCGAACCCGGCGAGATCGAGACCGTCCTGTCCCGGCATCCGGTCGTCGGCCACGCGACCGTCGTGCTGCGGGACCAGCAGCTGGTGGCGTACGTGATCGCGGCCCCCGGCCGCACGGTGGAGCCCGCCGAGCTGCGCGCCCACACCGCGGCCGCGCTGCCCGCGCACCTGGTCCCGGCGGCCTTCGTCACCCTGGACGCCCTGCCGCTCACCCCGAACGGCAAGCTGGACCGCCGGGCGCTGCCTGCACCCGACTTCGCCGGCCAGGTGACGGCGGCCGAGCCGCGCACACCGCGCGAGAAGGTGCTGTGCGACCTGATCGCCGCTGTCCTCGGGCTCGACCGCGTCGGTCCCGACGACGACTTCTTCACCCTCGGCGGCGACAGCATCGTCGCCATGCAACTGGTCGGCAGGGTTCGCGCGGCGGGCCTGAGGATCACTCCCCGTGACGTGTTCCGGCACAAGACGGCCGCCGGGCTGTCCGCCGCGGCCGTGGACACCGTGCGGCACGACGCCCACGGCGCTCGGAACGAGCTGCTGGACCTCACGGCGGAGGAACGCGCCGAACTGGGCTCCACCGGCGCCGCCGAAATCCTGCCGCTGTCACCGCTGCAGGCCGGGCTGCTCTTCCACGCGACCTTCGACGCCGGATCGGAAGGGCCGGACGTCTACACCGTCCAGGTGTCGTACGACATCGAAGGAGTGGTCGACGCCGAACGACTGCGGGCCGCCGGGCAGCAGGTGCTCGACCGGCACGACAGCCTGCGCTCCGGCTTCCGCTACCTGTCCAGCGGACGCCCGGTGGCGGTGGTGCCGCGGACGGTGCCGCTGCCCTGGCGGCAGCTGGATCTGACGGACGTCGGTACCGGGACCGCAACCGAGGCCGCCTGGGAGCGGCTGCTGCTCCAGGAGCGGCGCCGGTTCGACCCGGCCGAGCCGCCGCTGCTGCGGCTGCTGTTGGTGCGGCTGGGCGCCGACCGGCACCGGCTGGTGCTCTCCCACCAGCATCTGCTGCTGGACGGCTGGTCGGTGCCGCGCCTGATGGCCGAGCTGACCCAGCTCTACGACGGCCGGACCCCGCTGCCCGCTCCCGTTCCCTACGGCGAGCACCTGCGCTGGCTGTCCCGGCAGGACACCACTGCGTCCGCCGCCGCATGGGCCGCCGCGCTGGACGGGCTGGACGCGCCGACCCACCTCGTCCCGTCCGACCCCAACCGGGTCCCGGTCGTGCCGCGCACCCACACCGTCGCATTGGATGCCGGCCTGACCACCGCGCTCACCGCGCTCGCCCGGCGCCACGGCCTGACCGTCAACACCCTGGTGCAGGGCGCCTGGGGCATCCTGCTGTCGCGGCTGACCGGGCGTGACGACGTGGTGTTCGGCGCGACGGTGGCCGGGCGGCCGCCGGAGCTCGACGGGGTCGAGTCGATGATCGGCCTGTTCATCAACACCGTTCCGGTCCGGGTCCGGCTGCGCGACGACGAGCCGGTGGCCACGTTCCTGGACCGGCTCCAGGAGGAGCAGTCCCGGCTCCTCGACCACCAGTACCTGGGCCTGTCCGACATCCAGCGGGGCGCCGGACTCGGTGAACTCTTCGACACCCTGGTGGTGTTCGAGTCGTACCCGGTCGAGGACGACGAGGACACGAGCGGGCTGCGGACGACCGTCCGGGACCACGAGGACTCCACCCACTACCCCTTCGCCTGGGCCGTGGAGCCCGCCGAACGGCTGCGACTGACCGCCGAGTTCCGGTCCGACCTGATCCCCGCCGCGACCGCCCGACGCATGGCGGCGTCGATGGTCACCCTGTTCGAGGCGATGACGGCCGCCCCCGAACGACCCGTCGGGCGGCTCGACATCCTCTCCGCCGCCGACCGGCACACCATCCTGGACACCTGGAACGACCGGGTCCTGCCCGCTCCTCCGGGCGGCCCCGCGACCGTGCCGGCGCTGTTCGAGGCCCAGGCCGCGGCCACCCCTGAAGCCGTCGCCGTCACCGACGCGACCGTCAGCCGGACCTTCGCCCAGCTGAACGAGCGGGCCGACCGGCTGGCCGGAGTGCTGGCCGCGCACGGCGCCGGCCCCGAGCGGATCGT
Source organism: Streptomyces sp. RKAG293 (assembly GCF_023701745.1). Classification (NCBI taxonomy): domain Bacteria; kingdom Bacillati; phylum Actinomycetota; class Actinomycetes; order Kitasatosporales; family Streptomycetaceae; genus Streptomyces; species Streptomyces sp. RKAG293. Next base: position 580,330 of record NZ_JAJOZB010000001.1, on the reverse strand, counting down.
GGCGCTCGCCCTGCCGCGTACCGCCGACCACATCACCGCGATCCTGGCGGTGCTGAAATCGGGCGCGGCCTATCTGCCGCTCGACGCGGCGCTGCCCGCCGAGCGGCTGCTCGACATGCTCACGGACGCCCGCCCGTGCCTGATCCTCACCACCGCGGACCTGGCCGCGGCCCTCCCGGCGTCCGACGTCCCGCGGCTGCTGATGGACGACGCGTACGACCTGCCGCAGGCCGCACCGCAAGCACCCTCCCCTGACCACCCGGCGTACGTCATCTACACCTCAGGCTCGACCGGGCGGCCCAAGGGCGTGGTCGTCACCCACCGCGGCATCGCCAACCTCTTCCACAGCCACCGCCGCGACCTGCACGACCGTGCAAGGGAACTCACCGGCCGCCGGCACCTGCGGGTCGGCCACGCCTGGTCGTTCTCCTTCGACGCCTCCTGGCAGCCGCAACTGTGGCTGCTCGACGGCCACGCCCTGCACGTCGTGGACGACGAGACGCGCCGGGACCCCGAGCTGCTCGCGGCCCTCATCCACGACCAGGAGCTGGACTTCATCGAGGTCACCCCCTCGTTCCTGGCGCAGATGGCCGCCAGCGGCCTGATCCGGGACGGCTCCTGCCCGCTGGCGGTGGTCGGGGTCGGCGGCGAGGCCGTGCCGGATTCGCTCTGGTCCGAGCTGCGCGCCCTGGGATCCACCGAGGCGTTCAACCTGTACGGGCCCACCGAGACCACCGTCGACGCCCTCGTCGGGCGGGTCCGGGACAGCGAGCGCCCGGTCGTCGGCCGGCCGGTGCACAACACCCGGGCCTATGTCCTGGACGCGGCGCTGCGCCCGGTCCCGCCCGGCGTCACCGGCGAGCTGTACCTGTCGGGCGCGGGCCTGGCGCGCGGGTACCTCGGCCGTCCGGATCTGACGGCGGAGCGCTTCGTGGCCGATCCGTACGGCCCCCCGGGCGCCCGCATGTACCGCACCGGCGACCTGGCCCGGTGGACCGAGGACGGTCAGCTGGAGTTCGCGGGACGCTCCGACGACCAGGTCAAGATCCGCGGCTACCGGGTCGAACTGGCCGAGATCGAGGCGGCGCTGGACTCCCATGAAGCCGTCGCCCAGGTCGTGGTCACCGCCCGTGAGGACCGGCCGAGGATCAAGCAGCTGGTCGGCTACGTCGTCCTCAGCGAGGGCGCGGTCGCCGATCCGGCCGCCCTGCGCGCCCATGTGGCGGGTCTGCTGCCGGAGTACATGGTGCCGGCCGCCGTGGTCGTCCTGGACCGGCTGCCGCTGCTGTCCAACGGCAAGCTGAACCGCACGGCGCTGCCCGTCCCGGACTTCACCGCCACGACCGGCGGCCGCCGCCCCGCGACCGGCGCCGAGCGGGTGCTGTGCGCGGTCTACGCGGAGGTACTGGGCCTGCCCGTTGAAGCCGTCGGCACCGAGGACGACTTCTTCGCCCTCGGCGGCGACAGCATCGTCGCCATGCAGTTGGTCGGCCGGGCCCGCGCGGCGGGCCTGCGGATCACCCCGCGGCAGGTCTTCCAGCACCGCGAGGCCGGCGCCCTGGCCGCCGTCGCCGTCCCGCTGGACCCGGCCGGGTCGGCCCCCGCGCACGACGACGGCACCGGCAGCGTCCCGCTCACCCCGATCATGCACGCGCTGCGCGAACGCGGCGGCCCCATCTGGGGATACCACCAGGCCGCCCTGCTGCAGACCCCGGCGGCGCTGGACGAAGCCGGGCTGCTGGCCGTGCTGCGGGCGCTCGCCGACCGGCACGACATGCTGCGCGCCCGCCTCGAACGCACCCAGACCGAGCCCTGCTCGGCCGGGTCGGGCGGTGAGGAGTGGGCCCTGCGGGTGCCGGCACCGGGTTCGGTCGACGTGGCCTCGTGGCTGGTCCGGGCCGACGTGACCGGCGCGGACGACGCGGCGCTGCGCGCGGCGATCGCCGAGCACGCCGAGGCTGCCCGGTCCTGGCTGGACCCGGACAGCGGCGCCATGGTGCGGGCGGTGTGGTTCGACGCGGGCCCCGGCCGGCCCGGCCGGCTGCTGCTGATCGTTCACCACCTGGTGATCGACGGCGTGTCGTGGCGCATCCTGCTGCCGGACCTGGCCGCCGCCTGGCAGGCGGTCGCGGTGGGGGAGACCCCGCGGCCGGCCCCGGTCGACGTGTCGTTCCGCCGCTGGTCGACGCTGCTGGCGGCGCGGTCCACCGACCCCGCCACCGAGGACGAACTCCCGCTGTGGACCTCGGTGCTGGCCGACGGCGCCACCCTGCCACTGGCCCGGCCACTGGACGCCGGCCGGGACACCGTCGAGACGACCCGCTATCTGTCCCTGACGCTGCCCGCCGAGGTCACGGCCCCGCTGCTGAGCCGGGTCCCCGCGGCCTTCGGCGCGACCGTCAACGACGTGCTGCTGACCGCCTTCGCGCTGGCCGTCGCCGACTGGCGGGTCAGGGTGCTGGGGGCGGCGACGGGCAACGCGGTGCTGGTGGACCTGGAGGGCCACGGCCGGGAGGAGGAACTGGCGGGCAACGCCGATCTGTCCCGTACGGTCGGCTGGTTCACCAGCGTCGTCCCGGTCCGCCTCGACCCGGGCACGATCGACCTGGCCGACGCCTTCGCGGGCGGCCCGGCCCTGGACACCGCGCTGGCCCGGATCGGACGGCAGCTGGCGGCACTGCCCACGGCGGGCATCGGCCACGGGCTGCTGCGCCACCTGAACCCGCTGACCGGCCCGGAGCTGGCCCGACTGGACGAGCCGCAGATCGAGTTCAACTACATGGGCCGCTTCGATCACCCCGAGGCCGCGGACTGGTCCTACGCGGAGGAGTCCGACGCGGCGGACCTCGACGCCGACCCGGGCATGCCGATGTCGCACGCCCTGACCCTCAACGCCCTGACCGAGGACCGCACCGGCGGCCCGGAACTGGGCGCCCACTGGGCCTTCGCCGCCGAGCTGCTGACGGAGGAAGCGGTCCAGGACCTGGCGCGGACCTGGTTCCGGGCGCTGGAGTCCCTGGTGGCCCGCGCCGGCCGGCCGCGGTCCTGACACCCCCGACCCCCGACCCCCGACCCCCGAACCACCCAACCGCCCCACCGAGAGGAACTGAGAAGATGGCCAACCCGTTCGAGAACCCCGAGGGCGTCTACTCGGTCCTGGTCAACGACGAGGGCCAGCACAGCCTGTGGCCCGACTTCGTCGACGTGCCGGCCGGCTGGACCGTCGCGTACGGCCCGGCCGGGCGGCAGGAATGCCAGGAGTACACCGAGGCCAGCTGGACGGACATGCGCCCCATCAGCCTCGTGGAGTAGCCCAGGACACGGCGGAGGGGGACGGCCCGACCGGGCCGTCCCCCTCCGCCATGTCCGGCGTGCCGCTCAGGACGCGGGCTGCGCGACCTTCGTGTCGGGCTTGCCGTCCACCGCCGCGGCGAGCTGCGGCACCAGGCGCTCCAGGACGTACGGAATGCTGAGCACCGTCGACAGCGACACCGCGTTGCCGTAGTCGCTGGTCTCCTTGATGAAGACCTCGCGGCCCTGCTTCACGACGTTCAGGTCCCCGTAGAGCCTGTCGCTGTGCAGCTTGGTGACGGCCCCGGTGGTGTCCGGGACGATCCACACCGCGACACCCTGGTCGAGCAGATCGGTGCGCTCCTTGCTGATGTTGGCGCCGAAGGAGTCACCGATCACCTTGTCCAGGCCCGCCGGCAGCGTGAGGCCGAGGCCCGCCAGCAGCCGGGAGCGCGCGTCCTGGCTGCCGTAGACGAAGGTGCCCTCGTACGGGGTGGCCATGACCGCGGTGGCCTTGGCGAACTCCGGGTGCTGTTTCCCGGCGGCGCTGAACGCGCTCTTGACGCCGTCGACCAGCGTCTTGGCCTCGGCCTGCTTGCCGAGCGCCTTGCCGATGGTCTCGGTCTGCTGCTGCCAGGGGATGCCGAAGTCGTTGAACTCCTTGGGCTGGGCCACGACCGGGGCGAACTTCGACAGCGTGTCGTACTGGGCCTTCGTCAGGCCGGAGTACAGGGCGAGGATCAGGTCCGGCCGCAGGGCCGCGATCTTCTCCGTCTGGGGGCCGGTCCCGGTGTCCTTGAGCACGGTCGGCGCGGCCGCGCCGCCCAGCTTGCTCTGCGCCCAGGGGCCGATGGCCCCCTGGTAGCCGCCGATCCATTCCGTCGTTCCCACCGGTACCTTGCCCAGCGCCAGCACGGCGTCCTGGTCGGTCAGACCGACCGTGACGATGCGCTTCGGCTCGGACTTGACGGTCGTACTGCCGTACTTGTGCGCGATCGTGACGGGGAAGGCGGTGGCGGCGGCGTTCTTGCCGGTGCCGGCGGACGGGGAGTCGGTGCCGGAGTCGGACGAGCCGCAGGCGGCCACCCCACCGACGAGGAGCAGTACGGAGGCGAGCAGTCCGGTGAACCGGGTGGCTCTCTGGGCGCGGGACATCACATGATCCTTCGGGTCGGTACGGTTCGTTTCGTTCGGCCTCCGACCGGCGATCGGTGCGATCGGAGGGACGGCTGGTCGTTCGGGGCTACAGCTGGAGGCCCGGGTCGGGGTCAGGGCTCGGTACCGTGCCGCCGCGGTGCTGCGACCAGGCCTGCCACAGGGCGGCGTACGGCCCCCCGGCGGCGCGCAGCTCGTCGTGGCTGCCGCTCTCGACGACCCGGCCGTCCTCCATGACGACGATCCGGTCGGCGGCCGCGGCCTGACTCAGCCGGTGGGCGACGACCAGCGCGGTGCGGCCGTCCAGGGCCCGGTCGGCGGCCCGCTCCAGCAGCTGTGCGCCGGAGCTGCCCGCCTCGGCGGTGGCCTCGTCGAGGACCGCGACCGGCGGATCGGCCAGCACCAGCCGGGCCAGCGCGAGTTGCTGCGCCCGGTCGGCGGTCAGCCGGTGGCCGCCGTCACCGACGACGGTCTCGAGCCCGTCGGGCAGCGCGTCGACCCAGCCCAGCGCGCCGACCCGGTCCAGCGCCTCGCGCAGTTCCCCGGTGTCGGCGGCCGGCCGGGCCAGCCGCAGGTCGTCGGCGAGCGGACCGGCGAAGACGTGCACCTCCTGGGTGACCAGCCCGACCGTACGACCGGCCTCGCCCGGCTCGGTGCCCGCGATGTCGATCCGGCCGGTGGTGGGGTGGTGGATGCCGACGATGAGCTTGGCGAGGGTGGTCTTGCCCGCCCCGCTGGCGCCGACCAGGGCGACCTTCTCCTTCGGCCGCAGGATCAGGTCCACGTCGTGCAGCACGGGCCGGCCGGGTACGTAGCTGTGGCCGACACCGGTGAGGGTGACGGTCGGAACGCTCCGCGGTGTCTCCGGCGCCGTCCCGGCCGTCTCCTGCCGCACCGGCTCGTCGACCACTCCGACCAGCCGGGCCAGCCCGGCCGAAGCGGACTGGGCGTCGTCGAGCAGCACCAGCGCGGTGTTGACCGGGCCGAACAGGCTGTGGAAGTACAGCGCGGCGGCCGTCGCGGTGCCGATCGTCGCGGAGCCGCTGCGCACGAGCAGGAAGCCGGCCACCAGAACGGCGGCCAGACCGGTGTATTCGGCCACATGCAGCCGGCTGTAGAAGCGCAGCACCAGCCGCACCCCCCGCAGCGTCAGGTCGACGGCGGCCCGGGAGCGTTCGGTGACCCGTTCGGTGTGTTCGGCCTCCAGCCGCAGGGCCCGCACCGTGCCCGCCCCGCCGATGGTGTCGAGCAGCTGCTGCTGCTGCGCGCCGGTCGCGATCCGCTCCTTGGCGTACAGCGGTGTGGCGTTGGCCAGGTACCAGCGGGCGGTGTACGCCTGGACGGGCAGCGCGAGCAGTGCGGCGAGCAGGAACCGCCAGTCGAGCACGGCGAGTGCGCCGAGCGTCAGCACGATGGTCAGTCCGGAGCGGGCCAGCTCGGGCAGCGCGGTGCGGACCGCGTCGGCGACCCGCGAGACGTCCCGGGTGACGCGGGCGGTGAGGTCGCCGGAGCCGGCCTTCTCCAGCCGGTCCAGCGGCAGCAGCAGGGCCCGTTCGACGAACTTCTCGCGCAGCTCGGCCAGTACGGTCTCACCGAGCCGCGAGACCAGCGACAGGCCGAGCGCGGTGGTGATCCCCTGGACCACGGCGACGAGTGCCAGCAGTACCACGGGCCGGGTGAGGTCGCCGGCCGGGTGGCGTTCGGTGACCAGGTCGATGAGGTGACCCAGCAGCGGCTGGGTGAGCAGCCCCACGACGGTGGCCACCACCAGGACGCCGAACCCGGCGCAGGCCAGCGCCCGGTGCGGGCGCAGCAGTTCCCGTGCCGCGGCGCGGGTGCGCGCGGGGGTCGCGGTGGGCAGCAGCTCCCGGGTCATGCCAGCACCGCCGTACGGTAGGCCGCGTCGTCCCGCAGGAGACCGGTGTGCGGGCCGTCGGCGGCGATCCGGCCGGCGTCCAGGAGGACCACCCGGTCGGTGACGGCGAGCAGCGAAGGGCTGTTGGTGACCAGGACCGTGGTGCGGCCGCTGCGGAACTCCCGTACGCCGTCCGCGATCCGGGCCTCGGTGACCGCGTCGACCGCGGTGGTCGGGTCGTGGACGACGAGGACGGTCCGGTCGGCGTGCAGCGCGCGGGCCAGCGCCACGCGCTGGCGCTGGCCGCCGGAGAGCGAGCGGCCGCCCTCACCGACCTCCGCCGCGTCGCCCAGCGGCAGCGTCCGGGCCACCTCGTCGGCGGCCGCTGCCGCCATGGCCCGCCCCGGGTCTCCGCCGGAACCGACGTTCTCCCGCAGCGTGCCGTCGAACAGGTCGGCGTCGTGCGCGGCGACCAGGACGGCCGTGCGCAGCTCCGCCGGGTCGAGGTCGGTGAGCGGCACGCCGTCCAGCTCGACGCTCCCGGACTCGGGGTCCTCGGTCCTGCCGAGACACCGCAACAGGGCCTCCGCGGCCGCCGGGTCGGTACTGGCCACGCCGAGCAGCTCGCCGGGCGCCACGGTCAGATCGACGTCCCGCAGCCCGCCCAGGCTGACTCCGCGCAGCCGCAGACCGCCCCGTACGGGGTCGGCCAGCCGCCGCCCGCCGGGGGCGACGTCGAGGGGCGCGGCGAGCACCTCCGCGATCCTCGCGGCCGAGGCGCGGCCCTGTGCGAGCTCGGCGTTCACCCAGGCCAGCACCTCCAGCGGGCCGATCAGGAACAGTGCGAGGCCGACAGCCGACACCAGTTGGCCCAGGGTGATGTCGCCCTCGACGGCGAGCCGTCCGCCGACCAGCGCCACCAGGGCGATGAAGCCACCGGTCAGCGCGAGGACGACGCCGCTCTGCCATGCCTGGGCGGCGGCGGCGCGCAACGTGGCGGCCAACGAGTCGCGGCTGGTGCGCCGGTAACGCTGCACGGCCGCGGCCTGCGCTCCGATGCCCTTGAGTACCCGCAGGCCCGCCACCAGGTCGGCGGCGATGCCGGAGGCGTGCGCGGCCCGCTCCTGCTCGGCCTCGCTGCGGCGCTCCAGCGGCTTGCTCAGCAGATGTCCCAGCAACAGGAGTACGGGTGTGCCCAGCAGGACCATCAGGCCCAGCGGCACGGAGATCACCAGCAGCGCCACCGCACTGACCGCCAGCCCGGCGAGGGCCGAGATCCCGGCCATCACCGCCATGTTGACCGCGCCGACCCGCTTGGCGTCCTCGGTGGCGATGCTCGCCAGCGCACCCGGCAACCGGCCGCTCCCGGCCCCGCCTCCGGGAGCGAGCACCCGGCGTACGACGGCCACCCGCAGCAGGTGCGCGGCCTGCTCCGCGGCCCGTTCGCCGGCCCGCGCCCCGTACCGGAAGCTGAACGACAGCCCCACGTACACGACGCCCAGCACGGCCAGCCAGCGCACCAGCGCACCGGTGTCGCTCTTGGCGACCGCCTGGTCGATCACGACGCCGATCAGCACCGGTACCAGGGCTTCGCCCAGTTGGTGCCCGGCACCCAGAACGGCCCCGGCACACACATCGCGCCGTTGCCCCCCGACCGCCTGCCCCAGCACGTCGCGCGTTCGTGGTCCCTCTGCTCCCACCGGCACACCTTCCGGAACCAGCCCAACCCGAATGTTAGGTAAGGCTAGTCTAAGTAGGGGTTCCCCGGTCAAGGCGCCGGGACCGCCGGACCCGGCGCGGAAGCGCCATCAGGTCGAGCGCGCGCAGCGCCGCCGACGACTGCGGCCACTGGTCCGGTGGCACCGGATCGGTGTCGCCGATGTCCGCGAGCCGGATCGCTCGTTCCGTCGCGGGCGAGCCGGTGAGGGGCCGCGACCGGAGCAGGGCGTCGGCCAGGACGGCCGCACCGTGCACGCGCCGCCCATGGGCCCTTGGGGGCCGGTCCGAAAAGAAAGGGAGGATCGTGCACTCTGCTGTGACCAAAGCCCGTCGCATTCCACCCGCACTGTGCAACCATGAACTATCCGGGGCCCAGTCGTTCCGGTTAGCGGCCGTTCGCCGGGGGGCGAACAGGACGAGCGGGGCCGTACGCGGCTCATGTGTATCCGGGGGGTAGGGATCATTGGCCGGGGGGAATGATCAAGCATGTCCGGTGTGCGGAATTCCGGATGAGGACAAGGACCTGTGCGGCGGCTGTCAATGGCCCATGCGGGCCGATCCGGTACTGGGGGAACTGACCGAGACCGATCGGCAGCGGGACCTCGCGGCCGTTGACGCGGCCGGACACGCCTGGGACACCAGGGCGGCGGCGCTTTCGAACGCGGGTGCGGGCGACGGTGGACAGCTCGCCGAGGTGATTCGCGGCGGACCCGCGCGACCGGGGGCGAAAAGCCCGGTGGCCGGTTCCCGCGTACCGAATGGTTTGTCGATGCAGGACTCCGCGCGATGGCCCGAGATCCTCGCCGATTTGATCAACGGGCGTATCAAGGAGTTAGTGTTCATCGAATTCGGCCCTGATTGCGTCAGCATGATCAGAGCCTCCGCCGACGTGAACGGGATACCCCGGCAGACCGACGCCGGAAGTACCGAGTGGCGCTCCGTCGCCCCGCTTCTCGACCAGCGGCCGGAAATTCGCCGATTCCAGCTCGCCGGCGGGATCGGCACCCTTCCCCTGGTCGGCCGGGCGGATTTCGACACGGCGGTGGCGAACTGGCTGAAGGCGTACGTGCCTCCCTCCTACGCCCACTCGATGGTGCTGCTGAGCCGCCGGTCCGGCTGGGTGCTGCTGGACCGGGCCGCGGACCTGCTGCGCGCCGCCTATCCGCTGCGGGCCGAGGCGGGGCCGGGCCCCGAACCGTCGAGCGGTCCCGGCGTGCCGGGCGCCGAGAGCGCGGTGGACGAACTGCTTCGCACAGCACCCCTGTTGCTCGACCACACGCTGCTGCTGGCCCGGTTCGACGACCGCACCGGCGCCGTGCACCCGTACACCGAGGTGCTCTTCCCGGCCGGATCCCGGCTGCCCGCCGGCGGGACGGCGACCGCGGCGGTCACCGTGCACGGCGGGATCGAGGACGGTACGCCGGTGCTGCTGCCGGTACTCGCCGGCAGGCCGGCGGCCGACGGGACGGGGGCGGCGGTGCTGTCCGCCCCGGGCACGGAACTCCACGCGCTCGGCACCGCCCGGCTGACCTTCGAGTTACGGGGCCCGGGCGATGTGCGTCTGACGGGCCGGGCGGCGCCGGCCGAGAACGGCCGTCCCGCCCTCGACATCCCGGCTCTGATCAGCGGCCTTCCCCGCCGGATCATCCGCCCGCCCGGGCTGGAGGTCTGGTTCACCGTCGAGATGAGCGGCGCCGATACGGCCGAGACCGCCGAACGGCTGGACTTCGTCGGGGAGGTCGTCACCGAACTCGCGCGACGGAACGGCGGGGCCGGGCTGCGCGTCGGTGTGGTGGGCCACTACGACCACGTGATCCACGAGAACAGCCACACGCAGCGGCCGACCCTGCTGCTGCCGCGTCCGGCCGGCCCGGCCGGGGACGTCCTGGCGGAACTGGCGGGCTGGAAACCGGCCCTGCGCCGCCAGGACACGACGTCGTCGCTGGAGGACGCGCTCAAAGCGGTCGTCCGGCTGGCGGTGGTGCCCGCCCGGGCCGCGGCTGCCACCCGGCGCACCGTGCTGATCGTCGCCCGCCGCCCGCCCGCGATGCCCGTGCTGCGCGGCCCGGTGCCGTCCTGTCCGCTCGGCGCCGACTGGAAGCACGAACTGCACGCGCTGCGCGGGCACGGCGTGCGGGTGCTGACCCGGGCGGATCAGACCCCGCCAGGTCCGCCCGGCAGCCCTGATCCCGTCGGGGACTACGCCCGCGGTACGTGGGCCGCCCTGTCGGCGGAGGGCTCCTTCCAGCCCGGCAGGAACGCCCCGGCCGACGTGGCGGCGGAACTGACCCCGGCATGGCGGTCGGACGGCCCACCCTGCCCGCTCGCCTTCGCCACCGCCTTGCGGTGACCCCCAGCTCCGGTACGAGGAGAGACACGATGGCCCAGTTCGACCGAGACGAGACGCAAGCGACCCCCCTCGGCACTCCGCCGATCATCCCCGCCCCTCCCGCGTCCCCGCCCGGCGGGACCCCGGAGAGCGGTTCCCGGCCGCCGGCCGGGCCGGGCTCGTTGGCCTACATCCGGCCGCCGGCACACCCGCCGGAGACTCCGCCGGCACCGGCCCACGGGTACGAGTCGGCGCCGCAGCAGACGTATGCCGTACCGGACGGCAACCTCGCGCCGCTGCGGATCCCGACCGCGCCGGCGGGCGTCGCCTCCGCCACGGACCATGTGCGGATCGGACTGTGGGGTGCGCCCCGGTCGGGCAAGACGACCTTCCTGGGCGCCCTGCCGATCGCGGCGATGCAGCACCACCGGCACAGCCCGGACAACTGGGTGATCGGCGGGATGACTCCGCAGGCCACCGAATTCCTCAACGACAGCGTCGAACGGCTGACCATGAGCCGCGTCTTCCCGGACGCCACCGTGGGACTGGAGGGTCTGAGCTGGTCCTTCCAAGGGCAGGAGGGCCCGGCCAGGAGGTTCGGGAAGACCCGTGAACTGGGCTTCGTGCTGGACGTCCAGGACGTGATGGGTGAGGCGTTCAACCGCAACAACCCCCATCACGCCCAGATCCTCGACCAGTTGGCCGCGGCCAAGGGGCTGATCTACCTCTTCGACCCGCTGCTGGACGGCAAGAGCGGGACGGAGAGCCTGAACTACTTCTACGCGACGCTCAACGCGCTGAACGCGCGGGTCCGTGACGCGGGCGGACACCACCGGGGCAGGCTGCCGCACTATGTGTCGGTCTGTGTCGCGAAGTTCGACGATCCCGCCATCTTCGAACCCGCCGTACGGGCCGGCTGGGTCACCCAGGACTCGGTCGGGTCCCAGATTCCGCGGGTGCCCGCGGAGCAGAGCGCCGGCTTCTTCTCCTGGCTCTGCGACGAGTTCCGCGGCTCCACCGCCCGCCTGGTGCGCGACGGGCTGAACAACTTCTTCCACCCCGAGCGCATCTCGTACTACGCCACGTCGGCCATCGGGTTCCGGCTCAACCCGCAGCACACGTTCGACTACCGCAGTTACCTCAACGTGGAGTCCGTCGACGGCAAACCGCGGATCTGCACCTCGCCCGAGCCGATCAACGTCCTGGAACCGCTGATCGACCTGGAGCGCCGGATCCGCGTCGACGGTCGTAAGGGGCGCCTGCGGTGAGCGGCGGCTCCGACAGCACGCTGCCCGCCGACTGGGCGGTGCTCGGCAAGCACCAGGGCCACAGCATGGGGTACGAGATGCTGGGCGGCAGCCTGCCGAAGGTCCGGGCCGAGCGGTATCTGTTCGGAGCCACGACCGGAACGCCGGACGACCGCGATCCGGTGGGCGCGCTGCCGTGGCGGGTGTTCCTCGGCACCGTGCCGGACGAGCCGGTTCCCGTGTGCGCGGTGGCGGAGATGACATGGGACGGCACCCGGGACGCCACCGGTGCGGCCAGCTACTCCTGGAGCCTGATGCTGCTGCAGTGGCAGCAGGCCGGCACGGCCGGACTGACCTGGACCGGGCTCGACCGGGGCGCGGCCCGCGTGCGGTCGCCCGAACGGTCCGACGACCGTGTCCCGTTCGAGGCGGCCCGCGCCGACGCCGCCCAGCTCGCCGCGACGGTGGAGGAGCTGGACTTCGGCTGGGCCGCTGGGGTCGCGGCGCTGCTGCTGGACGGCCGCCGGGTGGTGATCACGGTGCCGCCGGGCGGCCCCGTCCCGGACACCGACCGGCGGGTACAGATCCTGGACGCCGTGTGCGCGCTGCTGCCGTACGGCTGCCGTGCCTGGCTGAGCGGGGCGACCTGGACCGGCAGGTCCGAGCACCAGCTGCGGCTGGTCTTCGCACCCGGCGCGCGGGCCGGGCAGATGGAGGTGGCGTTGGGCAGCGGTCTGCCGCCGGAGCCCCAGGGCGAAACGGCGCGTGCGTACCTCACCGAACTGTGGCGCATGCGGCAGAAGCAGGAGCCGACCGTCGCGATGGTCGAGCACCTGCTGGCCGCCACCGCGGTCGTCCCGGTTCAGGAGGCCGCTCAGGCACTGCACCTGCTGCGGGAGATGGACCTGCTCAGCTCCGTGGTGAGCGACATCAAACAGGGCCGCGGCAACCTGCGCGACGTCGTCCGGCTGCTGCACCTGCACCGGATGGAGTCGCTGGCCGAGCACCATCAGGCCGTGCTGGTGTCCTTCCTCTTCCGGCTCGTCCCGGGCCCGGACGGCGGCCAGGCCCGGGAACTGCTGGAACAGCACTGGCTCCGGTCGACACCGCGGTTGCTGGCCGCCGACGTCATCGCGCTCGGTGCGACGAGCGACAGCTTCGCCCGGGCCAAGAGCCACCTCGGTGTGCTGCGGGAGTTCGAGGTCCGGCACCCGGGCCTGTTCGACGAGCTGTTCACGGCCCTCGTGACCGCGCCGGGCCAGGATCCGGTCTGGGTCGGCGAACTGGCCTACTTCGTCGAGCGCAAGCACGCGCACACGTCCGCCGTGGCCGACCGGATCGTGCTCGACCGGAGCGACGTCGGGCACGCCTGGCTGGCCTCCCTCATGGAGCCGGGCCGGGACCGGTCGCCGTTGGCCCGCATCGTCGCATCGGCCATCGCCGCCGACCTCGACCGGTGGCCGGGCTGGCTGCGCTTCGCCGCCGTGATCACCGGCCGGCTCGCCCCTGACCAGGCCATCGAGGCCGACGCGGCCGACTTCACTTCGGCGCACGCGAAGGGCACCGGGTGGCGGGTGGCACTGGAGATCGCCGCCGAGAACCGGCAGCCGGCCACGGTCGGCCTGCTGTGGCCGGCGCTGCGGGAGGTCCCGCGGAGCGACCACCGGCGGGAGCTGTCGGCGCTGTTGAACGCCGTGGCGTCGCCGGACGCGACGGAATCGATGCCGAGGGCGGCCGCGGACGCCGATCTGCTGGACGTGCTGGTCCGCGCGCACGACTCCTCCCGCACCATCGCACCCCTGCCGAGGCTGGCCCGGCTCACCGGCCAGGAGGTACTCGACGGGTACGCGGACGCCGTCGTGCGACGCATCGACGCCGACCCCGTCCTGAAGGACCTGGCGATCGAGACGCTGCTCGGGGACGCGCCGGGCGACGCCCGGTGGACGGTGCTGCAACGGCTGATGAGGCGGCTCCGCTCCACCGAGTCGACCGTGCTGGACGGACTGGTCACCCGGCTCACCCGGGACACCTACGAGCCCTGGCTCGACCTCGACCTGACCGACGGGACGCTGCGGTCGCTGGAGCGCCGGCCCGGTCTTGACTGGCTGCGCCCGGCGCGCGACGTGCGGCTCGCCATCAGGAACGGGCAGTCGTACCCGCACTGGTGCGGGATCGTCACCGCGGCGTACGGCGAGCGGGGCTTCTCCCGGCAGTTGCTGCACGAGGTGGCCTCGGCCGTCGAACGGTACGGACCGCTCTTCGCCTTCTACGCCTCGGTGGAACTGGAAAAACAGCGGACCGCGCTGGGGATCGAGCTGTACAGGGCGCTGCACCGCAGCGGTCGGTACACGGCACTGGTCCGGCAGATGCACGGTTTCAGTACCGGGCAGGTGCACCGGCACCAGCAACTCCTCGCCGCTCTGGGCACCCCGCCGCCACCCTCCGCCCAGCCACCGGGCGGCAGTTCGCAGGACCGCCCACCGGTCGCCGGTGCTCCCCAGCCGCCGTACCAACAGCCGTTCGCGCCCACGCCGGTACCCGTTCCCGAGGGCGGGCCCGCGGTGAGCGACGACCAGGACCACCAGGGCAGGTCCGGCTGGCATCTGCCCTCCCTGCCCTCCATGCCGTTCCGGAAGCGAGGGCCCCAGTGAGCGCCATCGCCGTGGACGTCGGCGCCCGTTACGTCCGCATCGCGCACATCGGCCCGCACGGAACCGCCGAACTGGTCGGGCTGCCCGGGGCGGTGCCGGGGGAGGGCCTGCCGGCGCCGGCCGAGCCGGGCGGCACGCACCGCACCACCGCGCTGCGCGCGGCGTACACCGCGTACCGCGACGCGCACGGCGTCCCCGACCAGGTGGTGCTGGTCGTCCCGCAGCGGGACCGGGCCGAGCACGCCCGCCGGGGCGCGGACACGCTGACCGCGCTGCACGGCACCGGCCGGGCGCCGCGGTTCCGGGCATTGGGCACCCCGCACGCGGTGCTGGCGCTGCTGCGGCACACCGGCACGGTGACGGCCGGCCGGTACGCGGTGTGCGACCTGGGCGCGACCGAGGCGCGGGTCGCGGTGTGCGCCGTCACGCCCGGAACGGTGGCGGTGACCGGCGACGCGCGGCAGGCGCCCGCCGACGGCTACGCCGCCGGATTCGACGCGGCCCTGCTGCTGTCGGCGGGACTGCCTGCCGAGGAGGCACAGCGCCAGGCACTCGCGGCCGTACGGGAGGCGGACGGTGCCGCGCTGCGGCTGGACGTGATGCTGACCCAGGCGCAGTCGCATCCGGACCGCTACCACGACCTCGCCGTGCACCAGGTGGCCGGTCGGGAGATCACCGCGGGTGCGGTGCTCCGGGCCCTGGCGCGGCTCACCACCTGCCTGGACCAGGTGCTGGACGAGGCGTCCGACGATCAGCCGCGCGGCGCGGCGGTCGTGGTGGGTGGCGCCGCCCGCTTCCTGCCGCTGGTCCGGCATCTGACGGAGCGCCAGGGGGAGTCCGTCGCGCTGCCGGCCGGGGTGGACCCCGCGCTGGCCGCCGTCTACGGGGCCGCCCTGGTCGCCGCAGGACGGATCGATCCCGCGGACCGCTACCCGTACGCCGTGTGCGTCGGTACCCACCGCACGGTGGCGGGCCGGCCGCGGGACGAAGAGCTGCTGCTGAGCGCGGCCGGGGCGCTGGAGCCGGGCGGCGCCACCGTCTTCGCGGAGGCCGACGGGCAGCGGGTCCGGCTGCGGACCGGGCCGGAGGGCACCGCCGCCGGGCGACCGGTGCGGGTGCGGGTGCGCGACACAGCGGGGCGCCGCACCGCGCCGGTACAGACCCTGCTGCTGCCTGACGGCGGCGAGGGCGACCGCTTCCATGTGGGCGTGCGCGTCGCCGTCGACGGGACGGCGCGCCTGGTGCTGCAACCGCTGGGCACGGGGGCGCCCAGCGAATACCCGCTCGGCAGTCTGCCGACCGACCTGAAGGAAGTGCGTTCGTGAAGTACACCGTCCGACCGCGGGCGCTCCGTACCGTCCGCAGGTGCGCCGCCGTACTCAGCATCGCGTTACTGGCCGCCCCGGCACTGGCGGCGGCGCCGGCCCAGGCCGTGCCGGCCGACGCGGCCCACCCGACCCGGGCGGAGGTCTACCAGGCGCTGCAGCTGGGCCAGGAGCCCGCCGACTACGCGATCCTGGTGGACACGTCGGGGTCGATGACCCAGGACGGCCGCTACGACACGGTCCGTGCCACGCTCCGCCCCTTCCTGGACGGCCTCACGCCCAAGGACCACGTCGAGCTCATCACCTTCGACTCCCGCCCGCAGATCCAGTACATCGGCTCCGCGGGCGACACCGCGGCGATCATGTCCCATCTGCCCGCCGGGCCCAATCCGCAGGGGGCCACCGACATCGGTGCCGCTCTGGACAAGGCGCTCGCCGAGCTGGAACGGGGCAACGCCTCTCCGGTGGCATCCGTCGTCCTGCTCACCGACGGGCAGCAGGACCCGGCCCCGGGCTCGCGCTACCCGAAGTCCACCGGACCGGCCTGGACGGCGCTGGCACAGCGCGCGGCCGCGATCGGCAAACGGGCCGAACTGGCGGGCTACGCACTGCCGCTGGGCACCGGGGCGTCCGGCGCGGACCTGCTCGGGACCGTCGTTCCCGACACCACGGAGCTGCGGCCGGAGAACATCCAGGACCTAGGCGGCTATCTGGCCCGGGCCGGTGACCGGACCCGGGCCCGGCAGGCGGCGCTGCTGCTCGCCGGGGACAAGGGCAAAGGGATGACGGCCGGTTGGGCGGGCGACGGCCGGGCCGACCTCACCGACGGCTCGGCCACCGAGCACCTGACGCTGCGGTCCACCACCAGCCGGGTGCCGCTGACCGTCACCGGGCTGCGGGCGTCCGTCGCGGACGCGTCGATCACGGTCAGCGGGCTGCCGGACGAGGTGACGCTGCAACCGGGCACGTCCCGGACCTTCGACGTGCAACTGCGGGGCAAGCTGTCCGCGGGACCGGTGCCGTTCCGGCGGACCGAGGACGCGAACGCCGTGCTGCGGCTGACCGGGCGGGTCGGTTCGCCCTGGGAGCAGCCGCTCGCCCCCGACATCTCGCTGGGCGTCCCGCGGGAGGTGCGGGTCACCGGGGCGGCGGTGCCGCTGCGGGCCACGGTGGGCTCCGCGGTCCTGCTGCCCGCCCTGCTGGGCGGTCTGGCACTGGCGCTGCTGATCGGCTGGCTGGTGTGGCGGCGGTCGCACCGGCCCCGGCTGACCGGCACGCTGCTGCTGGTCCGGGCGTTGGACCCGCAGATCCCGGAGCGGATAGCGCTGGCCGGGCGCGGCCGGCGGCTGCGGCCGACGACGGTCGGCGGCGACGGCCGGGTGCGGGGCCGGCGGCGGATGACGGACCGGGGCGCGCGGGTCGACCTGCTGATCCGGTACACCCCGGACGGCTCGATCGCCCGGGAGAGCAGGGCCACCTGCGTGCCCGGCGGGCACGTGGTGATCAACGGGGTGCGGTTCACCCACGAGCCGGCGCCGGTGACGGGCAAGGTCCCGGTCGGCGGACGGGCCCGGTGAACGGCGCCGGCGCGGCGCTGAACGTGGCGGCCATCCGGGTCGGCACCGAGGCGCTGGGACCCGGGGTGCGGTCGGTGCTGTGGGTGCAGGGCTGCCCGTTCGACTGCGCCGGCTGCATGTCGCCGGACTGGATCCCGTTCCACGAGGCCCGCCGGGCCACCCCGCGGGAGCTGGCGGCGGAGCTGCTGGCAGACCCCCGGGTGACCGGGCTGACGTTCTCCGGCGGCGAGCCGATGGAGCAGGCAGCCGGCCTCGCCGAAGTGGTCCGGCTGGCACGGGAGGTCAGGGACGTGTCGCTGATCTGCTTCACCGGGCACCGGCTGCCGGCCCTGCGCGCCCGCCCGCCGACACCGGGTGTGCCGGACCTGCTGGCGGCGGTGGACGTGCTGATCGACGGCCGGTACGTCGCCGCGCTCGACGACGGCCGTGGCCTGCGCGGCAGTTCCAACCAGCGGGTCCACCACCTGACCGGGCGGCTGGCCGGCCAGGGCTACGACTTCGGCGACCGACCGCGGACCGCCGAGATCGCGGTCACCGGCCGGGAGGCCCTGCTCATCGGCGTACCGCCGCCCGGGCTGCTGGCCGCCTTCGACACCGCGGTCGACTCCGTCCGCGGCCGCACGTCCCCCGGAAGGGAGCTGGAGAACGATGAGCGGTAGGAAGCGCATCTCGGTCGACGAGGCGGAGTGGTACCGCGTCCAACGCAAGGCGCAGCAGCTGAAGGAGGTACTGAGCACCCTTCCGGGCCTGGTCGAGGACATACGGTCGCAGACGCGTGCCGACCTCGACCGGACCTTCGCCCGGGTGTCGGAGCGCCAGCAGCGGCACGAAGCGGCGATGGGCGAACTCAGCCAGCAGACCCGGCGGTTGGAGGCCGACACCACCCGGCGGCTGCAGGAACAGGCGAAGGACCTGCACCGGGAACTGGCCGCGACGGCAGGCCGGTTGCGGGAGGAGACCCGACAGGCGCTCGCCGAGCAGCAGGCACAGGTCCGGCAGGCACTCGCCGCCGAACGGGCCGAGCGGCGCGCGGAGACGGCCCGGCTGGCCGCGGACATCGACATCATGAAGGAGGACCGGGCGCGGGCCGAGGAGACGGTACGGGCCTGGCTGGCGGACGCGAACGTGATGGCCGGGCTGATCGCGGAGGCCGGGCTGCACGAGCGGTACGCGCCGCAGGAGCTGGAACGGCTCCAGGCCCGGCTGGCCACCGCCGGGCAGAACCTGGCACAGGGCCGGTTCGACGCCGCGCTGGCGCTCGCGCAGGAGACGTACCACTCGCTGAGCGAGCTGCGGGTGGACACCGAGCAGCGCGAACTGGAGCGGTGCTCGGCCCAGACCGCGGCGGTCGAGTCGCTGGTGCGGGTGGAGCGGCTGATCGAGGGCAACCTGGAGCGGCCGGTGCTGGGGGCCGACGGAACCGCGATGGAGGGCTTCACGCTCGACGTCGAGTTCTGGTCCAGGGACGAACTGGACGGTCTGCGGCAGGAGACGGCCGACGGACTGTCCCAGGCCCGGGACGACGGGACGGACGTCGAGGCGCTGCACGGCCTGCGCGAGCGGGAGGCGCCCCGGCTGGAGCGCACCCTCGGCGACACGGTCGCACAGGCGGGCATGCGGCACCTGGCCTCGCAGATCCGGGTCAACCTGGCGGACGCGGTGGCCCAGACCCTCGGCGAGCTGGCCTTCTACGATTTCGTGGACGGCGAGTACCAGGACGCCGACCCCCGGGGCGCCTACTACGCCAAGCTCCAGCACGACAACGGCAACGAGATCGTGCTGGACATCTCGCAGGCGGCCCGGGACTCCGGCGAGTGCGTGGTGCGGGTGCTGTCCTACGACCATGACGTCACCTCGGAGGCGGAGCTGCGGGGCCGGGCCGAGGCGATCCAGGAGGCGCTCAAGGGCGAGGGCCACAACGCGTCCCGGCCGGTGTCCGAGCCGGGAGCACCCGACCCGGAGCTGCTGGACATCGAGCGGCACCGCGCGGAGGCGGAGCGGCGCACCCGGGCCACGGAACAGAACCAGACACTGCGGAAGGGGCAGTCGCGCCCCGGGGCGGGCGGCGTATGACGCAGGCGCCGCCCGTCGTGCCCGGGCCGACGGTGGAGCGGTTCGCCGGCGCCGCACTGCGCAGCGGCGAGCCGTTCACCGTGCTGTACGGCCCGGGGGTCAGCGACGTCTTCGTCAACAGCGCCTACCTCGTGTGCGACCTGGAACAGACCCTGTGGCAACTGCTGCGGGCCGAAGGGTACGAGCGGATCGCCTTCTGCTCCCTGCAGCACCCGGTGTACTTCCTGGACACCAGGTCCCGCGACCTGTCGGTCCGGGGCGGCGGCACGGGACGGCGGCCGGCCGCCGGCGGTCCCGGGGCCATGCGCACGCCGGGGATGCGGGGTCCGATGGGCAATCTGGTGGTGCCGGGCTTCCGCGCCCCGCACCAAAACGCGAGCCCGGGCACCGCTCCCGGCTCGGGCGCCGCCCCGCCACCGGCCCCCGGCGGCCCGGCGCGGACGGGACGCCGGTGGCACCGGCGCCGGGCTGGAGCGACCCGTTCGGGGTGATGACACTGCTCGGCTATCTCCAGCGGGCACGGCCCCGGACCGCGGTGGTGTTCTCCTTCGCCGAGGAACTTCTGGAACACACCGAGGCGGCCCGCCCGCTGGCGAGCGCGATGGCCCAGTGGGCCCAGCACGGCGACGACGGGAACCTGTGGGTGATGGTCTTCCGGAAACCGTCGCTGGAGGACGTGGCGCAGTACGTGGAGGCACGCCGGCACTTCCCCCTGCTGGAGACGTTCGTCCGCGGCCAGGCCGCGCTGTCGGGCCGGCCCGGCACGGTGCGGATCGATCACCCGCAGGGGGCGGAGCTGGAACGGCTGATCCATGTGGCCCGGCTGCGGTGGGGGCTGCGGATCGAGGACTGGCGGGAGCTGGACTCGATCGTCAAGGCGCTGGCGACCCACCCGCGCAGCACCCGCACCTGGCGGGGGTCGCTGCGGCAGCTGACCAACCCGCCGGAGCGCGCGCTGAACGGCGCCGTGGTGCGCGACATCCTCGGTGGCGGCGCCGTCACCGACCACCGGGACCCGTGGGAACGCCTGGACGCACTCCAGGGCATGGACGTGATCCGCAACCACTTCGAGCAGCTGCGCGGAGTGGTCGAGGCGATGGAGGAGCTGGGGGCCGGCCGCCCGGCCGGCTTCGAACCGCCCTCCCTGCACCTGGTGTTCACCGGCAACCCGGGTACCGGAAAGACGACGGTGGCCAAGCTGGTCGGCGAGATATACCGCGATCTCGGGCTGCTGAGCCGGGGCCATGTCGTGGAGGCCAAGCTCCCGGACCTGGTGGCCGGCTTCGTCGGCCAGACGGCCGGGCTGACCGATGCGACCGTCGACCGGGCACTGGACGGGGTGCTGTTCATCGACGAGGCGTACGGGCTCAGCGATCAGCAGGACGGTTTCGGGAGCGAGGCCATCCAGGTGCTGCTGCGGCGGATGGAGGACGACCGGGCACGGCTGGTCGTGGTGGTGGCCGGCTATCCGGACAAGATGGCCGAGTTCCTCGCCGCGAACCCCGGGCTGGCCAGCCGGTTCCCCGAGGACAACGTGCTCAGGTTCCCCGACTACCCGGCGGAGGTCCTGGCGGACATCGCGCTGCGGCGGCTGGCCGGTCACGGCGCCCGCGCGGCCGAGGAGACCGAGGCGCAACTACGGCAGATCGTCGACCGGTTGCACGAGACGCGCGACGAGGCCTTCGGCAACGCACGGGACATGCGCACCCTCGCCGACGCCGTCTTCACGCGGTGGGCGGCCCGGGTCCGCCGGCGGGTCACGGAGCCGGTGCTGCCCGAGGACATCCCCGAGCGCTACGCCGAGTACCTGGACCGCCCGGCACCCGACCCGGCGGCGCTGCTGGCCGGACTCGACGCCTACGTCGGCCTCGGCCCGGTCCGCGAGGTGCTGACCAGCCTCACCAACCGGCTGCGGCTGCGGCAGGCCAGGGGGCAGAGCGGGTTCGCGGCCCCGCACCTGCTGTTCACCGGGCCCCCGGGGACCGGCAAGACGACGGTGGCCCGGATGGTCGGGACGCTCTTCCGCGACCTGGGCCTGCTGCGCAAGGGCCATGTGGTGGAGGCCGGCCGGGCGACCCTGGTCGGCTCGTACCTCGGGCAGACCGCACCGATGGTGCAACAGGCCGTACAGGACGCGCTCGACGGCGTGCTGTTCATCGATGAGGCGTACAGCCTGGTCCAGGACAGCCAGTACGGGGGGTACGGGGCCGAGGCGCTCGACACGCTGACCCTGGAGATGGAGAAGTGGCGGGGCCGGCTGGTGGTGATCGCGGCCGGCTACCCACGGGAGATGGACGCCTTCCTGGCCGGCAACCCCGGGCTGCCGTCGCGGTTCGCCGAACGGGTGCCGTTCCCGCACTACGCGATCAAGGACCTGGTGGAGATCCTGAGCCGGATGGCCGCCGCCGACGGCTGCACCCTGGGAACCGGTGTGCCCGAGCGGGCCGCCGCCTGGCTGGAGGACTCCCAGCGGACCGATCCCAGGGGCTTCGGCAACGCGCGGACGGTCCGGAAGTTGCTGGAGACCATGGAGGGGCGGATGGCCGACCGCTTCGTGCGCGGCGGCGGAGAGTTCGCGAAGCCCGACGATCCCGCACGGCACGCACCCGGCCCGGCCGCCCCCTCCGAATTCCTCCCGGCCGACGTCCCGGACCCGCCCGGCCGCACGCACCCGGGCAGACGATGAGCGGGCGGCCCGGCCGCCCGGCCGACGGCGTCCGTGCAGCCGGCGGTCCGGCGCCTCAGCCGGTGCGCTGCACCATGAACCGCCCGTCCCGGTCCTGGAGCTCCCGCTCCGCCAGCACCCGGGTCAGCGCGTCGTCCGCCGCACGCAGCCGCCGCTCGATGTCGGCGGCGGCGGTCTCCACCTCCGCCAGTGAGATCTGCTGCTCCTCGGTGGCGGTCCCGGCGGGCGCGCCCTGCGGCGTCTGCAACGCGCGCGCCAGATCCCGGTCGGCGGCGGCGTACCGCCGCAAGGACGCGAGCTGCCCGCCGCGTTCGCTGCGGATACGCTCCGACCGGTCCTGGTACGCGGCGAGTTCCGCGGCGCTCGCGGCGTGCTCACGCTCCTGGGCGGCCAGCGCCCGCTGGGCGTCGGCGGCCCGCTCCAGCACCTGCCGGGTCTGCGGGGCGAGCGCGGCCAGCTGGTCGTCGGAGAGCCGGACGAGCGCGTCGCTGCTGGTCCACAGCGCCTCGTCGACGCCGCTGTCCCGGCCCCGCAGCTCCGCCAGCCGCCGGGCGATGACCTCCTGCTGCTCCTGGAGCGCGTCCAGGGCGAGCACCAGCCGTTCCAGCCGCCGCAGTTCGTCGACCTGGCGGCGCAGCCCCTCGTGGGCGGCCAGCCGGTCCCGCAACGCCTCTTCGGTGGCGGCGAGCTTCTCCAGGGCGGCGCGTTCGCCTTCGACCCGTTCGCTGAGATCGGTGAGCTGCCGCATCAGCTCCTCGGTGCGGCTGCCGGGCCCCTGGCCGGGTGCGGCCACGGCCAGCAGCCCGGCCATGGCCTCGGCCAGCCCGCGGCTCTCCTCCAGCGCGTCGTCGAGCGCGAACAGCGCGACGAGGGCGCGGCTGCCCGCGGCGCCGCCGTCCACATCGCCCAGTGCCGCGGCGGACCAGCGCAGTGCCCGGCCGAGGACCCGCAGCGCGGCCTCCGGCTCGCCCACCGCGGTGTCCGCCAGCGCGGCGGCGATCTCCTGCCTGGCGTCGCCCACGTCGGCCACCGTCCCCCCAGTCGACCGCTCGGCGGGCCGTCTTCTGGGCCGCGCCGCAAGACGGTCATCGTATCGCCGCAAACCCGCGCCGATCCGGCGTTCGGGCTATTACGATCACCGGCAGGGGAGTTCCAACATCCTTGATTCACAAGGCACTTGGGGGGCCAATGAGTGAGATCGTGCGTTTCGAGGGTCCGGACGGCACGTCGTTGCAGGTCGAGGTGGCCGATGACGCGCCGGGACTGGAGCGGATCTCCCGGGAGCCGGGCGGAGTGGTGCGGGCCGGGCAGCGGCTGGAGGACGCCCTCGACCATGCCCGGCCGGCACTCCGGTCGGTGATCGACTCGGTACGGGCGCTGGGACCGGACTCGTACGAGATCGAGTTCGGGATGAAGTTCAACGCGGAGTCCGGCATGGTGATCGCGAAGAGCGCGATCGAGGGCCACTTCACGGTGAAGGTGCACTGGAGCCGGCCCGCCGCCGGCGGCACGGCCTGAGTCCGGTGGCCCCGGACCGGGAGCGGCCGCCCTGGCTGGTCAGCGTGCGCCGGTCGGCGACCGGGGACCCGGTCGGCGCCGGCCTGCTGGTGACGCCGCGGCATGTGCTGACCTGCGCCCATGTGGTGCGGTCGGGCCGGGCCCCGGGCGTTCCGGCGGAGCCGGTGTTCGTCCGCTTCCAGTTCGCGTCCGCGCACGACCCCTTGCCCGCGACCGTGGTGGCCGACGGCTGGCACCCGGACGCCGGCGACGAGACCGGCGACGTGGCGGTGCTCGAACTCGGCGCGCCGGCGCCCCCGGAGGCGCTGCCGGCCCCGCTGCGGACCACCGGCACCGGCACCTGGGACCACCGTTTCCGGGCGTACGGCTACCCGGCGGAACACCGCCGCCAGGGCGTGCCGGTGCGTGGCGAGATCATCGGGCACGCCGGCGACGAGTGGCTCCAGGTCGAAGCCGGACCGCACGCCGGCTGGGGGCTCGAGCAGGGCTTCTCCGGCTCGCCCGTGTGGGACGTCAACCTCCAGGGCGTGGTCGGGATGCTGGTCGCCCGCGACAAGGTGGTCGCGGTGGACCGGCGCACCGCGTACGCCGTCCGGGTCGAGACGGTGGCCCGGTACTGGCCCGGCCTCGCCCCGTACATCAGGGACACCACCACCACCGAGCTGCGCGACCGGCTGGAGGGCCTGCTGTGGCTGCCGCTGACCGGGGACGGCGCGATCCCCCGGGTGGACGAGGTGGATCCGCACGACATCGGGGTCTCCCGTTCCAAGTACAGCGACCTGCGGGACGGCGCGCCCTACGTGTCCCGCCGCCCCCAGGACGACCAGCTGGACGCGTACCTCGCCGAGGAGCGGTTCGTGGTGCTGGCCGGCCGGTCCAAGGCGGGCAAGTCCCGCACCCTGTACGAGGCGTTGCTGCGGACGATGCCCGGCGCCCGGCTGATCGTGCCGCGCCCGGACGGCCAGGACCGGCGGGTGCTGGACGATCTCAGCCGGCTGCTGCCGCTGCCCACCGGCTCCGACCCGGTGGTGGTCTGGCTGGACGACCTGCACCGCTTCCTGCGGCCCGGGGGCCTGGACCTGCAGATCCTCGAACGGTTCACCCGCCAGCCGGGGTTCACGGTGGTGGCGACCATCCCGGCCAAGCACCGGGCCGCCCTCACCGGCATGGAGAACGATGTCGGCCGCACCACCCGAACCGTCCTGGCCAAGGCGCGGACCGTGGAACTGCCGTCGCTGCTGAGCACGGAGGACACGGAGCGGGCCCGGGAGCTGTACCCCCGGGAGGACTTCGACGTCCGCGGCATCGGTGAACTCATGGTCGCCGCACCCGGGTTGGAGCAGCGCTTCAACGACGGCGCGGACAGCGACCCGGCAGGCTGGGCACTGGCGCGGGCGGCCACCGACTGGCTGCGGATGGGCCTGGCCGAGGGCGTCCCCGAGGAGGCACTGCGGGAACTGTTCGACGCCTACCTCTTCGCCTACCACCCGGAACTCGACGCCGACGACGCCGGGTACCGGACCGCGCTGGCCTGGGCCCGGCAGCCGGTGGCCGGCAGCATCGCACTGGTCCAGCAGGTGCCGGGGCCGGACGGCGCCCCGGGCTACGCCGCGACCCCGTACATGGCGGAGTACCTGGACACCCGCGACGACGACCCGGCGGCCGCGGTGCCGCGGTTCGCCTGGCAGTACCTCACCGACAGCCGGCCGCCCGGCGAGCTGCTGGCGACCGCGTACACCGCGCTGATCCGCGACGAGACGGAGATCGCCGAGCAGACGCTGCTGCGGATCGTCGGGACGGCGTCCGAGGACCGGGACAACCCGGCCTGGGCGGCGCTGATGCTGGGCGAGATGTATCTGTACCTGGCCCGGTTCGGTCCCGCGGTGGAGCAGTTGGGCAGCGCGGTGGCCTCCGATGTGGAGAGCGTGGTGCCGCTGGCGCAGGTCGTGCTGGCCGGGGCGCTGATGGTGACCGGCGACCGGGCCAGGGCCCGGGAGCTGTTGGAGGCCGCGGTGGGATCGCGCGATCCGCAGGTCTCCCAGATGGCGCAGGTGGGTCTGGCCGGAGTGCTGGTCAGACAAGGGGAGAGCAACCGGGCGGAGCGGCTGCTGGAGGCGGTGCTCGCCGCCGGGGACACCGAGGTGACGCCGTTGGCGCAGGCCCAGTTGGTCAAGGCTCTCACGCTCAGCGACGGTGAACCGGCGGGCGTACGGGCCGGCCGCAGGCCGGGCGCGGTGCGCGGCAAGTCCCGGGCGGGCGCCGCCCCGGGCATCGTCCGGGGCGGTCCGGCGGAGCCGGCCGAGCAGCCGTGGACCCTGTCCCGGGCGGTCGGTGAGTCGATCGCCGGCCAGATCACCGCGATGGCCCGCGCCAACCTCGGCGGTCTGCTGGTGAACCAGGGCAAGCTGGACCGTGCCGAGGAGCTGCTCCGTTCGGTGCTGGACAGCGGGCAGTTCCACGCGGTGCCGTTGGCCCAGGCCTGCCTGGGTGAACTCCTGATCGTGCGGGGGCGGTACGAGGAGGCCGAGACGCTGCTGCGGGCGCTGATCCGCTCCGGGCACCCGCTGCTGACCCCGCTCGCCAAGGTCTTCCTGGCGATCACGCTGCTGCACCAGGAGCGCATCGACGAGGCGATGGAACTCCTGCTGGAGGTGGCCGGCTCCGACAACCCCGACCAGTCGCCGAGGGCGGCCTGCGCGCTCGGTGAGTGCTATTCCGCGCAGGGCGACGGTCCCGCGGCCGTCGAGTGGCTGGAGCGGGCGATCGCCACCGGACACCCGGACTGGTCGGTGGCCGCTCTCGTCGACCTCGCCGACGTCGTCATCGGCCTGGCGCGGCGCGGTGACGGAAACGGTGACGGAAGCGGGGACGGCGCCCAGGAGGGTGCCGGTGACAGCGCTGCGGAC
The DNA here is from genome assembly GCF_023701745.1 of Streptomyces sp. RKAG293. Taxonomy (NCBI): domain Bacteria; kingdom Bacillati; phylum Actinomycetota; class Actinomycetes; order Kitasatosporales; family Streptomycetaceae; genus Streptomyces; species Streptomyces sp. RKAG293. The sequence continues at coordinate 553,998 of NZ_JAJOZB010000001.1, read as the reverse complement.
GAACCGGATGGTGCGGAGCGGGCGGTGACCCTCCTGACCACCGCCATCGCCGCCGGCCACCCGGACCTGTCGCCGGGCGCCGCCGACATGCTCGGCGACTTCCTGTCCCAGGAGGGCCGGTACGAGGAGGCGGAGGCCGCGTACCGGACCGCCATCGGCTCCGGGCACCAGCACTGGTCACCCATCGCCCGGATCGACCTCGGCCTGATGCTCAGGGCGCCGGGCAACGAGCCGGACCGGGTGGTGGAGGAGCTGACCGGTGCGGTGGACGCCGGCCACCCGGTCCAGTCGCCGCGCGCCGCCGACCTGCTCGGCGACTTCCTCGCCGGGGAGGGCCGGTACGAGGAGGCGGAGGCCGCGTACCGGACCGCCATCGACTCGGGGCACGAGCAGTGGTCGCAGATCGGCCGGATGGACCTCGCCCTGATGCTCGCCGACCAGGGCGACCTGGCGCGCGCCGAGAGCCTGCTGCGGGTCGTCGCGGACTCCGACGACCCCACCGTCGCGACCTGGGCGGTCACCGTACTCGGCATGGTCCTGATCCAGAACGCGCAGCGGCCCGAGGGACTGGGCCACCTGCGGTCCGCGAGCGACGCGAACGTCGCCCCGGCCTCGCAGATGGCCCGGTTCCAGCTGGCGAAGTGCCTCGTCGAGGACGGCGACGCCGAGAGCGCGGAGGAACTGCTGCGGTCCGTGGTGGACGACGAGCCCACCGACGTCACCGAGGTGGCCCGCGCCTACCTCGCGGTCCAGTTGCTGCGGGGCGGCGACGAGGAGGCGGCGGAGGAGCTGCTGGCCGGGGTGGAGAACTCCGGTGACCAGGAGGCCATCGCGCTCGCCTACCTCGGCACCGGCGAGTACCTGCTGGACACGGGCGAGGTGCAGGCGGCCGGTGAACTGTTGGCCGCCGCCATGGAGATCGCCGATGAGGAGACCGCCCCCCGGGCCGCCGTACTGCTCGGTGTCGTACGCCGCTCGACCAACGACCTGGAGGAGGCCCGGCGGCTGCTCTCCGAAGCTCTCGCCTCCGGCGACCCTTCGGTGGAGCCGATGGCCCGCCGCTACCTCGGCAGCACGTTGTTCCGGCTGCTCCAGTACGCCGAGGCGGAGCGGACGTTGCTGCCGCTGGGCACGTCGGACGACACCGAGCACCGGCCGCAGGCGCTGCTGCTGCTCGGCCAGGTGCTCACGGCGGCCGGCCGGCCGGAGGACGCCTACCCGTGGTTCGAGCAGGCCATCGAGTGCGGCGACCCCGACACGGAGGCCGTGGCCCGCTACGACTACGCCGAGCTGCTGCTGAGCGCGGGGCACCGTGACCGGGCCGAGGAGGTCTACACCCCGCAGGTGGCCGAGGACCAGGAGGCGCCGGCCGACCTCACCGACCCCGCCGGCCTCGCCGCGCCGGCTGACACCCCGCGTCTCGCACCGGCGGCCCCCGGCGAGCCCGCCGCCGAGGCACCGCACCCGCTGCCGGCCGTCGTGCTCGCGCTCCTCGGTGATGTGGCGGACGCCGAGGGTGCCCCGGAGGAGGCCCGCTTCTGGTACCGGCTGGCTGGTCGGCCGGTACCGGAACGCTGAGCGGGGGCCGGTGGGCGGGAACTCACTGTGCCGCCGTCGCGGCGGCGATGTCGACGTTCGCGGCTCTGCGGGCCGGCCAGAGCGAGGCGAGCAACGCCCCGGCCAGGGCGATGAGCACGCCGAGCGCGAGGCGTCCCCAGGGGAGGACCAACGTGTAGCCCGCGACGGTCTCCTGGAGGGTGCGCCCGAGCGCCCAGCCCAGGAAGACGCCCATGACCGTGCCGAGGGTCGCGCCGAGTCCGCCGATGAGCAGGGCCTCCAGGCGGATCATCCGGGTCACCCCGGCGCGGTCCAGGCCGAGGGCACGCAACGTGCCGATCTCCTTGCGGCGTTCGAGGACCGACATCGCGAGGGTGTTGGCGATGCCCAGTGCGGCGATCACCAGGGCCATGCTGAGCAGGGCGTGGAAGACGTTGAGTTGGTCGCCGATGGGGCCGCTGTCCTCGGCCCGGACGGCTGCTTGGCCGAGGACGGCCAGGGCCGGGTTGTCGCCGAGGGCGTGGGTGATGGTGCCGAGTGCGGCCCGGCCGGGTCCGCCGTCCGTGGCGACGGGGATCGCGGCGGTGTTCGGGGTGGAGTCGTAGCGGGCGACGAGGGAGTCCGGTGCGGTGATGCTGGGCAGCAGGTCGCTCTGCTCGTCCGCGTGGTAGACGGCGCCGATGGTGACGCTGCCGCGCTGGTCGTCCTGACGCTGCAGGGGGAGGGTCTGGCCCACGTGCCAGCCGGCCTGCGCGGCCTTGAAGTCGGCCACCGCGATCTGGCCCTTGACGAGGCAGTCGAGAGAGCCCTCGAGCACGTCGTACCGCAGCAGCCGGCCGATGGTGGCGGGGTCGACGCCGGTCAGCACGGAGGAGGTGCCGTCCAGTGCACATCGAAGGCCGCTGGCCTGACGAGGCGTGAGCCCTGGACCTCAACGACGCGCGTGGCGCCAAGGTCTGTAGCGAACAGGGCATCGTCGCGGACCTCATCCCGGACGTTGTCGCGGAATTCATCGTCCAACCCGCCGGACCTGTGCGGTCACAGCACCCGCACCGGCATCAGTCCGGCCTCATCGGCGGATTCCCGCAACGCCTGGACGACGGCGGACGCGACGGGATCCGGTCCCGAGCGGCGGAACAGCGCGGTGATCCTGCGGTGGCCGACGACCGGCACGGCGGGCACCGCGACCGGTGCCGGCGGTGTCGGGCCGAGCGCCAGCGTCGGCACGACGGCCGCCCCCGCACCGGCTGCCACCATCGCCAGGACGGTGGGGAACTCCCTGCACAGGTGGTCGCGGCGCGCGGTGAAGCCGTTGTCGGCGCAGATCCGCAGGAGCGCCCGGCCGCAGGCGGTGTCGTCGGGGCTGGCGACCCAGGGGCGGCCGGCCAGGTCCCGGATCGAGGCCGGCCGCGGCCAGCTCGCGGGCGTGACCACGCGGTACTCGTCGTCGGCCACGGGGGAGGAGGCCAGGTCGCGCCCGTCGGAGGCTTCGGCACTCTCGCCGTCGTGTTCGGTGATGACCATGTCGCAACCGCCGGTGCGCAGTTCGCGGAGGGCCGCGGGGCCCTCCAGCTCGACCACCCGCGGTTCCAGCTCGGGATACGCCTCCACGATCGCGCTCAGTGCCGGCGCCACCAGGTGGCAGATCGCCGTGGAGAACGCGGCGATCGTGACCGGTCCGGCCACCCGGCCGCTGAGTTCCGTCAGTTCACGTCGCGCCTCGGTCAGCTCCTGCTCGATGCGTTCCGCGCGGGCGGCGAGCAGGTGTCCGGCGGGAGTGAGTCCGATTCTGCGCCGGGAGCGGTCCACCAGCGGCAGGCCCACCTCCCGCTCCAGCTGCGCGAGCTGTTGGGACACGGCGGACGGTGAGAGGTGCAGTAGCTGGGCCGCGTCCATGACACCCCCGCGCAGAGCGACCGCACGCAGGACGCGAAGCCGCCGGGGGTCGAGTTCCATAAGCAGAACTGTAGTGGCACTTCAGAAAATCGTGATTGAAATACAGCAGGGCTTCACTGATCATCGGAGCATGGAAACCAGTGAGGAATGGCGCGTCCAGTTCGACGCCGATGTCGTCTTCGCCAACGGCGGAGCCCTGCAGACCCAGGGGTTCCGGCTGGACGTGCCGGGTCCTGACATCAGTGACCAGGAGGTCGGGGAGCTGCTCGTACGCCACCTCGGTCTGCTGATGGTCGGCGAGGTACGCATCAGCGAGCGGCAGCTGCTGCGCGAGCCCCACAAGGGATCGCGCGGCACCGCGGGGACCGCTCGTGCCGGGGGACGGACTGTGGACCTGAGCCATCCGATCCGCCAGGGCATGGTGACCCTTCCGGGAGTGCCCGGACCCGAGATCGGCGAGCACCTCTCCCGCGAGGCCTCTCGCGGCACCTATGCGCCGGGTACCGAGTTCTCCATCGGACACATCGCGATGGTGGCCAACACGGGTACGTACCTCGACGCCCCCTTCCACCGCTTCGCCGACGGGGACGACCTCGCCGCGCTGGCGCTGGAGCGGCTGACCGACCTGGACGGCGTGGTGGTCCGGGTGACGGGCACCGGGGGGCCCGGAGTCGACCGGTCGCTCCTGCTGCCGCACGACGTGACCGGCAAGGCCGTGCTGATCCACACCGGCTGGGACCGGCATTGGGGCACCGAGCAGTACGGCGACGGTCACCCCTTCCTGACCGCCGAGGCGGCGGCCTGGCTCGCCGAGCAGAGGCCGGCCCTGGTGGGGATCGACTCACTCAACATCGACAGCACGACTGATGGGACGCGCCCCGCCCACACCCTGCTGCTCGCCGCGGGCATCCCCGTGGTCGAGCACCTGCGGGGGCTGGAGCAGCTGCCGCCCCACGGGTTCCGCTTCACCGCCGCACCGCCGGCGGTCGAGGGCCTGGGCACCTTCCCCGTACGGGCCTACGCGCTCATGGACCAGGACCGGTAGTTCGGTGGAGATGTTCCTGGCGGCCGTCGGCTGGGCGGGAGCGGCCTTCCTGTTGGCGGCCTACGCCCTGGTCTCGGCCGAACGGATCCGTGCCGGCGGCGTCGCCTTCCAGGTGCTCAACCTGTTCGGCGCCGCCGCCCTGACCGCCAACTCCGCGTATCACCGGGCGTGGCCCTCAGCGGTGCTCAACATGGTCTGGATCATCATCGGCACGGCCGCGATCACGACCCACGCCCGCACCCCATTGCGGTAGGAGAACGCCCGGTTGGCGCGCTTCCCTCCTTCACCGGCTGCTCGTAGTGGACGACCGCATCATCACGGCGAAGCACGCGGGAACGCGGTTTCCGCGCACGATCACACTGCGCCGGCCCCTGCCGCCGCACCACGGCGTCCGGGGATCCCTCAGGCGTCCGCACGGCGCTGGTGACCTGGCCCTCCAAGCGGTCGACGGCCGGTGGGCCGGAGCCGCCGAGGGTGCGGATGGCCATGAAACGTGACGGCGCATGCCCGGTCATCGCTTTGAACTCGCGGTTGAAGTGCGCCTGGTCGTAGAAGCGGCATCCCATCGCGACATCGGCGGAGCTCTTCCCCTCGGCCATCATCGTCAGGGCCTGCCGCAGACGCAGCACCCGGCCCGCGCCTTTGGGGGAGAGCCCGATCTGCTCCAGGAAACGGCGTTCCAGATGGCGCTCGCTCCATCCGGTCGAGGTCGCCAACTCCCGGACGGGCACCGTGCCCCCACTGGCCCGTAACTGATCCCAGGCATGGATCGTGCGCGGGCAGGGCGTCGCACCCGTCTCGGTCCAGAGGCGCAGTGCCGTGTCCAGCAGCGCGAAGCGCTCCGGCCATCCCGGCGCCTCGGCCAGAGCATCCGACAGGATCTGGCACCGTGCGCCGATCACCGGGTCGGCCGGCGCCATGGCGTCGGCCAGCTCGCGCATGGGCGTGTCGAACAGGCGGAACGCGGCCCAGGGCTGGAGCGCGACCTCCATGCCGTGCAGCCGGCCGGAGTGTTCACCGATCGAGGGACGGGTGAGCATGCCGGCCACCACCGGTGCCGACGAGGACGCCAGGACGCGCCCGCTGGAGGCACAGGTCACCCGCAGCGGCCGGCCGAAGTTGAAGACGACGGTGACGGACCCGGAGGGAAGCTCCAGCCGGCGTCTGGATCCGCCGAGATCCATGCGGAAGCCGCGGTATTGCAGAACCCCTGGTCGCAGTGCGGGATGCGGTAGCTGCCGAGCCACCTCCCACGTTCCGGCCGGACATTTTCGATGCCACACCCTGATTCCCCCATTCGTCGTCGACGGATCCCGTCGACCCCTCCCGGCGGTCAAGGGTCCCGCGTCGGGGGCCTGATGAACAGACCGCATCGGCCGGGAGTATTCGGTTATCCGACAACTCCTCATCTGCATACCCCTATCCGACCCCAGCGAATAAGTAAAGAGAATCGACGCCAGGTCGGATTTTTACAAGAAGCGCGCCGCCGACTGCGAGAGATTGATCGGGCACCGCCGAGCAGAGAGACGAAGCAACGCCCTCGATTCTTCTCCTGGGAATTGCGAATTGTTGTCGCACGGACTGTTGGTCGCAGTCCATCGGCAATGGATCTCACGCTGGGAAACCGTCGTATTCAAAGAGAGGCACCATCATGAGCAACGTCAAGTCCTGGACTGTCCGCACCCTGGTCGGCGGCGCCTTCGCCGGCGCTCTGGCGCTGGCCACCGTCGCCCCGGCGAGCGCGACGGTCTACGAGTACTCGGGACACTCGGGCTCCCACACCTACGGCTCGACGAGCGTGGTGTGGACGTCCAGCAACAGCAACAAGAAGATCAACATGGTGGTCAACGGCAGCGGGTCCGGGATGGTGCGTGCCCAGTGCACGCGGGCCAACGGCGGAACCAAGTGGTACCAGTCCACGATCGAGGCCTCCCACGGCGGCAACTCGCACTACGACTGCGGCAACAACAGCACCTACGACCACGCGCTCGCCGGCTACGGCATCGACCTGTAGCAGCCGCTTTCCCGGGGTCCGCACCCAGGACTCCAGGTCAGCACGACAACCGATCACGGCGTGAGGGAGAACAGAAATGCAGCGCAGAGTCCTGGTCCTCCCGGTCGCCCTGGCGGTTGCCGCGGCCGTCGGGGTTGTGTCCTCGTGTACGAGTTCCGCAGGACACAACCCCGCCTCCGCACTCACCGCAGCTCAACACGCACGTGCGGACCGCCTCGTCCTCATACTGGCCGGCCTCCTCCCGAATGCGGAAGACAATGCATTCGATCTGGAAAAGGCCGCGGACTCAGAACGCAGAGTGGCCTCATGCATGACCGGGGCCGGCTTCTCCTACACGGCGAAGAACCCGCACAGCCTCGTCGACACGGACGACAACACCGATTTCGCCAGCGCGTCGTACGCAAGGACGCACGGGTTCGGCATATCGGCATGGCCGGCCTTCACACCGGACAGGACCAACGCACAATACGCGAGCAGTCTGTCGACTGCCGATCAGAAGAAATTCGGCGACACCCTCTCGTCCTGCTCCGAGCACGCGGAGGAGCAGTCCCGGCAGGAGTTCGGCGTGGAGTTCGCCAACAGCCGCTTCGACAGGATCGACGGCTCGGTTCGATCCAGCGCCGCATACAAACAAGCCGCCGGCGAATGGCGCACGTGTGCCGGTCGTGCCGGGTACGTGAGCCAGGACAGAACCTCCCTGATCGCCGCTCTGCACTCCCGGTACGACACGCTCATCACCCGCATCACGGGCGCCGCCGAACTCACCCCGGCACAGACGGAACAACGCGCGCAGTCGGACCCGCTCTACCGGGGTTTCCAGCAGGAGGAGATCCGCGCCGCCGTGGCGACGTTCCCCTGCTCGCAGAAACTGGACGCGACCTACCGCGACGCCTTCCGGACGGCAATGAAGAACATCCCGTAGCCCGGCCGCTCACGACGACCGAGCGGCAGCCGGCTCACCTGGAGAGTTCGGCCGGTTCCTCCAGCCGTGTCAACTTCCGTGGGTTTCTCACCAGGTAGACCCGTGTGACCCGCCCGTTCTCCACCACGACACTCAATGCCGTGGCCAACTCGCCGTCGATCTCGATCCGGCCCGCAGGCGCGCCGTTGAGCCATACGGCGGTCGTCTCGAGCGAGGCCACGGCCACCCGGTTCACGCGCGCGAGGACCTGCGCCACCAGGTCGACCCCATGGATCGGAGCCAGAGCGGCGGCCGCGAACCCGCCACCATCGGCGATCAGGACCACGTCCGGGGCCATGACCTCCACCAGTTCCTGCAACTGCCCGGTCCGCAACGCTTCCAGGAACCGCTTCACCACGGCCTGCTGCTCCGACCGGCTCACCTGCACCCGCGGCCGCCGGGCCGCCACATGTTCGCGGGCCCGCCGCGCGATCTGCCGCACGGTGGCCGCGGACTTCCCGACGGCTTCGGCGATCTCGCCGTACGGGATGTCGAAGACCTCGCGGAGCACGAACACCGCCCGCTCCGTCGGTCCGAGCGTTTCCAGCACGGTCAGCATCGCGATCGAGACACTCTCCGCGAGTTCGACGTCCTCGGCGACATCGGGGGAGGTCAGTAGCGGTTCAGGTAGCCACTCGCCGACGTACTCCTCGCGGCTGCGCGACAACGCTCGCAGGCGGTTGAGCGCTTGCCGTGTGACGACCCGGACGAGGTAGGCTCGCGGGTCGCGCACCTGCGACCGGTCGACGTCGGCCCACCGCAGCCAGGACTCCTGCACGACGTCCTCCGCGTCGGCCGCCGACCCGAGCATTTCGTAGGCGACCGTGAACAGGAGGCTGCGATGGGCCACGAACGGGTTCCCGGTCATGCCGGCGACGCCAGGTCGGACTGAGGACGCGCGGCCAGAGGAATCTCGCAGGCGTCGGAGAAGCCCTGCGACGCGACCCCGTTCGCATTGTTGTTCCGGGTCGCCATGTTGGAGAAGGCGATGAACGCGGTGAGCTCGACCATCGCCGCCGGGCCGAGCCGTTCGAGCAGACTCGCGTACAGCTCGTCGGTGACGGTCAGCGGCGTGTCCGTCATGGCCTCGGCGTACTCCAGCACATCCCGCTCCAGCGGCGTGAACACCTCCGACTCCCGCCAGCGGGGCACTTGGCTCGCCTTGGTCAGGTCCAGGTTCTCGTTCTGCGCCTGGAAGTAGCCGATGTCGAGGCACCAACTGCAGCCGACCTTCGCCGCTACGGCCATGTGCGCGAACGACTTGAGGCTCGCGTCGGCCGCGTCCCACGTGCCCACCTTGGCCCCGAACTCGATGTTGGACGTCGCGACCTCGGGGCTGTGCCACACCACTTCGACGGGCTCGGGCACAGCACCGAGCTGCTTGATCATGCTTTCGCTGAGCTCGGTGGGGAGCTCCGCTTTGGGAACGCGTAGCGCCATGGTTTCCTCCTTGGATGTCCGCCTGTTCGACATGAAGACACCGCCGGGTTCGCGAATGTGACATCCCGCATCGCGATCGCGCAGGGATCTCCAGCGCTCGGTCGACGGGGCCGTCTCGAGAGCCGGCATCGTCAGCCACCGGAGATCCGGCCGGCCGCTGGGAGGTCAGGTCTCCCGGGTCCAGCGCTGCGAAGCGCTCCCGGCGCAGGTCTTCGTCACCAGGCCGCTGGAAAGCGCACCGCATGGTGGACCGTTCACCGCGCCAGGGAAGGGTCCGCGAGGAACCGCAGGTACTCCTCAGGATCGAGCGGATTGCCGTCGGTCCGGGGGCGGCGAGGAGGAACACCGCGTACGGGGCGGTCCGTGCCGGGGCGGGACCACAAGGAGCCCTCTCCACGGGTGAGGCCGGGAAGGGCGTCGCCGAGCTCCTGCATCCTCGCGGTGGGCAGTTCGGCGCCGAGGGTCCACCGGTCGCCGCTCTCCTCCGTGGCACCGATGGTCCCGCCGAGTTCGGCGATCCTGGCGGCGACCGGCCCCAGGGTGTCCTCGGGGATCTCGGCCTCCACCTCCCTGCACGGCTCGTGGACCCGCGTTCCCGCGCTGCTCAGCGCGCGCATCAGCACCAGCGGCGTGAGCTTGCGGAAGTCGGCCGCGGTACTCATCGGGGAGGCCCAGCCCGTGCGGATCACGGTGACGGTGCAGTCGGTGACCTCCCAGCCGAGGAGCCCCTGCCGCAGGCCGAGGCGCACCGTCTCCTCGATGGCGCGGTGGAACGCGCGGGGCAGCGCGCCCCATTCGGTCTCCCGCGCGTACCGGACGCCGGAACCGTAGGGGGCGGGCTCGACGCGCAGACCGACCGTGGCGAAGAACTCACTCGGTCCGGAGCCGAGTTCCTGCACGGCGACGCCGGTGCCGACTGGCCGCTCCCGGTAGACGGGCGTGACCGCGGCGAACTCCGCCGCGATCCCGAACTCCCGCTGGAGGCGGTCCGCGAGGACCTCACGTTGGACCGCCCCGTGCAACAGGAGCGAGAGCGTCCCGTCGGAGGCGGTTCGCGTCCTGATGAACGGGTCTTCGTCGGCAAGGGCGCTCAGCGCGGCGTGCAGGGCGCCCTGCTGGCCGGGGCGGCTCGCGCGCACGACGGCCTCCAGCCCGGGCGGGGCGAGCCGGGCCGCCGGCCGGCCAGCGCGGGCCGCACCGACGCGGTCGCCGACCCGGACGCCCGGAAGGCCGCGCAGGACAGCGATCCCACCGGGGGTGAGCACCCCCCGGCTCGGCGCGCCGTGGCCGCTCTGCGCGGTCACGACGTCGAGCCGGGAGATCCGCCCGGCGACCGTCGTCGTTCCCTCCGCCTCGTCCCGGTGCAGGGCGAGACGCTGCCGTTCGCGCAGCAGGCCGGAGAAGAGCCGGATGTACGCCCTCTTCTCCCCGCCTTCCGCGCGGTCGACGGCGAACACCGTGCCCCGCGCGGGGGCGAGTTCGTCCGCGGGCGGTGCGGGCAGCAGGGTCGCGATGCCCTCGGCGAGTTCGGCGATGCCCGCTCCGCTGAGGGCCGAGCCGAAGAAGACGGGCTGCACCAGCGCGGCGGCCGTCTGCCGGCGCAACTGCTCGCGGATCTCGTCCTCGGCGGGTGGCGGGCCGTCGACGAGCCGGGCCAGCAGGTCGGTGTCGTGCTCGGCGAGTACGTCGGCCGCCCCGGGCTCTCCCCGCTCGCCGGTGAGCGGAACCGGGAGCGTGCGGGCGGCCGGGGTGCCGGCGCCGACCGTCGACACGAGCGGAATGAGACGGGGCGCCAGCGCGCGGCGCAGTTCCGCCAGCAGCGCGGCATCACGGGCGCCCCTGCGGTCGATCTTGTTCACGAAGATCAGGGTGGGCAGGCGCAGCCGGCGAAGTGACTTCATCAGGACCCGGGTCTGGGCCTGGATCCCCTCGACCGCTGACACGACGAGGACGGCCGCGTCGAGGACGGAGAGGGCGCGTTCGACCTCCGCGATGAAGTCGGGGTGGCCGGGGGTGTCGACGAGGTTGACGTGGCGCCCCGCCATGATGAGCGGTGCCACGGCTGTGCGGATGGTGATCCCGCGCTCACGTTCGAGCTCGCCCGCGTCGGTGGTGGTACTGCCCTTGTCGACGCTGCCGAGGGCGGCGAGGGCTCCGTGTTCGAACAGCAGCCGCTCGGTGAGGCTGGTCTTACCGGCGTCGACGTGGGCGAGGATGCCCAGGTTCAGGGGTGTGGTGGTCAAGGTGGTCCTCGGGAGACAGAGAGAGGGCGTGGGGCGACGCGACTGCTCCGTGATGACGGCGCATGTCTCTCTCCTTGCTGCGAGGACGTTCGTACGGGGCACGGTGGACGTGCCGGCCGCACACTACTGCACTCCGCCCGTACGGCGCCGCTCCTTTTCCGCGCGGCGGCCGGCGGCCGGGGCCGGCGTGGTCGACGGCCACCGGGCCGGCGCCGGTCCTCCAGGACCACCGCCACACCGGCGGGCCGCGCGTTCCCGGGGGAGGGTCACGGCGTGTCGCCCCGGGTGAGGACGATGGCGTAACGGCATTCGGCCGGGCTGTTGTTGGCGACGACGCACGGGGCGGGCTCGCCCAGTTCGATCGTGTCGCCCGCGGCGAGTTCGTGCACCGTGTCGCCCTCGTGGAACGTCAGCCGGCCCTCCAGCACCCAGACGACCTGCCGGATGAAGACGAAGGCCGCGGCCGGATACGGCACGCGGGCACCGGTGGGCAGCCGGACGTCGGCGATCTCCGCAGGGAAGTGCGGACCGGTGATCTGGCGTCGGCGGTACCCGGTGGCGGGATCGCGCCATTCCACGGCGTCCGCCGAGCGGCGCACGCCCGTGGTCGCCTCCCCGCTCCCGTCGGTCGCGCCTTCGGCGAGCGCCAGCAGGGAGGAGACACTGAGCTGGAAGGCGGCGGAGAGTTTGCCGAGGACGGCGGCGGTGGGGCTGCTCTCGCCGCGCTCGATCCGGTTGATCATGGCGCGGGACACACCGGATGCGTCGGCGAGTTGCGCCAGCGTCCACTGCCGCCGGGTCCGTTCGGTGTGGATGCGAGCTGCGATCTGCCTCACCAGGGGGTCTACTATATTAGACATGAATCCACTATACGAGAACTCGGGGGCGGTGACGGTCCGTCCGGCACAGCTCAAGGACGCGGAGGCCGTTCTCGCCATTCGCAACCATGCGATCGAGCACTCGACGGCCCTGTGGACCACGACGCTGCAGTCCCCGGCCGAGGGGGCCGCCTGGCTCGCCGTTCACCTGGACCGGGGCACGGCGTTCGTGGCCGAGAAGGCGGGCGAGGTCGCGGGCTTCGCGGTCTACGGCCCGTGGCGGCCGAAGGACGGATATCGCCACACGGTGGGGAACTCCGTCTATGTGCGCGAGGGCGCCCACGGGCTCGGCATCGGCTCCGCCCTGATGACCGCTCTCGTCGCCTCGGCGCGGCAAGCCGGCCATCACGTGATGATCGCCGACATCGAGGCGCGCAACACCGCATCGATTCGGCTGCACGAGCGCTTCGGCTTCCGCCACGTGGGCACCGTGCCGGAGGTCGGCACCAAGTTCGGCAGGTGGCTCGACCTGACGATCATGCGCCTTCCCCTGGCCTGAGCGGCATCGCCTCCGACCTGTCGCTGTCCTCTGATGCCTCGCGCGGCTCAGCCCTGTCGAGGAGCGCATGGCTGAGGGCTGGGAGGAGCTCGTCCTGCGCAGCTGCCGTCCCTGACCGGCGGGCCGGCCGTACGTCCCGCCGACGTCAGCTCCGTTGCGGCCGTCTCCGTTGCAGCCGTCGTTTCCTCCGGCAAGATCGTTCGTTGAACCCGGTATGACGGATCGCCCTGTGCGATGGCGTTCTTGTGGTTCGGCGTGAGGGAGGGGCTGTTCATGGCCAGCGTGTTCCAGCGGAACAAGATCAAGGGAATGTTCGCGGCATTCGATGCGGACGGTGACGGCTATCTGCGGAGGGACGACTTCGAGGCCCTCGCGGTCCGTTGGGGCCGACTGCCGGGAGTGGGGCCGGGGACGGAGCTGCGCGCCCGGGTGGAGGCGGTCGTCATGGGCTGGTGGGAGGGGCTGCTGGCGGTCGGCGACGCCAACAACGACGGCAGTGTCGACTTCGACGAGCTCGTCGTGCTCGTGGACCGGCTGCCGTCCATGCGCGAGTCCGTCACGGCGACCGCCGACGCGATCTTCGACGCCGTCGACGAGAACGGGGACGGCCGGATCTCCCGCAGCGAACACCGCCGCCTCATCGAAACCTGGCACGGGCAGAGCATCGACACCGACGAGGTCTTCGACCTTCTCGACCTGGACGGTGACGGCCACCTGAGCCGCCCGGAGTTCGCCGTGCTGTGGGCCCAGTTCTGGATCAGTGACGACCCGACCGAGCCGGGCAACCTGGTCTGCGGGCGGATCCCGCACCAGGGGCACGCGAGCACCGTCGAGGCGTGATCCGGCAGTACTCCCGGCCTCCTTCCGCTCTTCAGCCCAGGAACGCCACAGTGGTTGCCACGAACCGGTCGGCGTCGTCGAGCCAGGGATAGTGGCCCGCCCCCGGCTGCACCACGAGCGTGGCATCGGGGAACAGCGCCGCGAATTCGGCCACCGGCCGAGGGGGACTGTTCAGGTCGAACTCTCCACCGAGCAACAGGACGGGGGCCTCGCAGGCGGCGAGCGCCGCACGCGTGGCCTCCGGGCTGAAGGCGCCCTCGGCCGCGAAGCCCGCGACAGCGTCCTGGTTGCCCGGCCGGGCGGCGGCATAGTGCTGCTGCGCCGCGGCATCCCACCGGCCGCAGAAGAATGGAGCGATGGTCTCCCAGTCGCTGCCGGTACCTTCGGTGATCGCCTCCAACGCGGCGAAGGCCACCGGGAACCACGGTTCGTTCTTCCGCAGCTGCGCGAGCTCGCGGCGCGTCTCCCCGCTGATCTCCACCCCGACAGCTCGGGTACCAGGGCCGATCAGGGCGAGTCTGCCGACGTTCTCCGGGTACCGGGCCACGTATTGCGTCGCGATGTTCGCGCCGGCGGAGTGACCGAGCAGATCCGTCCTGGCGAGACCGAGGTGCTCGCGCAGCGCCTCGACGTCGTCGACGAGACGGTCACAGCGGTAGGAGGAGGGGTCCTGCGGAACGGCCGACCCGCCGGTGCCGCGCAGGTCCAGGACGATCAGCTTGCGGTGCCCGGACAGGCCGCCGAGATCGCCGAGGTAGCGGGAGTCGGTGGGACCGCCCGGGATGCAGACGACCGGGTCGCCGTCTCCGTGTACGCGGTAGGAGAGCTGGGTTCCGTCAGGTGCGGAGAAAGTAGGCATGCCGTGGATCCTGACACTCATAACCGGGTTGTACAACCCGGTTATGATGGTGGGATGCGCAGGGTATATAACCGCTTCATGGCGGGCGAAGAGAACACGCACCAGATCCTCGGGGGACTGACCGAGGGGCTGACCGAGGCGCAGGCCGAGCGGATGCTCGCCGACATGAACGAGGTCATCCGCGCGGGCGAGGAGATGCGGAAGCTCCGCGCCGAGATGATCAAGATCTTTGTGGACCTCGGCTGGACCCAGGACAGGATTGCCCAGCTCGCCGACATGAGTCAGCCCGCCGTGTCCAAGCAGGTGGCGAAGTACCGGTTGGGCCAACCGCTGCCCCCGACGACGTTGTCCCTCGACCAGCGCGACGTGCCGTGGCTCGAAGGACGTCTGTGGGGCCTCGCCGAGGAGATCGCCGAGACCGTCGACTCCGCTCGCTGCGCGCGCTACGTCAACGCCGTCGCCAGGGGGAAGAAGCGCTTCACGCCCCGGAACGTCGACGAGCTGCGCCGTCTCGTCGAGGAGGACCTGCGGCTGCACCGGGCGGAGCTGGCCGGCAGTCACCGGAACGCGTACGACGAGATCAGCCGCGGCCTCGACGTCCCCGCGAAGGTCACCGCCGCCGGATCGGCCTCCGTGCGTCGCGCCCTCGCCTGCCAGGTCCAGCGCGACCGGCTCAGGAACGACGCCTGAGTGCCTGCGGCCGGCAGCGGCACCCCCACTGCCGACCACCACTGCCGGACCCGCCTGGCGGCGAACACCGACCCCGGCTGGAACCGGGCACGTTGACGTCCGGGGGCGGCGACGGCCGTGTCAGGTCCGGCGGGCCAGAAGGTAGGCCCGGCGCGTGTCGACTTCGGTGGCGTAGGAGGCGCGTTCCATCCGCATCGTCACGTCGAATCCGGCCTCCTCCAGCAGCCCGGCGATGTGGGAGGGGGCGAGGAAGCGGAAGTCGACGTCCACGTCATGCCCCCACCATTCGTCCAGGTGCCGGACCTCCTCCCCGATGTGGAACGAGAGCAGGAGCAGCCCGGAAGGGCGCAGCACCCGCCGTATCTCCTCGAAGGCGCGGAGCAGTTCTCGGGGGTCGAGGTGGATGATCACGTAGAAGGCGATGGCCGAGGCGAATTCGCCGTCTTCGGCCGGCAGTGCCAGCAGGTCGCCCTGTCGGAACTCCACCTTCGGATAGCGGCGTCGGGCGGTGGCGACCATCCCCGCTGACAGATCGATGCCGACCGTACCGGCACCTTGTTCGGCGAGCCAGGCCGCCACGTGTCCGGGGCCGCAGCCGAGGTCGGCGATCGTGGCGTCCGGTCCCGTCTCCTCCAGGAGGCTGGTGAGCAGCGCCCGGTCGAGCGGCTTCCCGGCGAGCTCGTCGTGCAGCCGCGCCGCGTACTCCTCGGCCACGGTGTCGTAACTTCGCCGGACGGAGTCGCGGCTTCCCTCGTCTTCCATGACAGCCGTCTTACCACGGGTCTGCCGCCGTCGACGGGCTGTTGCAGCGTTCCCTCGGCTGCCGACGGGAGGGGGCGGCTCTGGCCGCTGTTGCCGCGGGGAGGGCTGCCTCAGTGTGCGGCGGACTCTTCGAGCATCCAGCGGCGGACGGCCAGGACCCGTGGCAGGGCGATGACCCGTTGCGGCGAGCCGTCCTCGCGCTCGACGACGAACACCCCGTCGGCTATCAGCTTGTCGAGGGTATAAGTCGATATCCCCAGCAGCGACGCGGCCACCCGCAGCGGCACCGTCAGGCCCGCGAAGGCGTCTGCTTCGCTGCCGTGCTCCAGCGCCCGCAACGGCCGATTCCGTGGCCCCATTTGCGAACCCCCCTCTGACCAGCCCCGTTTGATTCTTCCTTCTTACCTCAAAGCACCGACATCGCGGCAGTACGCCCCTCGGGCCGGCTCGCAGGGGGTGACACCGGGCGGGCGGATGTCCCTTCCGGCGCGTCGGTCGGGAATGAAGCCGCAGCGGCCGCATGTTGATGACCGCTGATCGACTCTCCACGCCAGGGAAGAAGGCAGCCTCATGACATCCTCACCGGACACTATGCGCGCCGTTCGACTCTCCGCCCCCGGTCCCGTCGACAACCTGCGGCTGACCACGCTCCCTCTCCCACCTGAGAGGGAGGGCTGGGTGCGCATCCGAGTCGAGGCGTTCGGCCTCAACCGCTCGGAGTTGAAGCTGCGGCTGGGTGTGAGCGAGGGTGTCAGTTTCCCCCGGGTGCCGGGCATCGAGGCCGCCGGCACCATCGACGCGGCCCCGGCCGGCAGCGGGCTGGCTCCTGGGCAGAAGGTCGTCGCCATGATGGGGGACATGGGGCGCACCTTCGACGGCGGCTATGCCGAATACACCTCGGTGCCGCTGTCGCAGGTCATCCCCGTCGACACCGACCTGCCATGGGAGGTGCTGGGCGCCCTGCCGGAGATGGTGCAGACAGCGAACGGATCACTCACCATCGGCCTGGACCTGAAGCCCGGTCAGTCCGTGTTGATCCGCGGCGGCACCTCCTCGGTGGGCCTGGCCGCCGCCGCTCTGGCCAAATGGCGCGGCGCCACCGTGCTGTCCACCACCCGGCGGGCCGACCGCCTCACTTCGCTGAAGGAGCACGGTGTCGACCACCCGCTGCTCGACACCGGCGAGGTCGCGCCCGCCGTTCGCGAGCTGTACCCGGACGGCGTCGACGCCGCCCTTGACCTTGTCGGCACGCCGACCCTGCCCGACACTTTGCGCGCGGTGCGCGTGCACGGCACGGCCTGCTTCGGCGGCAGCCTGTCCAACCAGTGGACGGTGCGGGACTTCTCCCCGAACGAGTACCTGCCCAGAGGTGTGCGCCTGGCCGGCTACTTCGGCGACGCCGCCGACCTGCCCCGGGAGACCTTCCAGGAGATCCTCGACGCCGTCGCGGCCGGCCGGCTCGCCTTCCCCGTGGACCGCGTCTACGACGGCCTGGAGCAGGTGCCGCAGGCCCATGACGACATGGAGCACGACCGCGCCACCGGAAAACTCGTCGTCCGGGTCCGGCATTAGGGCCTGTTCGACGCGTTGACCAAGGGCGCGCAACCATCTCGGAGCCGATGCCGAGCGCTCCGTCGGTGCCGTCGGCCGACCCGGCGGGCCAGTACCTGTCCGGGCCACTCCTTGACCAGGAACCGGTCGGTGGGTTCGAAGTTGTTGCGCTCGTAGAACGCGACCAGTTCGCCCCCGCCGCCCGCCCAGCAGCCGACGCGCAGCAGCTCCGCACCGGCCCGCCGGGTTTCGTCGGCGGCATGGGCCAGGGGAGTGGGCTACACCCCTTCGCCGTCGGCCCGCCCGCCGTCCCGGCCGGCTCCGCCGCGTTAGCATGTTGTCATGCCGGACGCCGCGCGCCGCCCCGAGCCGTTCATTCAACAGACCGCCCCCGAGGCGCTCGAGGACCTCCGGGCCCGGCTGCGTGCGACGCGCTGGCCCGATGCACCCGAGGACGCCGGGTGGTCGCTCGGCTCCGACCTCGGTTACCTCCGCGAGCTCGTCGCCCACTGGGCGGACGGGTTCGACTGGACGGCGCAGGAGGCGGCGCTCGCCCGGCTCGCCCGCTATCGCGTCCCGCTCGGCGGCCTCGGGATCCACTTCGTCCACGTCCGGGCCGTCGCGCCGGCCGGGCCCGTTCTGCCGCTGGTCCTCAGCCACGGCTGGCCGGACTCGTTCTGGCGCTACGCGAAGGTCGTCCCGCTCCTGACGGATCCCGGTGCGCACGGCGCCGATCCCGCTGACGCGTTCGACGTCGTCGTGCCCGACATGCCGGGCTACGGGTATTCCGACCGCCCCACCGGTCCGCCCCTCGACTCCATCGCCGTCGCCGGGCTGTGGGCCGAACTCATGAGTGTCCTCGGCTACGCGCGATTCGGCGCGGCGGGTGGGGACGTCGGCAGTCATGTGAGCCGCTACCTTGCGCTCGACCACCCCGACCGGGTCGTGGCCGTCCACCGGACGGATGCGGGCGTCCCCGTCTTCGCCGGGGACCCGGCGGAGCTCGCCCCGGAGGAGCGCGCCTGGCTCGACGGTGCTGCGGCCTGGGGAGGGGCCGAGGGAGCCTATGCCGCCATGCACCGCACGAAGCCCCAGACCGCCGCCTTCGGGCTCAACGATTCGCCGGCCGGTCTCGCCGCATGGATTGTCGAGAAGCTCCGGGCATGGAGCGACTGCGACGGCGACATCGAGCGGTCCTTCACGAAGGACGAGATCCTCACCAATCTCACGATCTACTGGCTGACGGGGACGATCGGCTCGTCGATGCGCATGTACCGCGCGAACGCCGCGATCCCACCCGCGCAGCTCGCCCGCCGGGTCGAGGTGCCGTCGGGCTTCTCGCTCTTCCCCGGCGACATCGTCCGCCCGCCGCGGGCGTGGCTGGAGCGCACGGCGAACGTCGTGCGGGTGACCGAGCCCGCGCGCGGGGGCCACTTCGCCGCCTTCGAGGAGCCCGAGCTCTACGCGGAGGAGCTGCGCGCGTTCTTCCGCCCCTACAGGGCTGCCGCGCAGGGCTGAGGCGTCTTTCCCCGGCCCACCCCGCCACGGTCGTCCGATCCGCCTTCGCGGTCCATGGCTCCGGTCCATGGCACCGGTGACCTGGGCACCCGGTCCCCGTCACCCGGCTGCGGGAGCCTCAACGATGGTGCCGTTCTTGTCGATCGTGTGGGTGTTCCAATAGCTGTCCCAGGTGTCGCCGACGTGCTGGGGGATCTTGCCCTCCGGGTAGCGGACATACCCCTTCGGCGGCTCCTGGCCCTTGGGCGCGCAGGCCTTGCCGGTGGTGCCCACCGCCAGGACCGGGTACTCGCCGCCACCGCAGATCGCGTCCTCGGTGGAACAGCCGGTCAGGGCCACGGCCGCCACACAGGCCACTGCGAGGCCGAGTACGAACCTCAGGGGGCGGTTGCCGCCCGCAGACACGGTGTCATGGGATCCGCTGGTCGTAGGCACGTGATCTCCCTTGTGATGGGTTGGTCCGACCAGCCTGCACGAAAACGAGAACGAGATCATGAGTACAGCTACTCACGTGCGCCCGCGCCGCCGACCGACCGACTGATCGGACGGGCTGGTGCCGGTCCCGGTGGAATGATTCCGTCGGGTACGGTCCGTTAGATCATCGGATCGCGGGCAGGAGTCAGCACTATGAGCAACGCAGAAGTGACGGAGCACCCGCCGATCTACGGCCGGCTGATAGAAGAACGCGGCGACGTGCCCGCCGAGACGCGGGAGGCCGCCCAGCAGGTACAGCGTCAGGCGGTGACGGCTCTGGACTGGAGCGATGTGCGGCGTGCCCAACAGGGCAGGGAGGCACGCGGTTTCCCCGCCCTCGGCTGAGACCCCGTCGGCCGGCGGTGGGGGCGGGCGCACCACACGCTCTGTTCCCCGCGTCACCGCGCGGCTCGTCCCGAGTCAGTGGAACTGCGGCACGATGAGATAAAGCCCGTAGCCGATGACCGCGGCACAGGCGGCGAAGCAGAGCCCGGTGAGGGCGAGAGCGCCCTGGCCGTCGCTCGTCCCGTCCGGGCCCGGTTCCCGGGTGGCCAGGGCGCGCACGCCCAGGGCGAAGACGACGACGATGCCGACCGTGGCACCCACGCTCACCACCGCGACCCGCCCCAGGGCACTCCAGTCCATACTCATCTTCCGGCCTCCCTGGCCTTGTCGGGACTCGTGGTCGTCGCAGGGTTCAGGCAGCGGCCGCGACGGGACGAACCGCCACGGAGGTGCCGTCGTTGACGTTCTCGGAGTGCACCGGGTTGCGCCGTGAGAGCAGCACGATGACGGCGGCGGCCGACGCCGCCACCACGCCGACCAGCACGGTCCCCAGGGTGCCGCCGTGCACGACGACGCCGGCCGCGACCGCGCCCACGGCCGCGGCGGTCTCGGCCGCGAACCCCTGCGGTGACTGGATGTCGGTCAGTCCCTTGCACATCGTCCTGATGATCCGCCAGCCGCCCAGGTACGTGCCCAGACCGATCGCCGGACCCGCCGAGCCGATCACCCACACCGGGGGACCGGCGTCGTGCTACAGCGCACCGGCCGAGATGAGCGTCAGGGTGATGACGCCCATGGTCTTCTGCGCGTCGTTCGTCCCGTGAGCGAGGGACACCAGCGACGCGGAGGCGATCTGACCGAGGCGGAACCCCTTGGTCCACCGAACAGGGCGTGCGACGAACTGGACGGCAGCCCGACGAGCCACGTCATCAAATTCCACACGATGGCGCCGATCAGCCCCGCGAAGATCATTCCCGGGGTGACCAGGTTGTCGTATGCCGTGAAACCACGTTGTTGATCACTGCGGGCGCGGTGTCCGGCTCTCCATCCGACACTGACCGGTAGCGCTCTCTCGGATCGGACGTCACCGTGATCCGCTGGCAGCGTGGGCAGTTGAGGGAGCGTCAATTGCGAAGTCAGCGTCTTCGGGATTCCGGTGGTGCTTTGCCCGCCAGGTTTGCGCCGTTCTCAGCCTCGTGCCGAGGCCGACGAGCCGGCTGCCCGCAACGGGCACCCGGTGCCCACCCGCGCGGCCAATTCGGCCCGCAGGGTGACGAGTTCGGCCATGCGGGCGTCGAGGACGTGGATCTTCTCCTCGAACAGCGCGGACAGCGCTTCCGCGGTATCCGGGCGCTCGCGTAGTTCCTCGCCGGTCCGTGCGATCTCCGCGAGGGAGAACCCGAGCGTCTGCGCGGTGCGGACATAGTGCAGCCAGGCCACCGTCTCGGGCGGGAAGTCGCGGTAGCCGTTGGCCAGCCGCCCGCCCTGGACGAGGCCGACCTTCTCGTAGAACCGGATGGTGTCCCTGGTCATGCCCGCCTGCGCGGCCAGCTCTCCGATACGCATGGTCCTCCGTCGCACGATGGGCTTGACCTTGGACCGTACTCCACTGTTTAGCGTGAGGTGTCGCTGACCCAAGAACACCAGGAGCCTCACCGTGATCCCTCTCCTCACCCCCGCACGTCCCGCCTACCTGCACGTCGTACGGGCGAGCGCCTGGTACGACCTCGTCGTCACGGCAGGTTTCGCGACACCGTGGACGTATGCGCTGGTGCACCAGGCGCTGTCCTCACTGGGTGACACACTGGGGATGGGCCACCTGCCCGAACTCGACCCGGTACAGACCCTGTACGCGAATCTGATGGGTTCGGTCGTGGTCGTCTGGGCCGTCCTGCGCATCGTCCGGCCGTTGCCGGAGCACGGACTGTTCGACGGCGTCGCGCGCACGCTGTTCGCGACGTGGCAGGCGTACGCGCTGACCCACGGCGCCATGCGGTTGCTCTGGCTGTTCTTCGTCGTCGAAGTGGTATTCGGCGTCGTACAGCTGGCGCCGTGGTGGCGGTACCGGCGCACCGACCGGGTGGACGCCTCCGCCGGCCCGGCTGACGGCCGCCCGCACCTGGCCGGGAGTCAGTGACGTCCAGGGGTGGGGTTCCGGTGCCCCTGGCTCACCGATCCGCTGGGCCGTGGCGCGCCGGAACGTGCCTCACGGATCGATGAGCGGCCAGGACGCGGCAGTCGGTCCGCGCCGGCTCGCCCCATGCGTCATGCCGTGGTCTTCTCGCTGATCGCGTCGTCGACGGACGCGGCCGCCTTGTCGTTCGTCACGCGTCGTCGTGTACGGACGATTCCCCACCCGACGAGTGCCGCGGCCATGACGCTGAGCGTGAGGCCCGCGATCGTGACCGCCTCCTGGAATTCGGCGGTCTGTCGCGGGCTCCAGTCGGAGGTGGCGATGTCGCCGGTGAACAGCGCCGCGAGGATGGTGCCGGTGACGGCGATGGCGACGCCTGAGGTGACTTCGGTGGCGGTGTCGACGAGGGCCGCGCCGACCGTGGTCCGGTTCTTCGGCAGGCCACGGAGCACGTTCACCCCGGCGACAACGCCGACCACGCGCATGCCGGCCGCCACGAGCACGAGGGCGATCGCGACCCACACGTATCCGAACCTGCCCAGCAGACCGTAGAAGGCGAGCCCGAACACGACCGCCGCGGCGCTGAGCCACGCGGCCCGTTCGAGGCCGACCCGCTGTACGAAGGGTTGGACGAACGCGCCGCCCGCGACGAGGACGACGACCTGCGGCAGCATCCCGAGGGCGGCGAGTGCGGGCGTCCACCCCCAGTCGAGCTGCAGCTGCAGCGTCACCAGGTAACCGAGGCCGGCGGTCGCCAGCCCGGCCGCGGCCTTGAACGCCAGGCCGCTGGAGACCAGAGGGTGAGCGACGAGTTCGAGGTCGAGGAGCGGGTAGCGTGCCGAACGCTCGCGGAGGAGGAAGAGAAGCGCCGCCACGACGGCCGCCGCCGCGGTCGCCCACGGGGTCCACGATCCGGCGCCCTCATTGACGAACAGCGTCGGTGCGACGAGCGCCAGCACGATCGTCGCCGTGCCCAGCACCGCACCCGCGATGTCCACCGGATCGCGGTGCAGGTCGGCCGTGACGTCCGGACCGATGCCGGACCGCACACCGATGATCGCGAGGGCGGCGATCGGCACGTTCACCAGCAGCAGGACCTGCCATGGCGCGATGGCGAGCACGAAGCCACCCACGGTCGGGCCGATCGCGAGCCCCACCAGACCCACGGTCGAGATGAGGGTGGTCGCACGGACGCGCAGACCGTCCTCGTCGAACAGCCTGAAGGCGAGCGCCATCGATCCTGGAGTCGTCATCGCGGCCGCGACGCCCATCGCCACCCGGACGGCGATCAGTTGCTCCACGCTGGAGACGAGAGCGGTCGCCAGGCTCGCCATGCCGAGCAGAACCAGCCCGATGAGCATGATCCGCCGTCGGCCGAACCGGTCGGCGATCGCGCCGAACGCCAGCATCAACCCGCCGAACACGACCGCGTACGCGCCCGTCACCCACTGCAGCGCGATCGTCGAAGCGTGCAGATCGCGTCCGATCGTGGGCAACGCGACGTTCAGGATCGAGTTGTCCAGCATCTCGAAGAGAAACACTGCCGACAGCCCGGCCAGGGCCACCCAGGCCTCGCGCAACGACCGGGGGGAATCAGAAGAGGGGTCCGCCGCCGCGGGTGCGGGTCCGGTCCCGTGGGGAGCGCTCATGAACAGCCACCTAAGATATAGAGGTCTATCTTACGGCTCTCAGAGTAGGGCGCTAGAATAAGATAGGCAAGTCTATCCAAGGAGGTACGGATGCCCGAGCGACGCCGTGGAGCGGCACTGGAGAAGGCGCTCCTCGATGCGGCCTGGGAGGAACTCGTGGCCAACGGCTACGCCAGGTTCACCATGGACGCCGTCGTGCAGCGCGCGGGCACCAGCCCGCCCGTTCTCTACCGCCGCTGGTCCGACCGCGACGAACTGGTCCGGGCCACCATCGCCCGGAGCCTGGAGGAGAACCGCCTCGACGTTCCCGACACCGGAAGCCTGCGGGAGGACGTCCTCACCCTCATGCGGGAGATCAACGCCACCCGTGTCCAGTTCATCACCGTCATGAGCGTGCACCTGGCCGGCTACTACCAGGAGACGGGAACCAGCCCCCGGGACCTCCTCGCGACAGGGCGCGAGAACTCCGTCGACGTGCTCTTCGACCGCGCCGTCGACCGCGGCGAGATCAAACCGGAACTCCTCACCGAACGCATCAAGTCCCTCCCCTTCGATCTGCTGCGCCACGAGGTCCTCACGACCTTCGCCCCCGTCTCCGACGACGTCCTCGAGGAGATCGTCGACACGGTCTTCCTCCCCCTGGTGCGCTGACCGCAGCGGCAGCCTTGTGCCTCGCGCGCGGCGTCGAGGGGCAGGGCGCACCACCGCGCGAGGACGTGCGGACCGGCCCGCCGTTCGGCGTCCCGCTGCATCACTGGGACGGCGCACCGTGGGGCGTTTGAACGGGAAAAAGCGGGAACACGTCATTCATGGCGAATCCAGACGACGAAAAGAAGACACCCCACGCGCCCGGTTCGCAGCCGAGCACGCGCCCGGGCTCCGATGAACCGCAGACGATCACGGCGCCGACGCCGCCCGTCGGGCGGAACAGTGATCCTCCGGATGAGGAGGATCTGGTGGACGAAGGGGACGCGTCGAAACGGTCCCGCGACGACGAGGCGCCGGAGCAGAGGTCCGAGGACGACTGAGAAGACGTCCGAAGGCGACTGAAGGGGCCGCATCCCGGTGGTAGCCGGCGTGGCCGGGTCCCAGGTCGGAGGCCGTACTGCTCGAGCGGCGGCTCGCCGCAGCCGTGGCCGTCCCCGAGGCGACGCGGGTCGTCGCTCGTGCGGTGGGGCCGCTCGCGATCCAGGACGGCGCTCGTCAGGGACACCGGCTTCGCACCGGCCTTCGACGTCGCCACGGCGGTCGCGGACTACGTCGCGTGGCGTGCCGACAACCCCCGCTGAAGGAGACGGCGGACCAACACGCAGTTGGTGCTGCCGTTGTCCTCGGTGACGTCCCGGACCTGCTCGAAAGCGACGGCGCTAGCCGAGAGGAGCGTCGCAGCGGCGAGGCTGCCCCAGAGGGCGGCCGAGCCGTGGGGTGCGAGAGTGGTGATGACCGCCGGGGAGACGGCGAGGCCGAAGCCCGTGGAGAGCTGGAAGCGGGCGAGGGCGCGTCCCAGGAGATGGGCCGGGGCGAGCACCGTGACGAGCGCGGTGGCGCTGCCGGCATAGATGATCTCGCCGAGAGTGCAGAGCACGGACACCAGGGCGACGGCCGGGGCGGCCCAGCCGTGCCCAAGGGAGGTGGCGGCGAGGAAGCCGAGGTAGGACGCGGTGAGCACCACGCCCGCGAGAGCCAGCACGGTCCGGCGGGAGTAGCGGGACATCAGGACGGTGGCCGGAACCTGCAGGGTGACCACCAGGACCGTGTTGGCCACGAAGATGGCCGCCGACCACACCGGGGACGCGTGCAGTTGCGTCACCAGGACCAGGGGGAGCGCGATCTCGGGGACGTTGAGGCAGAAGGCGTAGACCACGTTGGCGGCCAGCAGCGCGCGCAGCCGGGGTGCGGGCTCCTCGCCGCTGCCCTTGGCCGGGGGAGCGGCCGGTCGCGCGTGCAGGTGGACCGACCACGCCAACGCCGCCGCAGTGAGATACGCGAGTCCGGTGACGGCCGCCAGCGCCTGCAATGCGGTGGTGCCGCCCGCCAGGCATGCGGTGGCGAGGAGCGCGCCCACACCCAGGCCGGCGTTGCGCAGGGCGCGGCTTGCCGCGAGAGCGGTGTCGCGTTCCCGGCCGTGGGCGACCGTGGCCACGAGAGCCGCGTGGGCGGCCGGCCATGCCTGGTTGCCGATGCCGAGGAAGAGGGCGGCCGTCGCGAACGGCCAGACGTGCCCCGCCGGGGCGGCCAGCAGCAGTGCCACGCCCACCACCCGCACCAGCATCGACGCCGCCACGACCGTGCTGCGCGCACCCCGGTCCAGCCATCGGCCCACGGCGGGCATGCACCCCAGACCCACGACGATTCCGACCGTCATGGCGATACCGGTGGCCGGCGCGGACAGCCGCAGCACCGTCACCCCGTAGAGCAGCAGAAAGGGCCGCAGCAGACCGGTGCCGAGCGCGTCCACGGCCAGAGCGACGGCGTAGCGGGGGCCTCCGGAGGCCCGGACGAGTGCACGGGGCTGGATCTTGGTGGTGGTTGCCATGGCGTCAACGGTGCGTTCGGCCGCCGGGCTGGGAACGCCGGTTGACGGACACCGTCAACCGACGGCGTCGTCGGCCATGCGGTCAGTGATGATGAGGGGGTGACCTTGAGGATCGACATCAGCGGCCTGCCGTCCGAGCGACTGCGGTTCGCCGCCTCCCCGCTGGCCGAACTGACGGCGATGCTGCACGTGCTGGCCGAACCCGGGCACCACCCGCAGCTCGCCAACTGGGCCGGGGACGTCTGGGCCGGGCTGCGGCCTGAACTGGCCGAGCGGTTGCGGGAGGCGGAGTTCCTCTGGCGCTCCTCCCAGGCCGACTTCATGATCCCAGCCCGACCTCGACCGACCCTCGCCGAGGAGTTGGACGACGTGGACCGGATCGACGACGAAACGTATGTGACCGCGGCGCTCGTCACCACCTGCGGCAGCAACCGGGTCCACTTCGGCGCGCCGTCGCCGCTGACCGACGCGGCTGCGCGCGAACGGGCCCTGGACATCGCCCAGGCCCGCGGCGGGCTGCAAGAGGCCTTCGCGGAACGGCTGCTCGCGGACCCCGCCGCCGTGCGGGCGCGGGTGCGGCACACCCTCGAACAGTGCGCCGAGGCCTTCTTCGACGCCGCCTGGACGGGCGTCGCCGTGCAGCTCGCCACCGACCTGCGCATCAAGAACGACCTGCTGAAGCGCCAGGGCATCGAGGCGGCCCTCGCCTCGGTCTCCGGCGCGGTCACCCTCGCCCCGGACGGCGACTGCATCATCGTGGACAAGCTGCAGGACAAGGCGACCGCCGCCCGCGGCACCGGGATCACCTTCATCCCCAGCGTCTTCGGCCGCCCGCACCTGGTGGCGGTCCACGCGCCCGGGTGGCAGCCGGTGGTGCAGTACCCCGTGGCCGAGCAGAGCCCGTCGGAGCCGGTTTCGCTGGAGACGGTGACGCTACGGCTGGCGGCCCTCGCACATCCGGTACGGCTGCGGCTGCTGCGCACGCTGGCCCGCGGCCCGCACACCACCGGCGAGCTGGCCCACGCCTGGGAACTCACGCCCCCGGAGGTCTCCCGCCACCTCGCCGTCCTGCGCCGCGCGGGCCTGCTCACGGCCCGCCGGCACGGCCGTTACGTCCGCTACACCCTCAATCTGTCCGATGTGACGGCGCTGGGCACCGACCTGCTGGCAGCCGTACTGCGCTGAGCGGTTCCGCTCCGCCCGGAACGCGGGCGTCCGCCGCCTCAGCCGC
The DNA here is from genome assembly GCF_023701745.1 of Streptomyces sp. RKAG293. NCBI lineage: Bacteria > Bacillati > Actinomycetota > Actinomycetes > Kitasatosporales > Streptomycetaceae > Streptomyces > Streptomyces sp. RKAG293. The sequence continues at coordinate 526,936 of NZ_JAJOZB010000001.1, read as the reverse complement.
ATCGCCCGCCTTCGCCGTATCGCCCGCCTCAGCCGCATCGCCCGACTCGGCGGGCTGCCGAGCGCTACCCACGCGACTGCCCGCAGCCGCGGGCACGCATGGCAATCGGCCCCAACTCCCTTACGTTGTGCGCCGGTTCGCGTACATTGCTCCATGGGGGCCCGCTCGGCGGGCCGGTAGTCACAGACCGGGGGGGCACCAGTTGACCACCTTCATCATGGGCCACGGGAATTACAGCGAGCCCGACACCTTCGTCCCGACCGGCAGCAGAATCGGCATCTACGCAGAGGTCAACACCCTGCTGGCCATCACGATCGGCATGGCGGTCCTGTCCGCGCAGGGCGGCTTCGAGCCACCGACCACCTTCGACGCGACGGCCGGGAAGACCTCGAACGTCCACAACTATCGGATCGGTCCGCTCACCCATCCCGAGTACCAGCGGATGCGCACCGTCGACTCCGCCAAGAACACGATCATCTACATCGGCTTCACCGAGGGGTTCGGGACCGAGACCCAGCTCTGCACGGACCTCAAGCGCTGCACGGGCGGCCGGCATCAGTGTGACGGCATCCTGGGCCGGGTCCACGACACCGACATCCGGCTCGCCTTCTGCCTGGGCAAGGCGAGCGAGTCCGGGCAGAGCAAGATGACGACCACGTTCCCGGCGACCGGCACCTACGCGGAGGCGAACGCCCACCTGGCGCGCTACATCGACGAGGCCAAGGTCTGGTTCGAGCGGATGACGCAGAGCCCGGACGTGGCGATCCCCGCGTTCCACAAACTGGCCTCGACCGCCCCGGGCGCCCGCGAGGCGTCGTTCATCCTGGCCTCGTCCAAGAAGCTGGAATCCCTGCTGGTCCTGCACGACGCCCGCCAGTTCCGCGGCTCGCTGAGCGCCTGGGACTTCCTCAACTACCTGTACGGCCTGCCGGAGAAGTCGCGCGCGAAGGTGACCAAGCGGCTGCGGCCGGAACCCGCACCGGCCGCCGTCCCCGCGCCCGCGACCGCGCTGGACCGCTTCGTCGCCTCCTACTTCACCGCCGGCACCGCTGAGCGCCGCGCCGGCTGGTCCGCCCTCACCCCACAGGAGCAGGTGCAGGGTACCGGGAACCACCTGCTCAAGTTCTGGGCGACCCACATCGTCCCCGTCATCGACGTGTACCAGCAGGGCTGGGACTCCCACGACCAGCCCGTCGGCTGGTTCACGGGCGCCTCCTTCCGGTCCCCGCTCACCGAGTTCGGCGAGGCGGAGGCCCAGCTCTCCCCGAGCTACGTGGACTCCTTCAACGCCTGTATGGCCTTCGGTCACACCGCCGGCCCGGCGGCCTGCCTGGCGCTGTGGAAGCGCCTCGACGGCAACCCGGACGCCCAGCGGCTGCTGAGCATCGTGACCAATACGAAGGACCCTGCCACCTGGAAGGCGCAAGTCACACCCGGTGCCGGGCCGGAACCGCTGGCCGCCTGGCTGGCCGAGTACCGTGCCGCCGAGCTGGCCGCCGTGCGCCGGGCGCAGCAGAGCGGGGCGAAGCCGGTGGCGAAGGCCGCCGTCGTGGTGAGTTCGTCGTCCTCGGAGAGCGAGGACATCTTCGCGACCGATCCCTTCGCGGATTTCTGGGACGACCCGGACGCGGACAACTGGCGTGCGTGCAGGAACTGGAGCAAGGACAAACCCGTCCAGGTCATCGAGCTCGCCGGCCAGTTCAGGTTCGCCGAGCGGACCACGGCCCTGGCGGGCGCGTTCCCCGCCGCGGCGTGGAGCACCTTCACGGTGGAGGAACTGGGCTTCTCGGGCGGCACCATCCAGCTGGACGTCGGTGCCGTCAACCTCGGTGCGTTCAGGGCCTATCTCGCGCGGCCCGAGATGACGCGCCTGACCACCATCACGGTGCGGTAGCCGCCTCGGCGGCGCGCCCCTCGCCGGGCCGGGCCGTACGCCGGGGTGCGGTCCCGGCGGGCCGCACCCTGGCCGGATCCTCGCCGAGCTGTCCGGATCATCCGGGTGGTCCAGGGGCCCATGCAGGTCGCGGGGGGTGGTGGCGCCGCTGTGCCACCCGCTGCCGCCCCCCTTGTCAGAATGGTGCGAATCGCATCCCCGGGGCATCAGCCGGTGATAGACCCGTCGCCATGAGCGCCTCTCCAGTGGTTCGGATCCTGCGGCCCGGGCGCTCTCATCCCGGCCTCGCGCATTATTGAACTTCCTCCGGACGGAGCCCACCCATGTCCCCGACCCCCACTCGTGTTCCGCGGACCCCGCGCCGTGCCGCAGTAGTCGCCACGCTCGCGGCAGCGGGTGTGCTGGCCGCCTCCGGCGTGGCATCCGCCCACGTGACGGTCCACCCCGAGACCTACGCCAAGGGCGCCGTCGACGGCACCTTGACCTTCCGGGTCCCCAACGAGGAGGGCGCCGCCAGCACCACCCAGGTGCAGATCGTCTTTCCCGCAGATCACCCCATTCCCGGCGTGATGGTCACCGCCGAGCCCGGTTGGACCGCCAAGGTGACCACCGCTCATCTCAAGACGCCGATCAAGACCGACGACGGCACCATCACCGATGCCGTTTCGGAGATCACCTGGACCGGGGGGAAGATCCAGCCGGGCCAGTACCAGGACTTCAACGCCTCATTCGGCCAACTCCCCGACGACACCGACCAGCTGGTGTTCAAGGCACTGCAGACGTACTCCGACGGGAAAGTCGCGCGCTGGATCGAGGAGCCCAAGGCCGGCGGCGAAGAACCGGAGAATCCGGCCCCGGTGCTGCGCCTCACCCAGGCGGCCGCTCCGGCGACGGCCACGCCCCGGCCCACCACGTCGGCCGCGGCCACGTCGACCGCGTCGGGCAGCGACTCCACCGCCCGGGCCCTGGGGATCGCCGGGTTGGTGGTCGGCGTTCTGGGGCTGGGTGCGGCCGGCTTCTCCCTGAGCCGCGGCCGGAGGTCGCGCCAGTAGCCCGGACCGGTGTGAGGTGAACGATGGCCCGGGCCGCCGGTCCGGGCCATCGTTGTGCCACGGAGCCCACCGTCACCCTGTGCCTTCTGGGACCGGCCCGCGTCGCTCGCCTTTTGCCAGGGCGGCAACAGGATTGGCGTGGGCGGGACGCGAGGGGCGACGGTGGGCGCATGACCGACAACATCGCAACAGGTTCGCCCGCGTCCGACGCTCCCACTCCTGCCGACGGCTACGTCGGGGACCCCGCCGTACGGGAGGAGTGGGACAGCCGGTACGCCGACCGGCAGCAGCTGTGGAGCGGCCAACCCAACGGTGCGCTCGTGGCCGAGGCCGCCGGTCTCACACCCGGACGGGTCCTCGACGTCGGCTGCGGTGAGGGCGCCGACGCGCTCTGGCTCGCGCGCGGCGGCTGGGACGTGACCGCGCTCGAAGTCTCGAGCGTGGCACTGGAGCGGGCGGCCGGCCACGCCCGGGACGCCGGCCTCGGCGTCCGCTGGGTGCACGCCGAACTGGCGCACGCGGCCCTCCCGCAGGCCTCCTTCGACCTGGTCTCCGCGCAGTACCCGGCCCTGCTGCGCACCCCCGACGCCGCGGCCGAGCGAGCGCTGCTCGCGGCCGTCGCGCCCGGCGGCGTGCTGCTGCTCGTGCACCATGCGGGCATGGACACCCGTCAGCCCGACGACAGCGGCTTCGACCCGGCCGACTACGTCTGGCCCCGGATGGTCGCGGCCCTGCTCGACGACGACTGGCAGGTGGAGGTGGATGAGCAGCGGCCGCGCCTCGCGCCCGACGGCGGTGCCGGCGCCCACCACACCGACGACCTGGTGCTGCGCGCACGCCGATTGCGCTGAGACCACTTGGCCGGCCTTCATGCGCGACCGGTGAAACCCGCCCGCACCCACTCCGATAGGATGATCGACCGCGCGACGATCGCCCTGATCGCCCGTTCATTCACCAGAAAGCCATGTCAACCAGCACAAAGAGCGTCTTTATTTACATCTAACAAATCGGCCAAACAATTGATATCTATAGCATCGCGCATGTTTTCACGAATTAACTCCAGAATTGCGTTCACCGCATGGCGCCAACCGCGGGTGATGCTGTGGGCCGCGGTGAGTGTGGCGGCCCTCGCGTTCCTCATCGCGCTGGAGATCACCGCGCGCCGCTACGGCCTGCGGGGGCCGATCACCAACCAGGTGCAAGAGCTGATATTCGGCCCCAAATCGGGGCCGCTGCTGTACGCCGGTATGGCGTTGATGATGCTGGTGCTCACCTGGCGGCAACGGCTCATTGCGCTGGGTGCCGCGCTCGGCATCGACGTCGTCTTCTTCCTGGTGCGGTGGACGGCCGACACCAGGCTGACCTTCGGTAACGGCGCGTTGTGGGTGCTTTTGAGCTATGGGGTCATCGCTGTCACGCGTCGCACCGGCCGGGAACGTGTCCTGCTGCTGAAGGGCGTCGGGCTGGGTCTGCTGCTGGTCACCGGCCGCAAGACCGGCGATGCCTGGCTGCTCATCACGTCGAAGACCCGCCCGATGGTGCTCGATCAGTACGTGGCGACCGCCGATCGCGCGCTGGGCAATCCGTCGTGGCTGATGGGCCGGATCGTCAGGGCCAGCGGACCGATCGGCAGCCATGTCCTCGACGCCGTCTACATTCAGCTCGCGGTGGCCGCTGTCCTCGTCGCGCTGTACCAGCTGCGCAACGTGGCGACCGAGCGCCGCTTCCCGCGCCATCATCTGGTGCGCACCTTCCTGGTCATCGGCCTGCTCGGGCCGGCCATCTACATGCTCTTCCCGGTCGTCGGACCGATCTACGCCTACGGCGTCGGCATCGGCGCCGGCGGCGGCGAGCACTGGGCACTGGCCAACCTGTGGCCGAACACGCTGCCGCCGCTCGGCGCCCCGCACCCGATGCCCTTCGATGCGGTCACCCCCCGCAACTGCATGCCCAGCCTGCACACAGCGTGGGCCACCGCGATCTTCATTCATTCCCGCAAGGGCCCACGCTCGCTGCGATACGCGGGCACGTTCTGGCTGATCGCCACGCTCTGCGCGACGCTGGGATTCGGTTATCACTACGGTGCGGATCTCATTGCCGGCGTGGTGTTCGCCTTCACGATCGAGGCAGGGCTGCGCGCGCACGACCGTGGCTGGGAGCCGTCGGGAATACGGCTGGTCGCTCACGGCGCAACGGTCTTCGCCGCGCTCCTGGCGGCGTATCGCTATCTGCCGATGGAAATGGCCGAACACCCGTGGGTGTTCGGACCGCTTCTTCTTCTCGCGATGGCGTCCGTGGTGCACGGCTACCTGCGGACCACCAAGCTGTGGGATCTGAAGACCGCACCGGTGCAGCAACCGGAACCGCAACCCGTCCTGGTTTGAGCCGTTTCGCACCAGGGTGTGGGCTGAGCGCTTCCCTGGTGCGGCCGGGATGCTGAACGCGTGCGGGCGAAAACCTGGATGCGGGTGACACAGGGTCGCTCGTAGGCTTCGTTCGACGGGCTGACGAGGCGCCCTGTCGACAGCGGTCGGTCAGTGATCGGAGATGCGCAGCGAATGACGTGCCAACTGTTCGCGGTCTGTTTCGATGCGAGCGAGCCGCTGCGGCTCGCGCGGTTCTGGTCCGGGGTCCTGGGCTGGGAGGTGATCGACGATCCGGACGACGGCATCATGCTCCTGCCCAGCGATGACACCGGGTTTCGCATCCGCTTCGTGCCGAGCCGGGATCGGAAGGCCGGCCAGAACCGGATGCACTTCGATCTGACGAGTACCTCCTTGGAGGACCAGCAGCGGACGGTGACCCGGTCGCTGGAACTCGGCGCACGGCACATCGACATCGGCCAGACCCCGGAGGAGGGTCACGTCGTGCTCGCCGACCCCGAGGGCAACGAGTTCTGCGTCATCGAGCCGGGCAACAAGTTCCTCGCCGACTGCGGATTCATCGGGGCCCTGGCCTGCGACGGTTCGCAGGAAGTCGGCTACTTCTGGAGCGAGGCGCTGGGATGGCCGCTGGTCTGGGACCAGGACCAGGAGACCGCGATCCGCTCACCGCACGGTGGTCCGAAGATCACGTGGGGTGGCCCACCGCTGGCCCAGAAAACAGGCAGGAACCGGCTGCATTTCGACCTCGCTCCCACCGCGGACGGCGATCGGCAGGCAGAGATCGACCAACTGCTCTCCCTGGGGGCCGAACGAACCGACACCGGCCAGGGCGAGGGCGGCGCGGTGGCGGTGGCGATGACCGATCCCGACGGCAACGAGTTCTGCGTACTGACGCCGCGCTAGCGGTGCCAGGTCCGGGGGAGCGCTTTGCTGCTGCCGCCGGCGGGACTACCGGCCGTCGGGTGCGGACATGGCATGGAGCGCGGCGCGCGCGGCGGCGCACAGTTCGTCGTCCTCCGGGACGGAGCGCCACGTCCCGTGCCTGACCGGGCGCTCGTCCGCGTCGAGGAACGCCCTCAGGACGGGCTCCGCCGGGGCGGCGCCCGGGCCGATCTCGGCCAGCAGCTCCACCGTCTCGACGACCGCCCGGTAGGCGCCGCCCCGTTCGGCGAACGGCGCGATCGCCCGGACCAGTACGGGGACCACCTCGTCGGCCTGTCCGGTGATCCGCCACAGTGCCTCGCCGACACGCAGCGGCAGCCAGCCCTCCTGGTGCACGGTGAGGAGTTCGCGCAGCCGCCCGGCGTACGCGGCGCCCGGCGGCCCCAGTTCCGCCAGCAGCACGGCGGCGTTCTGCTGGTCGTACGGCTCGCCCAGCTGCGGGATCAGCAGCGCCAGCGCGGGCTCCCGGTCGCCGGTCAGCCGGCCGTACGCGAGTGCCAGGCTGCGCGGCGCGAACGGCTGGTCCGCGGGCGGGGCGTCGAGCAGGGCGCGCAGCCGCTCACGCGGCACCGCCTGGGCCGCGGCCGGACCGATCGCGGCGAGGGCGTCCAGCGCCCACACGGCGGCGTGGGTGTCCAGGAGGCCCAGCAGGTCAGGGATGGCGGGGGCGGCTGCGGCCCCCCATGCCTCCAGCACCTGGCAGAGCACGCGGCGTTCGTCGAGGGCGGAGGCGGCGGCGAGCCGGGCCCGCAACGGGGGCAGCAGTACGTCGGCGTGGGCGCTGAGCCCCGCGGCGACCTCGGTCAGGCTCAGCTCGTACGTCCACCAGCCGTCGGCGTGGGACGCGTGGTACGCGAACCCGAGCCGCGCCTGGGCCAGTCCCCGCACCAGCGGTGGTACGCACCGCACGTCACCGATCCGGGACAGCGCCCAGATCGCGTGGGACCGGGCGGGCAGGTACGGCTCTCCGTCGTCCGTCACCATGGCCGCCAGCGCGTCCGCCCAGGGACGGGCGGCGTGCCCGCACATGCCGAGGACCCGGGCGGCGAAGAGCCGGTTGTCGGGCTCGGGGTCGGACAGCGAACGGGCCACGGCCGGAAGCAGCTCCGGGACGGCGGAGCGCCGGCGGCTGAGCGCCTGCGCGGCCGCCCGCAGCGCGCCCGCGCGCACCGAGGGGTCGGGGTGGCCGAGCAGCCGGTGGGTCGCGGCTGCCACTCCCGCCCGGTCCTCTCCCAGCAGGCCGACGGCCCAGACGACCGTCGCCTCGGCCGTACCGCGGCCCGGCCGCCACATCGCCGGTTCGCTGCCGGACAGCACGTCGGCCACCGTCCGTGCGTACGCGGGGTCGTCCCGTCCCGGCAGTGCGCGGCGCAGGGCCTGCACCGCGGCGAGGCGTACGGAGGGCTCGGCGCCGTCCATGAGCTCCCGCAGCCAGCCGACCGAGAAGCCCCGCTGTTCAGCGGCGTGGACGATCAAGGAGCCGACCGCGTCGATGAGCCGGAGTCTCGTCCGTGGTGTGGACTCCAGGGCCCACCGTGTCCGCAGCGCCGCGATCACCTCGTCGGCCCGTTGGTGGGCCTGCGCGAGGGCGTCAGCGACGGCGGCACGGTGCACCGCCACCGGATCGTCGAGCAGCCGCAGCAGGTCCGTCACCGCCCGGTCCCACGCGGCGGGCCAGGCCGCGGAGACGAAGCGGGGTGCCGCGGTGTTCGCCGCGTCGGCCAGCGACTCGACGAGGTCCAGGAGCTCCAGGCGGACCTCCCCGGCGATGGCCGGGTCCGCCGCGGCCGCGACGACGTACGCGAGAGCGGCCGGAGCCGAGGAACAGACCGCGCCGCCCTGGTGGTGCACGTGCGTCAGCAGATCGTCGGCAGCGGCCGCGGCCCGGCCCGGCCGGTAGAGATCCCGCAACATGCCCGGCACGTCGTCGGCCGCGCCGTAGGCGTGCCGCAGCGCCGCCCAGTCGACGTCGCCGAGCCGCGCGAGAGCGTCGCTCATCGGTAGCCCCCCTCGACCTGCGCCGCGACCACGGGTTTCACGCTCATGCCACCGGATTCTCCCGGTTTCCGGGTCGCAGCACCGCGTACTTGGTGGCTATCCCCGGGGGGCTGCTCTGGTGGTTGCCGTGGTGCGCGTCCTCGGGGTCAGGGCCGCGCGCAGTGCCGGGGTGAGGACGTGGCGGGTCTCGGAGGGGGTGAGGGCGGCGGGGGTGGGGAGGGGGTTGAGGTAGCGGGTGTAGATGAGGCCGCCGAGGATCGTCACCACGGCCGTGGCGCGGGCGGTCGCGTCCCGGCCGCCGAGAAATTCAACAAGCCGGGCCAGCAGCTCCTGTTCCAGATATTCGCGGATCACCTCGGCGGACTCGTCGCCCTGAGCGGTGAGCTGGCGGAAGTCGGCGTCCTCCCACAGATCCGTCACGGCGTCGATCAGGCGGTCGGGGAGGGTGGCCGGGTCGCCGACGAGGACGTCGTCCACTGCCAGTGCGTTGGCGCACTGGAACTGCATCACGTCCGCGAACAGGCCTTTCTTCGAACCGAAGTGGTACGCGATGAGTGCCGCGTCGACCCCGGCGGCGCCGGCCACCGCGCGCAGGGTGGTGCGCCGGTAGCCGCGCTCCAGGAACAGCGCACGGGCCGCCACGACGATCGATTCGCGGGTCGGCGGGTTGCCGCGCGGGCGGCCGCGCGTGCGTGCGGGGGAGGGGGCGGTGATATTCATCAGCGTTGAGCTTGCGATTCATGATCGGCACAGTCAAGGGCGTTCCGGAAACCACACGGAGGGATGACCCGACATCATGCGTATCGCAGTCTTCGGCGCCAATGGACCGACCGGCCGCCACCTCACAGAACAGGCCCTCGCAACCGGCCACGAGGTCGTCGCCGTGACCCGCCGCCCCGGCTCCATCGCCGAGCGGCCCGGCCTGACCGTGGCCGTCGCCGACGCCACCGACCCGGCAGCCGTCGACGCCGCGATCGGCGGGACGGACGCCGTCCTGTCCGCGCTGGGCGCGCGCTTCAGCAAGGAGACCATCACCACGTACTCCGCGAGCGCCACCGCCATCACGGAGGCCATGCACCGGCACGGCATCAAGCGGCTGCTCGCCGTCAGCTCCAGCATCGCCGACCCGGACTGGCGTCCCAGCGGAGCGCACTTCTTCAACCATGTGCTGGACCCGCTGGTGAACCGACGCCTCGGCCGCACCCTCCACGAGGACATGCGCCGCATGGAGGCCGTGATCCGTCGGACGGACCTCGACTGGACCCTCGTGCGGCCGTCCGGCCTCTTCGAGCACCCCGTCGTCACGGGTTACCACACCGAAGAGACCAGCGCCGACGGCGTCTTCACCGCCCGTGCCGACCTCGCCGCGAGCATGCTGCGCGAGCTGGAGGAGCGGTGGTACGTGCGTACGGCCATGGGGGTCGTCACCACGGACGTGAAGCCGAACATCGCCAAGCTGATCTGGAACGAGGGCGTGAAGAAGAAGTGACCCGGGCGACCGTTGAACTCCCGGTCGTCACCAGGGCGTTCTTCGCCCGTCCGCACACGGCCACCTTCACCACCCTCCGTCCCGACGGCACCCCGCACGTCACGCCCGTCCGCTTCACGTTCCACGCGACCACGGGTCTTGCCCGGGTGACCACCCGGGCGGGAGCCCGCAAGGCCCGGAACGTGGCGGCGGGCGGCCCCGCGGCCCGGGTCGCGCTCTGCCAGGCGGACGGCTTCGACTGGGTCACCCTCGAAGGCCGTGCGGCCGTCACCGACGACCCCGCGCGCCTTGCCGAGGCGGTCCGCCGCTACACCGTCCGCTACCGGGCGGCGCCGCCCGCCCCGCCGGACCTGGTCGTCATCGAGATCGCCGTCGACCGCGTTCTGAGCCTCAACCTTCCCCTCCCCGTACTGAAAGCGAAGTGACCCGAGATGCCCACCCTTCCTGTTCTCGACTCCACCGTCCACTACCGGGAGTCCGGCGACCCCGACGGGCTGCCGTTCGTCTTCCTCCACGGCAACCCCACCTCCTCCCACCTGTGGCGGAACGTCCTGCCGGGGGTGGCCGCGCCCGGCCGCCGCCTGCTGGCCCCCGACCTCATCGGCATGGGCGAATCCGGCAAGCCGGACCTCGCCTACTCCTTCGACGACCACGCCCGCTACCTCGACGCCTGGTTCGACGCGCTCGGCGTCACCGAGGCGGTCCTCGTCGGCCACGACTGGGGCGGCGCGCTCGCCTTCGACCGTGCCGCCCGCCTGCCGGGCACCGTCCGCGGCCTCGCCTTCACCGAGACCATCGTCAAGCCGCTGGTCGGCGATGAATTCCCGGCGACCGGACGGGAGTTGTTCACCCTCCTGCGCACCCCCGGGGTGGGTGAGGAGATGATCCTGGAGAAGTCACTGTTCATCGAGGGACTCCCGGGCACGCTCACCACCCCGCTCGACCCTGCCGACCTCGATGTCTACCGACGCGCCTTCCCGACCCCGCACAGCCGCCGGCCGGTTCTGGCGTGGACGCGCATGATGCCGCTGGACGGCGAGCCCGCCGACGTCGTGGCCCGCATCGAGCACTACGACGCCTGGCTGGCCACCAGCCCCGACGTCCCCAAGCTGCTCGCCGCGTTCGAGCCGGGCCCGGGTGCGATGACCGACCAAGGGGCCGTGGCCTGGTGCGAGAAGAACATCGCGGGCCTGGAGGTCACCCGCCACGGCCTGGCCGGCCACCACTCCCCGGAGGACCGCCCCGAGGAACTGGCCGCGGCGATCAATGCCTGGGCCGACCGCCACCGGCTGACCCGCCCGTAGTCGCGTTGGGGGGTCTGGTGTCCAGGCAGCAGCGGACGAAGTCCTGGATGACGGGGTCGGTGTCGTCGGCGGGTGCCCAGGCGACGCCGACCTGGCTGGGGCTGACTCCGCTGACGGGTCGGTAGCTGACGCCGGGGCGGGCATAGAAGCGGGCGGCGGACTCGGGGGCGAGGGCGACGCCGTAGCCGTTGGCGATCGCGCTGAGCCAGTCGTCTGGTTGGTCGGTGACTGCGCCGATGCGGACCGGGTGGCCGTCGCGTTCGTCGGTGGCCAGCCAGTGGTCCCGCCACCAGCCCGATTCGGTTGGGGCTGCCACGAACGGCTCGTCCCACAGGTCCGGGAAGGGGATCAGGTCGCGGGTGGCGAAGGGGTGGGCCGCCGGGAGCGCGACCCAGCGGGGCTCGGTGAACAGCGACTCCACCCGCAGGGCGTCCTGGCCGGGGAAGGGCAGCCGCAGCAGGGCGACGTCGACATCTCCGCCGGTGAGCCCGGCGCTCGGGTTCGACCATGAGGCCTGCCGCATCTCCACCCTCCAGCCCGGCCGACGGTGGGTGAACGCCGCGATGATGTGCTGGGTGGCCTCGTTGGCGGCGCTGGCCATGAAGCCGATCCTCAGCACGCGAGCTGCCCGGCCCGCCGCGCCCTTCGTCTCCCGCAGCACCTGGTCCCAATCGGCCAGCAGGGCGGGTACCCGCTCCGCCAGGGCACGGCCCGGTTCGGTGAGGGCCATGCCGGCCCGGGAGCGGGTGAACAGCGGGACTCCGAGCTGGGCCTCCAGGTGCCTGATCTGCTTGGTCAGGGCCGGTTGGGAGACGAAGAGCCGTTCCGCGGCGCGGGTGAGGTTTCCTTCCTCGGCCACGGCGACGAAGTAGCGCAAGAGCCGGGTGTCGACATCCATGCCGTCAGGTTATCGATGCAGGTATTGGACGCGGGACCGGGGCGCGGCGAGGGTTGATGAACAAGCGGGCAACGGCCCGCCCCCGTGCACCGACGATGACGGAGACGCCATGCCAGTCCCGGTACCCCTACCTCTTGATGCCCTCGGTACTCACCGCGTTCTCGGCTGAACGGAGGGCGTGCGCATGTTCATCGCCTTCGCCGTCGTCACCGTCATCACGATCGTGCTCAACGCTGGAATCGCCATTGCTGACTTCTCAAGGGCCGGGTTCGTGCTCGCCAACTCGGCTGAAGTCGGCCTTCCACCGTCCCTGCTCCCGCTGCTCGCCACGCTCAAAGCCGCCGGAGCTGTCGGGCTCCTGCTCGGGCTGCTGGGTGCTCAGTTCGTCGGCATCGCCGCCGCGATCGGACTGGTGCTGTTCTTCACCGGCGCCCTCGCCGTCCACTTCCGTGCCCGGGTGTTCTACAACATCGCCTTTCCCGGTGCCTACTTCTCCGCGGCCGTCGCATCGCTCGTCCTCGCCGTCATGAGAATTACGTAGGTGGTGGCCGGCCGGGGGCGTCCAGGGTGCTGGGGGCGGTTGGCGTGTCGAGCAACGGCCGGAGGCTGCGGCGTCCGCCCGGCCGGCGCCTTGGCTAATCTGCACGGGTGATGACCGACCTGAGCCTGCTGCCCCGCGTCGCCTATCGCGGGCAGGAGGTCACCGCGCCCCGGCTCCGCGGGCTCCTCGCACTGCTGGCGGGCGAGTTGCGCACGGGCTGCAGCACCGAGCGGCTGGTGGCAGGGCTGTGGCCGGACGAGTTGCCGGAGCGGCCGGGAAAGGCGCTGCAGGTCCTCGTGTCCAGGGCGCGGGCGCAGCTGGGCCCCGACGTCATCGCCAGCACGCCGGCCGGGTACCGGCTCACCCTCGCCGAGGAACGGGTCGACAGCTCCGCCCTGTTGCTGCATGCCACCGCGAGCGCGGACCGGGCCAGGGCCGGGGAGCACGCGGCATCGCTGGCTGCTGCCGAGGCCGGGCTCGCGCTGTGGAAGGACACCCCCGACGAGGCCGGCGACACCTACGACCCCGTAGCCGCGTTGCGCACCGCGCGCGTCCCCGTCCGCGACACGCTCCTACGCGCGCGGGCGCTCGCGCTCGCCCGGCTGGGGCGGCACGCGGAGGCGGCCGGGCCGCTGGCCGTGGCCGCTTCGGAGCATCCGCGCGACGAGGAGGTACTCGCCGAGCTGCTGCGCGGCGAGGCGGCGACGGCGGGCCCGTCCACCGCGCTGACGCGCTACGAGGCGTACCGCCGTGAGCTGCGCGACGAGCTCGGCACCGATCCGGGCGCCGGTCTCCAGGCCGTGCAACAGGAGCTGCTGCGCGGCGAGGCACCCGCCGTCCGGCACGGCGTACCGCACGAGCCGAACCCGCTCCTGGGCCGGGAGGAGGACATCGCGGCGGTGGAGCGATTGCTGCGCGCTTCCCGCGCTGTCACCGTCAGCGGCCCCGGCGGCCCCGGCGGCCTCGGCAAGACCCGGCTCGCGCACGCCGTCAGCCGCCGGGCCGAGCAGCGTGTGGTGTATTTCGTGCCACTCGCGGGCGTCACCGCGGACGCGGACGTGACCGCGGAGGTGGCCTCCGCGCTCGGCGCGGGCGAGGGGCGGCCCGGCGCCATGAGCGGCCATGCACCGGCCGACCCGGTGTCCGGCATCCTCGGTGTGCTCGGTTCCGGGCCCGCGCTGCTGGTCCTCGACAACTGCGAGCAGGTCATCCGGGGCGCCGCCGACCTCGTGCAGGCCCTCGTCTCGTCCTCCGGGGACCTGCGGGTGCTCGCCACCAGCCGGGCTCCCCTCGGCCTGACGTCGGAGGCGGTGTACGCGCTGCCGGAGCTCGGCCTCGACACCGCGGTCGAGCTGTTCACGCAGCGGGCCCGGGCCGCCCGGCCCGGCGTGGAGCTGCCACCGGACGCGGTCGCCGAACTGTGCCGCCACCTCGACGGGCTGCCGCTCGCCGTGGAGCTGGCCGCGGCGCGGGTACGGGTGCTCTCGGTGCCGGAGATCGCCCGCCGCCTCGGCGACCGGTTCGCGCTGCTGCGCGGCGGGGCGCGGGACACACCGGAGCGCCACCGCACGCTGCACGCGGTCGTGGAGTGGAGCTGGAACCTGCTCCCGGAGGACGTCAGGAACGCGCTGCGCACGCTGTCCGTCTTCCCCGGCGGTTTCTCCGGCGAAGCGGCGGAGCAGGTGCTCGGCGAGGACACGCTGTTCCTGCTGGAACAGTTGGCCGGTCAGTCGCTGCTCACCGTCGCCGACACCCCGGTCGGCGTGCGGTTCCGGATGCTGGAGACCGTACGGGAGTTCAGCGCGGCCCGGCGAGCGGAGACCGGCGGGGACGAGGAGGCCGTCGGCCGGTTCCTCGCCTGGGCGCGGGACTTCGGGGTGGCGTATCACGACGTCCTCTTCAGCTCGGAACGGCCGGCCGCCTGGGAGCGGATCAGGGCCGAGCAGGACAACCTCGTGCTGGCCCTGCGGCACGCCCTGGCCCGTACGGACGGCCCCGCCATCGCCGCCCTCACCGCCGTCCTCTCCGCTCTGTGGTCCACCGCCTCCGACTTCCCCCGTCTCGCCGCCCTCGTCGAGGAGACCGGCCCGCCGCTGTCGCACTACCACCCCGGACCCGAGTACGTCGAAGTCGCCCGCGCCGCGGCGGTGTTGGGTACGGCGACCGTGTTCATGGGCCCCGGCCCGCGCGCCCTACGCCAGCTCGTCACCCTCCGGCGGCTGCCCCTGGCCCCGCCGGACACGCTGCTGCGCGCCATCGCGGTCGTGCTGAGCGCGGTTCCCGAGATGCTGCCTCCCGACTACGCAGTGCTGCGGGCACTCTGCGACAGCGAGCAGCCGCTGGTCGCCGGCCTCGCCGAGTGCGTCGCCTGCTACGTCTGGGAGTACGAGCACGACATCGACCGCGCGCTGGACTCGGCCCGCCGGATGGTCGTCGCACTGGCGCCGGTCGACAATCCGTCCGTGCGGCTCACGGTGCACTCCCGGCTGAGCGAGCTGTGCTTGCGGACGGGGCAGGGCGAGGAAGCGTACGAGCATCTCCAGGCGGCGCTCAAGGTGCTGCCGTGGCTCGGCGACGGGCACGACTACATCGGCATCCGCTCGCTCCTCGTCCTCGCCTGCCTGCAGCGCGACGACCCCGAAGAGGCCGAGTACTGGCTGCGGCAGGCGGAGGGCGACGACACCCCGCAGCAGGACACCTTCTACCGGCCGGACCTCGGCGGGCGCGCCGAGATCGCGCTCGCCCGCGGACTGACGGAGGTCGGGCTGGGACTGTGGCGCAGCGCTGTCGAGGGCATGCTCGCGGCCGGCTCGATGCACGGCGGCGACGCCTGGCGCGACCCGTGGGCGTTGCAGATCCAGTCGGTGCTGGTGACGGCGCACGCGCACGCCGGCCGTCTCGAGCTGGTCGCGGACCAGGTCGACCGGCTGTGGCAGCGCCTGCGGAACCTGCTCACCGGTCCGCTCGGCCCGTCGGAGCTACCGCTGCTCGGGACGGTGCTGCACGCGCTCGGCATGGCGGGGCTCGCGTCCGGCGACGCCTCCGCCGTACGGATGATCGCGCTGGCCGAACGGCTGCGGGTGCTGCGCGAGTTCCAGCCGACGATGTCGGCGGACCGCGCCCGGCAGGCGGCCGAGGAGGCCGACAGGGCGGCGTACGCCGACGCGGTGTCGGAGTACGCCGCCCTGGGGCGGGACGAGCTGCGGGCGGCGGCCCGAGCGTTCACTTCGGGTCGCGGTTGAACGACGCCGTCGACCAGCGGTAGCCGAGCGCGGTCAGGCCGACGCACCACACGATCGCGATCCACCAGTTGTCGCCGATCTCGGTGCCGAGCAGCAGGCCGCGCAGGGTCTCGATGGCGGGCGTGAACGGCTGGTACTCGGCGATGGGCCGGAACCAGCCCGGCATCGTGTCGGCCGGGATGAAGGCGCTCGAGATGAGCGGAAGCAGGATCAGCGGCTGTGCGCTGTTGCTGGCCCCCTCGGCGCTCGGGCTGGCCATGCCCATCCCGACCGCGATCCAGGTGAGCGCCAGCGAGAACAGCGCGAGCAGCCCGAGCGCCGCCAGCCACTCCAGAGCCGTGGCGTCCGTGGACCGGAAGCCGATGGCCACGGCGACGGCGCCGACGAGGACCACACTGGCGATGCACTGCAGCACACTGCCGACCACGTGCCCGACGAGCACCGAGCCGCGGTGGATCGCCATCGTGCGGAAGCGGGCGATGATGCCCTCGTTCATATCGGTGGAGACCGACACCGCGGTCCCGATCACAGTGCCGCCGATGGTCATCATCAGGATGCCCGGGACGAGGTAGGCGATGTAGTCGGAGCGGTCGGCGCCGCCGATCCCCGTGCTCATCACGTCTCCGAAGATGTAGACGAAGAGCAGCAGCAACATGATCGGCGTGAGCAGCAGGTTCAGGGTGAGGGACGGATAGCGGCACGCGTGCAGCAGGTTGCGGCGCAGCATCGTGGACGAGTCGCGGACGGCGAGGGAGAGGGCGCTCATCGGACATTCTCCTTGGGCTGGTTGGGGACGGTGGTGACGGCTGTCAGGGCGAAGAAGACGTCGTCGAGGTCGGGGGTGTGCACGGTCAGTTCGTCCGCTTCGATGCCTCTCGCGTCCAGCCAGTCGAGGATGGCGCGCAGCTCGCGCTGGCTGCCGCCGCTGGGGATCTGCAGCGCCAGCGCCTCGTCGTTGCGAGTGGCGTCGCGCAGCGCGACGGCGGCGGCCTGGTACGCGGCCGGGTCGGAGAAGCGGAGGCGTACGTGCCCGCCGGGGACCAGCCGCTTCAGCTCCTCGGCGGTGCCCTGGGCGGCGATCTTCCCGTCGCTCAGTACCGCGATGCGGTCGGCGAGTTCGTCGGCCTCCTCGCGGTACTGGGTGGTGAGGAAGACGGTGACGCCGCCCGTGACGAGTTCGCGGATGATCTGCCACATGTTGTGCCGCGAGCGGGGGTCGAGGCCGGTGGTCGGCTCGTCGAGGAAGATGATGCGTGGGCCGCCGACGAGGGTCATGGCGAGGTCCAGGCGGCGTTTCATACCTCCGGAGTACGTCGAGGCGGGCTTCTTCGCGGCCTCGGTGAGGTCGAATTGCTCCAGCAGTTCGGCGGCGACCCGCCGTCCCTCCTGCTTCGGCAGGTGGTGCAGGTCCGCCATGAGGAGCATGTTCTCCTCGCCGGTGATGAGGCCGTCGACGGCGGAGAACTGTCCGGTGACGCCGATCGTGGCGCGCACCGCCTGCGGGTCGGTGGCCAGGTCGTGGCCGCCGACGTGGAGGGCGCCGGCGTCGGCGGTGATGAGGGTGGAGAGGATCTTGACGGCGGTGGTCTTGCCCGCGCCGTTCGGGCCGAGCAGGGAGAAGACCGTGCCGGCCGGCACCTCCAGGTCGATGCCGTCGAGGACCGTCTTGACCCCGTAGGCCTTGCGCAGCCCCTTGGCCGCGATGGCGAGTGCGTGCGATGTCGTTGTCGTCATGCCGCAGAGCGTGCGGCAGGGCGCATTCAGCGCGGTTTCACGCTGGTTTCAGCGCCCTGGAACCGGGGTGCCCCGGCCCGCGCTCCACCCCCGTGGAGTGATCTGGCTCACAAGCTGTCACAGGGGCTCATCAGGCGGTGTCTTGTGCCCGAATCGCTGGAAACGATGGGAGACACCGTGACTGGGAAGAGCAATGTGGTCGTGATCGGCGGCGGATACGCCGGTGTCATGGCGGCCAACCGCCTGACGCAGCGCGACGACGTGACCGTGACGCTGATCAACCCCCGCTCGACCTTCGTCGAGCGGATCCGCCTGCACCAACTGGTGGGCGGGTCCGACGACGCTGTCGCCGAGTACGGAGACGTCCTGCGTGCGGGGATCGAGTTGGTGGTCGACACCGTGAGCGGGATCGACGCGGCCGAACGCGGCGTGACGTTGGCATCGGGCGGCACGGTCGGCTACGACTATCTGATCTACGCGGTGGGCAGCGGCAGCGCCGACCCTCGCGTGCCTGGAGCGGCCGAGTTCGCCTACCCGATCGCCAGTCTGGAGGAGGCGCAGCGGCTGCGGCCGGTCCTCGACGCCGCGCCCGCGACGGCCGCGGTGACGGTGGTCGGAGCCGGTCCCACCGGCATCGAGACCGCCGCCGAGCTGGCGGAGGCCGGCCACACCGTGACCCTGGTCTGCGGTGGGGTGCTCGGCCCGTATCTGCACCCCCGGGGCCGGCGTTCGGTCGCCAGGCGGCTGGCGAAGCTCGGGGTGACCGTGCTCGACGGCCCCGGCACGAAGGTCACGAGGGTGGCGCGCGATGCCATCGAGCTCGGCGACGGCCGCACCCTGCCGAGCGCGGTGACCGTCTGGACCGCCGGCTTCGGTGTGCCGGACCTGGCCGCCCGCAGCGGACTGAGCACCGACGCCCTGGGCCGGCTGCTCACGGACGAGACGTTGACCAGCGTGGACGACGAGCGCGTCGTCGCGGCCGGGGACTCCGCGGCACCGTCGGACCTGCCGCTGCGGATGAGCTGCCAGGCCGCGATGCCGCTGGGCGCGCGGGCCGCCGACACGGTGCTCAGCCGGATCGCGGGGGAGCAGCCCTCGCCCCTCAACCAGGCGTTCGCCGGCCAGTGCATCAGCCTGGGCCGCCGCGCCGGCATCTTCCAGTTCGCCCACCGGTACGACGTCGCGCTGTGGTTCCACATCGACGGTCGCTCCGGTGCGCGGCTCAAGGAGTTCGTGTGCAAGGGGATCGTCAAGCATCTGGCCGACGAGGCGGGCAAGCCCGGCTCGTACAGCCTGCACCGCGTCTCCGGAGGCGCCAAGCGCCAGCAGTTGCTGCGGGCCCGGCGCGACGAGGCACCGGCCACCGCGGACAGGCCCTAGTCCGGCACCCGTCGGATCGAACGGTTGCCGACGGATGAGAATCTTGCTGTGGATGCACGCTTGAAGGCCGTCGGTAACCCGGGCGGCCGGCCGCGAAGGAGAGGGGTCGAGACATGAGCGACCAGGCCACTGACCCGGCGACCAAAACGTTCGTCGCCCACCGCAACCTGCTCTTCACCGTCGCCTACGAGATGCTCGGGTCGGCGGCCGACGCCGAGGACGTCCTCCAGGAGACCTGGCTGCGATGGGTCAAGGTCGACCTGGAGGAGGTGCGCGACCAGCGCGCCTACCTGGTCCGGATCACGACCCGGCAGGCGCTCAACCGGCTGCGCGCGATGAGTCGCAGGAAAGAGGCCTATGTCGGCCAGTGGCTGCCCGAGCCGCTGCTCACCGCCCCGGACGTGGCCGAGGATGTCGAGCTCGCCGAGAGTGTGTCGATGGCGATGATGCTCGTCCTCGAGACGCTGTCACCGACCGAGCGCGCCGTCTTCGTGCTGCGCGAGGCCTTCGACGTCACCTATGACGAGATCGCGGCCGCCGTCGACAAGAGCCCTGCGGCCGTCCGCCAGATCGCCCACCGCGCCCGCCAGCACGTCGATGCCCGCCGCCCCCGCCAGATGGTCTCCCGGAGCGAGACCCGGGCAGCCCTGGAGTCGTTCCAGCGCGTGCTCGAAACGGGGAATCTGCAGGAGCTCCTCGACGTACTCGCCCCGGAGGTCGTCCTGGTGAGCGATGGCGGCGGCGTCAAGCGGGCCGCACTGCGACCGATCATCGGCGCGGAGAAGGTGGGCCGCTTCATGGCCGGTGGTCTCGGCAAGAACAAGAGCCCGATCACCTTCGCTCCCACCATGATCAACGGCAACCCGGCACTCCTCGTGCACCTGGACGGGGAGCTCGACGGCATCATGGCGGTCCGCATCGAGGACGCCCACATCACCGGCCTCTACTACGTCCGCAACCCCGAGAAGTTGTCCCGCGTCGCATCCGAGACCCCGCTCACCCTGCGATGAACAGCGGTGGGGCGACAGCCGCCTGGGGAGATCGGACGGAACAGTGACGGTGCGGCGAGGCGCGGACGGACGGTGCGCAGCCCGTCACGGGGTCACAGGGGCCGGTCACAGGGGTGCAGGGGTCCGGGCCGGCCATGAAGCGGGCCACGCGACGTCGTCGATGGCGAGCCACGGCGCGGCGGCCACGGCTGAGGGCGTGAGCCCGGTGAACGCCTTGACTTCATGGCTGAGGTGGGACTGGTCGACGTAGCCGCTGTCGGTGGCGACGCCGGCGGGGGCGAGGCCCGCCGCGAGGAGGTGGGCGGCGTGGTCGAACCGCACCAGCCGGGCGGCGCGCTTGGGTGTGATGCCGAGCTGGGACCGGAAGCGGTCCGACAGGCGCTTGCGACTCCAGCCGGTCTCCTCCGCCAGGCCGTCGACCCGCATTCGCCCCCGGCTGGTGAGCGTCCGCCGCCAGCTGTGGGCGACCTCCGCATCGACCGTTGGGCGGCGGTCCGTCATCCGTCGGCCGAGGATCTCCGCGGCGATCGCGAAGCGGTCGTCCCACGACACGGCGGCGCGCAGTCGGTCCTCGGCCTGCTCGGCGTCGTAGCCCCAGACATCCCTGAGGGACTCCACCGTCCCGCAGAACTCGATCGACGAGCCGAGCACCGCGGCCGCCGCGACCGGGTCCAGCCGGATCTGGAGGCACGCGCCCACCCGGCCGGATGCCCGAAGATCTCCGGGGAGGAGCCCGACGATGACACTGCCGCGCCCCTGTCGGCCATGGGAGCCGTAGACGAGGCCTTCTCCATCGCTGAGGTCGACGAGCAGGGTGACGGACGGGTGCGCGACCATGGCGATGTCCACGAAGCCGGGGACACGTTGGCGGAACCCGGCCATGCTGATGCCCGGCAGGCGGTCCGACGGGCGGGGGACCGCGATGTCCACGCTCGCCCAGTCGAATGGGGCCTCGGTCGGTAACACGCAACCAGCCTAGTCCTTCGAGGGGATCACGGATGAGGCGTCAGCACCCATTGCTGCGAAGCCCAGCAGCAGTTGGCCGGTGATCTCGGGCGCCTCCCACAGGGGTATGTGGCCGATGCCCGGCAACATCTCGAGCCGCGCGTTCGGTACCGCGTCGTACCGGTGCGCCGACGACGGGTCCCAGCGGGGATCGGCGCTGCCGAAGACCACCAGCACGGGGACATCAAGGGCGGCCAGACGCTCGGGTACGTTCCGTTCGGTGAGGTACGCGAGGTTCCGGCGCAGCACCGTCCGGAACGCCCGGTAGGTGAGGTCGCGTAGGTCGGCGACCACGTCGTCCGGGATGTCGACCGGGCGAGCGAGCGTCGCGCCGAGCCCTTTGCGGATCATCGCGTCCGAACGCCGCGGCCACAGGAACGGGCCGAAGGGCGGGGCCAGCATGACCCGCAGGATGACCGGCTGCGGAAGGAACGCATCGATGCTCGGGCCGGTGCTGATCAGCGCGAGCGACCCCACCAGGTCGGGGCGCTGCTCCGCGAGCGCGGTGGCGACGTAGCCGCCGCTGGAGTGCCCGACCACGCTGACACCACGGAGCCCGGCATCGTCGAGCAGCGCCGCCACCCGGCCCGCCTGCACGGGCACGTCGTAGGACGCCGCGGGCGGTGACTGGCCGCACCCGGGGAGGTCGACCCGGATGACGTGATGGTGACCGGCCAGTGCCGGGACCAACGGACTCCACGAGGTGCCCGAGGCACCTGATCCGTGGATGAGCACCATCGGTGGCGCCTGCCGGGGGCCGTCGTGGACCACGTGCATTCCGTGCGCGGTGTACTCAACGTCGTCCTCATGCATGCACAGCATGATGCGGGGGCTGCCGACCACCGGTCTTGTACAAATGTCGTCGCGGAGGTGACGACCGCATGCGCCCTTCGTCCGGGCGCTGCGCGCCGGACAGGTGGCCGGGGCGTTGCTGCCGGACGTCGCTTCGCGGGGTCAGGAGGTCCGGGTGTGGTGGTCCAGCAAGCGGGTGAGCAGCTCCACGAACTGGTCGCGTTCGGCCTGACTCAGCGGCGCGAGCAGTTCGTCGTGGAGGGCGTCCAGAACCTTGTCGAGGCGGCGCAGGTGACGGCGGCCCTGGGCGGAGATCGTGATGATGTTGCGGCGCCGGTCGTCGGGATCAGGGCCACGTTCGACGAGGTCCCGCTCGACGAGTTCGTTGAGCACGCCGACCATGTCGCTGCTGTAGACGCCGGTGCGCCGGCTCAGCGCCGCTTGACTGGCCGGCCCGTATTCCTGCAGTGAGGCGAGCGCGGCGTAGTGCCACTTGCGGGCGTCGGCCTGGGCCAGCCCTTCGGTGATCAGCCGGTCCGAGCGCGTGGACAGCTGCGACAACAGTCGGCTCGCCCGTTGACGCAGCCTGTCGGGCGTCTGGGGCACGCCGTCATCGGGCAGGTCGGCAGCTTCGGCTCTGGTCATGGCGCCCATCCTACCCATTGCGTTAGTTCCACTAGCGATATACGGTCACTCGCGCCGACACAGCTCCGAGATCCATCCCGGCACGGTCCACGGCTTCACCACGTCCGACACCCCGGGGGAACGGCACGAAGGCCGTGGTCCTCGTGGACCACGGCCTTCGTCGGTACTCCGCCGTCACTACGGGGTGACGGCTGCCCCGTCACGTCCAGTCGGCGTCAGGGAGTGCAGTTCAGGGTGCCGGCGCGCAGTGCGTGGCCGCCGTCGTTGCTGTCGTCGGACCAGAGGACCGGCTTGTGGCCGCCGGTGCAGGTCGTCTGGGGAGCGATGGCGAAGCCCTCGTTGTTGTAGTTGCCCATCCCGGTGGGGCGGTTGTAGGTGTGGGTGACGGCGAACTGGCCCTGGGCGTTGATGTCGAGGGTCGAGGAGTGGCCCTGGCAGGTGTCGTCGCAGACTGCCCACAGGTGCCCGGTAGCGGGCTCGAACTCCAGGTCCATCACGCTCGGGAAGCCGCTGGCGATGGTGGCGATACGGGTGTAGCCGCCGCCGGACAGGTTCAGGGCGTACGCGTAGACGGTGCCGTTGGCCTCGACGCCGGCGAAGAACAGGCCGCTGCCGTGGCCGGGGTAGGCGGCCGGGTTGTAGGTGGCGCCGGTGTGTTCGTCGCGGAAGCCGTGCGCGGTCAGGAAGGTGTCCGGGATCCACGAGATGCCTTCGGGCCCGGAGTTGGCCGGCAGGGAGGGCAGGTCGGAGGCGAGGTTCCACTCGGCGGTCGCGTTCAGCGAGGACGCGGTGGAGGAGGCGTTGAAGCGCAGGATCTTCGGCAGGCTGGTGGAATCGTGGCTGCCGTCGCGTTCGGTGGCGACGAACAGGCCGTCGGGGGTGACGACCACGCCCTCGGCGTCGGGGTCACCGCTGCCGCCCGCGTAGCGCAGGGCCTTGCCCGAGGACCAGCCGCCGGCCGTGTCGGGGCGCCACGTCGTTCCGTTGGGCACCAGCCGGTAGAGCTTGCCCGGACCGTTGTCCACCGCCCACAGCACACGGGGGCTTTCGAAGGACAGGCCGCTGAGGTTCTCCCCGAAGACGTTCGAGGCGTCGGCGACGGTGACCGCCGAGCCGCCCGGCCAGGCGGTGTCGGAAGGCTGCCCGCCCCCGCCGCAGGCGTTCGCCGTGCCCTTGGTCGGGGCGGTCGTGGTGGTGAACGCGCCGATGCCGTCCGCGCACCGCCCGTAGGTGGTGGTGGCGTGGGAGGTCCAGGTGTAGGAGTCCACCAGGGTGGAGCCGTCCGCCGTGAACAGCCGCGCGGAGTCCGAGCTGCCCAGGCCGAACGACGACTCGACGTTCAGCGCCAGGAACGCGTGCGGGGCCAGCGATGTGCCGGAGGGGATCTTGTAGGAGTGGGAGTTGTCGTTGTCCTTGACGATCCACTTGGACACGTCGACCGCGGCGGTGCCGGTGTTGACGAGTTCGATCCAGTCGCCGGGGCTGCCGTCGCTCGACTCGACCTCGTTGATCCGCACCGTGGACGGGGCTTGCGCCGAGGCCGGCGCGCCGGACAGGCCGAGGGCGAGCCCGAGGACGGTCAGGGCGGCGGCGGAGTTGCGGACTTGTCTGCGCCAGTGTGTACGCAAGGTGGCCGGTCCTCATTTCGGGAGTCGGGCAGGGGGAAGCGCGCTCGCGCTCCCGGCGAAGCTTCGGGCATGCCGGCGTCCAGGGGCTGAGCGGGCTGCGAACGGCGCGGGTGACTTACGGAACGGGCTTGCTTCCTGTCCCCGGCCGCCGGATCTGCTTCGGTGAATGTCTGGTTCGGTGAACGCGGTGAACACGATGAACGCGGCGACAGGGCGAACACCGTGACACGGCGGAAACGGAGCGTCCCGGGTAGGGCCCGTGCTGCGGGCTCCGGGACACCTCACCGCCGCGGTTGTTCATGCCGGAATGGGGCGCTCGGGGGGTTTGCGCAGTCAGGGTCACGGTCGCCGCGTGCCCTGACCTTGCCGTGTCCCGTGATTCCCCTTGGGAGACATCTGTTAGTTAACTTTCCTATCCGGAAGAACTATCAGCGCTGCCGACACCTCGTCAAGAGGCTGCGCCAAGTCCAAGCGGACCGCTTGACAGGGCATCGTCGAGCCGCGTAAGAATCCGGTCAGCGGCTCGGCGCGGACGTTCCGAACCTGACGCGCTCACCTGCATCCGTGTGGATGCAGCTGACCCGGCCGTCGCGGTCGTAGTCCGCCATGCCTGTTGCCGTAGTGCCGCATGTCCCGCACGCGTTCACCACCCCGCGCGTGCTGGCTCGCCGCCCTGCCGGATGTCGCTCAGGCGCTGCTCAGGTCCATCGCACCGACAGCATTTCCCGCCTGTTCAAGGAGATCAGCATGACGCCTCCCTACCCTCCCCTGCGCTCCCGGCGCGCCGAGCCCCCACCCGGGGGCACGGGGCACACGCGCGACGCGGCGAGCGGTCCCGGCGCGCCCTCATCGCCGCCGGCATGAGTGTGGCAGTGGGCCTGCTCGGTCTGACCGCGACGGCCATGGCGTCCTCCGCCGGCACGAAGGGCACGGCGGCGTCCCCGGCCGCTGTGACCGCCAACGGGATCCCCCAGTTCGACCACGTCGTGGTCGTGACGGAGGAGAACAAGTTCTACGAGGACGTCGTCGGCAGCGCCAACGCCCCGTACATCAACTCCCTTGCCGCTCAGGGCGCGTCGTTGTCCAACATGCACGGCACGACACACCCCAGCCAGGGCAACTACATCGCGCTCTTCTCCGGCTCCACGCACGGCGTCAACGACGACGACTGTCCGCACGACTACACCACGGACAACCTCGGCAACCAGCTCCTGACGCACAGCCGCACCTTCGTCGGCTACTCCGAGGACCTGCCGGCCGACGGGTCGAAGGACTGCGGCGACGACGGAAGCAGCGGCTACGCCCGCAAGCACAACGGCTGGGTCGACTTCACCAACGTCCCGGCGGCCTCGAACCTGCGCTACAGCCGCTTCCCCACGGACTACAGCAAGCTCCCCGACGTCTCGTTCGTGACGCCGAACCTCGACAACGACATGCACGACGGCACCGTCAAGCAGGGTGACGCCTGGCTGAAGAAGAACTTCGACGGCTACGTCCAGTGGGCCAAGACGCACAACAGCGCACTCATCCTGACCTGGGACGAGGACGACGGCGACGACTCCGACAACAAGATCGCCACCATGGTCGTCGGCGCGAACGTCAAGAAGGGCGCCACCTCCAGCACCAAGTACAACCACTACTCGATCCTTCGCACGCTGGAGGACATGTACGGGCTGCCCGCGCTGGGCAGCGCGGCCACGGCGAAGCCGATCACCGACATCTGGGACGTGACCGGCACCCCGCCCACCACCCCGCCCACGACGCCCCCCACCACACCGCCCACGACGCCGCCTTCCGGGTCGGTGAATCTGGCCAAGGGGAAGCCGACCACCACCTCGTCCACCGAGAGCACGTCGTACTCCGGCGCCAAGGCCGTGGACGGCAGCGCCACCACGCGATGGGCCAGCAAGGAGGGCTCCGACGCGCAGTGGATATCGGTGGACCTCGGCGCCGACACCGCGCTCAGCCGCGTCAAGTTGAACTGGGAATCGGCGTACGGGAAGTCGTACAAGATCCAGACCTCGACGGACGGCAGCACCTGGACGACGGCCTACTCCACGACCACCGGCAACGGTGGCACCGACGACCTGACCGTCAGCGGTCACGGGCGCTACGTGCGGATGTCCGCCAGCCAGCGCGGCACGGCCTACGGCTACTCGCTGTACGAGTTCGAGGTGTACGGCGCCGGGTCCGCCACCACGCCCCCGACGACACCGCCCACGACTCCTCCCACCACCCCGCCCACGACTGCCCCGACCACACCGCCCAGTGGGTCGAGCGCCGACCTGACGGACCCGCACAAGAAGGAGATCGCGATGGAGCTCGTCTCCAGCGCGGAGAACTCCTCACTGGACTGGAAGTCGCAGTACACCTACATCGAGGACATCGGTGACGGCCGCGGCTACACCGCCGGGATCGTCGGCTTCTGCTCCGGCACCGGGGACATGCTCGACCTCGTCCGGCACTACACCGACCTCAAGCCCGGCAACGCCCTGGCCGCGTACCTCCCCGCGCTGGAGAAGGTCAACGGCAGTGCCTCGCACACCGGACTGGACCCGAACTTCGAGGCCGCCTGGCACACCGCCGCCAAGGACACCGTGTTCCAGCGGGCGCAGAACGACGAACGCGACCGGGTGTACTTCAACCCGGCCGTCAGCCTGGCCATGTCCGACGGCCTGCACGCACTCGGCCAGTTCGCCTACTACGACGCCATCGTGATGCACGGCCCGGGCGACGACCCGACCAGCTTCGGCGGCATCCGCAAGACCGCCATGAAGAAGGCCAAGACCCCCGCCCAGGGCGGAAACGAGACAACGTACCTCAATGCCTTCCTCGACGCCCGCGCGGCGGCGATGAAGACCGAGGAGGCGCACAGCGACACCAGCCGTGTCGACACCGAACAGCGCGTCTTCCTCAACAACGGCAACCTCAGCCTGAATCCGCCGCTGCAGTGGAAGGTGTACGGCGACCCGTACACGATCAACGACTGATCCACCTCCTGCTCACGGGCCCGCCGGCCGGAGCGCTCCGGCCGGCGGCCCCCCGCCCCGTGAAGGCTCCCGCACGAGAGGACAGTCATGTACATCTCGACGAGCCGGGCCGCCGGCCCTCCATCCTCCGAGGTGACTGCCGCACCCGTTGTCCCTGCCGCTCCTGTCACCTCCGGCCGGCGCCGGGCATGGGCCGGCGTGGACTCCAACGTGCTCGCGCTCGGATCGGTCAGCCTGGTCACCGACATCTCCTCCGAGATGATCACCGCGGTGCTGCCGATGTACGTCATCTTCACCCTCGGCCTCAGCCCCCTGCAGTTCGGTGCGCTCAACGGCATGTACTTCGGGGTGACCGCCCTGGTCCGCGTCGCCGGAGGCCACGCCGCGGACCGCTGGCAGCGCCGCAAGCTGGTGGCGGGCAGCGGCTACGCGCTGTCGGCGCTGTGCAAGCTGGGCCTGCTCGCGGCCGGCTCCTCCGTACCCGGCCTCGGCGCGGTGATCGCCGCCGACCGTACGGGCAAGGGCCTGCGCACCGGCCCCCGCGACGCGCTGATCTCGCTGAGCAGCACTCCGGAGACACTGGGCCGCTCCTTCGGCGCGCACCGGGCACTGGACACCACCGGCGCCTTCCTCGGGCCGCTGGCGGCCTTCGCACTGCTGCTGGCCACGCCCGGCCGGTACGACACGGTCTTCGTGGCCAGCTTCTGCATCGCCGCGTTCGCGCTGGTGATCCTGGCACTGTTCGTCCGCGACCGTCGGCAGCCGCTGGAACAGCACGAGCGGGCGACCGTACGCGACGTGCTCGGCCTGCTGCTCCGGCCCGGATTCCGCCGGGTGGGCATCGGCGTGCTGCTGCTCGGCGCGGTGACGCTCAGCGACTCGTTCGTCTACCTCCTCATCCAGCAGCGCCTGGACATCTCCGCGGAGTACTTCCCCCTGCTGCCCCTGGGCACCACCGGCGTGTACCTGCTGATGGCGATGCCCCTCGGACAACTCGCCGACCGCCTGGGGCGCTTGCGGGTGTTCGTCGCCGGCTACGGGGCACTGCTTCTCGCCTACCTGGCGCTGTTCGGCCCGGTGGGCGGCCCCTTGCTGGTGATCACCACGCTCGTGCTGCACGGGCTGTTCTACGCGGCCACCGACGGGGTGCTGATGGCGGCCATCGGTCCGATGGTGCCCGAACACCTGCGGGCCGCCGGCATGTCGCTGATCCAGACCGGCCAGTCGCTGGCCACGCTGGCGTCCTCGCTGCTGTTCGGTGCCGCATGGTCGGCGTGGGGCCTGCACACCGCCCTCGCGGTGGCCCTCACCGTCCTGGCCGTCGCGATCGCGGCGGCGCTGGTGACCCTTCCCCTGCGTGAGGAGAGCCCGGCATGAGCGCCAGGAACCGGCTTCTGATCCTGCTGGTGACGGCCCTGGTCGCGGCAACCACCGTCACCGGGTACGTGCTGCGGTCGCGTGCCGACAGCGGTGCCGGCGGTGCGAGCGGGGTCGTACGGCTGGAC
Source organism: Streptomyces sp. RKAG293 (assembly GCF_023701745.1). Classification (NCBI taxonomy): domain Bacteria; kingdom Bacillati; phylum Actinomycetota; class Actinomycetes; order Kitasatosporales; family Streptomycetaceae; genus Streptomyces; species Streptomyces sp. RKAG293. The sequence goes on along the minus strand of NZ_JAJOZB010000001.1, from coordinate 498,503 downwards.
ACGGCCGGGCAGATCCTCTTCCGCGACACCGCGCCGGGCACCTCGTTCGGCCGGATCGCCTCGGTGCCCTTCGACCGCCCCGACGCGGCACGGACCACCGGCACGGTGCTGTGCGACCGGCTCTACGCAGCCCACGGCACCGGAATCTGCATGCAGCGCAAGGGCCCGGTCCCCTCCACCCACGTCACGGTGCTCGACCGCGACCTGCACCAGGTACGGCAGGTCAAGACCGAGGGCTTCCCCAACCGCGCCCGGGTCTCGGCCAGCGGGGCCATGCTCTCCTGGACGACCTTCGTCCAGGGCGACTCCTACCTGCGGGACGACTTCTCGACCCGGACCTCGATCCTCGACACCAGGACCGGCCACCTGGTCAACAGCATCGAGGAGATCCCGCTGACCCTCGACGGAAAGCCGTACCACGCCGCGGACCTGAACTACTGGGGCGTCGGCTTCGCTTCCGACGACAACACCTTCTACGCCACGGTCCGCACCTCGGGCCGCACCTACCTGGTCCAGGGCGACCTCCGGAAGTGGACCGCCCACACCCTGCGGACCAACGTCGAATGCCCGTCCCTGTCACCCGACAACACCCGCATCGTGTTCAAGAAGCGGGTCAACGCCAGCGCCAACAGGCCGTGGCAGCTCTACGTCCTGGACCTGGCGACCATGAAGGAGACCCCGCTGGCGGAAGAGCACAGCGTCGACGACCAGGCCGCCTGGCTCGACGACCACACCGTGATGTACGGGCTGCCCCGCCACGGAGGCGGCTGGGACGTCTGGGCCGCCCCCGCCGACGGCAGCGGCACCCCCCGCCTCCTCATCCACGACGCCAACTCACCGGCCGCGGTGACCCCACAGCGGTGACCCCACAGCGGTGACGCATTCCCCGCGGCTCCGCGGGAACTCACCACGCCCGGCGCGTCAGGAGGCGGCCCGCTGCGTTGCCGATCGGCGTGGTGGTGGCAACATCACCCGCCACGGGGGTTGTGCCGGCGCCGGAATGCGCCGATACCTGAGGGTGCGGTCCGCCGAGCGGCGGAGCGCTCTTCAGCATGGAGGTGGCGCAGATGACGCAGCGTTCCGGGGCGACGCAGCCCCCGATCCCGCCGGCGGTCCAGGAGACGTACGGTCCGGCGGATCTCGGTTCGCTGTCCCTGTTCGGCGGAGGCTTCATCAATTTCGGCTCCTGGCAGGGCATCGACCTGGAGCGGCCGCTGACGGAACAGGACCGCATCAGCAGTCAGCGGGCCCTGTACCGCCACGTGCTCAGTACCCTGGCCCCCAGCAAGGGAGAACGGGCCCTGGAGGTCGGCTGTGGGCTGGGAGTCGGTGCCGCGGTGGCGCTCGCGGAGTACGACGTCGCGCATGTCACCGGCATGGACATCCATCCACAGCAGCTCGAGCGCGCCGGGCGGGTCAACGCCGAGCTGCTGGCCCGCGAACCCGAGCAGTTGCGTTTCGTGCGCGGCGCTGCCGAGGAGATGCCGTTCGGCGATGGCGAGTTCGACTGTCTGTACAGTGTCGAAGCCGCCCAGCACTTCCGCGACCTGGGGGCGTTCGCCCAGGAGACCGCACGCGTGCTGCGGCCCGGTGGCCGCGCCGTCGTCGCCAGTTTCTTCGTCCCCGACGCCGATCCCGCCCGTGCCGGCCGGCTGGCCGAGCTGCTCGACACGTTCGCCAACGGCCTGGACGTTGCGCACAGCATCCCGACGCTGGTCGGCAGTCTGGAACGGGCGGGCCTGGCCGAGGTGCGCGTCACCTCGATCGGGGCGTCGGTGTGGCCCGGCTGGGACCGCTGGCTGGCGCGAACCTGGGAGCCGGGCACCTGGCCCCGCAACTTCCTGCGGGCCTTCGAGGAAGGGACCCTCGACTACTTCACGGTCACCGCGCAACGCCCCATGGCGTGACGGGCTCACATCGGGTCGACGGAGTCCTGTCCCGACCCCGGTCGCAAGCCGGCTCATCGTGAGACCGACGCCACCGATCGCGGCAGCGTGCCGATGTTCCCGGCGCCGGTCGGCGACCGTCTCGGGTTGAAGTAGCGCCGGCTGCAACCCGAGGGGTGGGCCACCGCACAGTAACCAGTGGAGGCCCGCGTCCGCGGACCCGGAGGGGGGACCGGCGTGAGTCCGTTCGGAATCGGCCGTGAACGTGAACAGCTCTTTGGCATCGTTCTGGCGAACGTGGACCGGGTCCATGAGGCCATCTGCGAGTGGATCATGAGCGGGCCGCGGCCGTCGGGTCTGGTGGAGGGGGAGTTCCCCGTACCCGACCGGGAATGGGTCGCTCGGCGCACGAACCTGACGGACGGCATGGTGCTCACCGCGTTGACCACGATCGCGGCAACCGGGGCCGTCAGCGTCCCTGCTCCCGGTGTCTGGCGCTTCAACCCCGACAGCGACACCCTCGACGCCGATGCCGCCCGGGAGCGGGCCACGACCGTCATCGACCTGTTCATCTCGTACGGCATACCCGCGGGGATACCGCGGCAGGCAGGGCCCGTCGACTGAGCGAGCGCCCAGCCGGCCGACTACGTCAACGTCAACTGGTTCGACTTCGGTCACCGGGGAGGACCGAGGGCCTCTCCGGGCCCGCCCCCTGGAGAGGCCCTCCGCGGACCGTCACGGTCCGGCGACGTCGCGCGGGTCGGATGTGGCGTCGCACGGGGCAGCGGCCACGTCCATGTCCCGGACGTCGCAGGCGATCCGGCTGAGCAGGGTGCGGAAGGCCTGGCGGTCACTCTCATCGAGTGTCTCCAGGAGCCGGCTCTCGGCTTCCCGTACCTGCCGCTGCAGCTGCCGGAGGGTGTTGACGCCCCGGTCGGTGGCGACGATCTTGCGCTGGCGGAGGTCGGCGGGGGTGAGCCGGCGCTCGACCAGGCCGGCCGTGACGAGGTCGTCGATCAGGTAGGTCATCACCGTGCGGTCGATCCCCAGGTACGTGGCCAGGGCGAGCTGATTCCGCTGGGCACCTCGGACGACGACGGCGAGCGTCTGGTAGCCGCGCGCGCCCTGCGGGACGTCGTCGAGGGCCGGCGCGACGACGGTCCGGTACGCGCGCATCAGGACGAGGAGGGAGAGGCCGAAGTCCGCCGTGAAGTCGACATCGCCTCGCGCCGCGACGACGCCACGTTCGAGCTCATCGATCTGCGTGACCACCCGCTGCCGCACCTCGACGAGCCACTGCCGCCGTCACTCGGCCAGTACCAGCACGATCACACCAAGCAATGGGCGGCCACGATCGCGCCGTTGGACGGGATCGTCATCGTGACGCCGGAGTACAACCACGGCATCCCCGGCTCGCTGAAGAACGCCATGGACTTCATCTACGCCGAGTGGAACAACAAGGCGGTCGGCTTCGCGTCCTACGGCGGGGTCGGCGGCGTGCGCGCCGTCGAACAGCTGAGGCTGGTCGCCGGCGAGCTCCAGATGGCCGACGTGCGCCAGCAGGTCACACTGTCGATCATCACCGAGTTCGAGAACTTCAGCGTCTTCAAGCCCGGCGACTACAACCTGTCCGCCCTGAACACGATGCTCGACCAGGTCATCGCCTGGAGCACCGCGCTTGCACCGCTGCGCTCGGCGTCGGCCGTCACCGCGTGAAACGCCGGAGCGCCTGAGCCGCCTGTCGAAGGGACGGCGGTTCGCAGTTCCCGCCCGGCTCGGACCCGCACGGGTGATGCGGCATCATGGCGCTCGTGATCACCATTCATCTGAAGTATGAGATCGACGCCGACAAGCTCACGGACTTCGAGGAGTACGGTCGCCGCTGGGTCCGGCTCGTCAACCGCTTCGGCGGAACGCACCACGGTTACTTCCTGCCGAGTGAGGGCGACAGCGATATCGCGTACGCCCTGTTCTCCTTCCCCGGCTTCGCGGAGTACGAGCAGTACCGCAAGGACAGCCTGTCCGACCCGGAATGCCAGGAGACGATGCAATTGGCCCGCACGACAGGCTGCATCAAGCGCTATGAGCGCCGCTTCCTACGGCCGCTTGACGGGGATGCCGGGCAGTAGGGTCCGCCGGCGCCGGGTACCCCGGTCGGCGGGGCGGCGTACGCAGACGCGCTGTCGGGGTACGCCGCCCCGGGGCGGGGACGAGACGCTGACGCGGTCGGACACCAGCTACTCGGCGCGCTCGCGGCGGAGCCGGGCCGCGAGGTGGTGCTGGAGCGGTTGGCCGACGGCCGCCAGGTCGTGGACGAAGTCGAGGGTGTCCTCGTCGGCCAGGGTGTAGCGACGGCGGGTGGCGGTGACCTTCTTGGCGGTGGGGGCGAGGGCCACCTGATCGGTGGCGAGGTCGATCACGCCTTCTGCGGCGCTCCCGACGGAGATCTCCGCGATGCCGGTGGGCTGGGTGATCAGAGCCTCGACGCGCCCCTCGGGCTGGATGCGCCACCAGCCGCACTCCCGGGCCGACGGCCGCAGCGGGGCGCCGTCCGCGTCGAGCAGCCAGGCGCGCGCCTCGTAGTGGAGGAAGGGCCGCCCGTCATGGCTGAAGGTGACCTCCTGTGCGTACTCGAACTCCCCACCGATCGTCGGATACCCGCCGCGGCCCCGGCCGGCCCAGGTCCCCAGCAACCCGCTCACCGGGGCGAGCAGTGCGTGTGGTGCGGGCGCTTCGTCCGGTCCGAGGGCGTCGGGAAACGGGTACTGCCGGGCGGGATCGAGCATGGTGTGCCCTCCTGGGTGGGTCGAGGCCGGTGCCGGGCCGGCACCGGCCCAGCGTATGTCTTTCGGATCATGGCGTGCGCGAGTGAGCCTCCCGCCCCTGGCAGGGTTGGGAGGCTCACTCGCATCGGGAACCCGGATCAGCGGTCGTCGTCCTCGTCCAGGTCCCACCGGACGCGCACGCTTGTCAGGATCCGTGTGTTGCTGTGCCGCATCGGCCTCGGGAGCCCCGGCACCGGTCTCCGTTCGGGGACGGCTCAGCCGAAGTCGGGGATCGGGTGGCCCGGGACGAGGGCGGCGGCGATGCGCTGGGTGATCGTCTGGGCCGTGTGGCCGTCAGGGGTGTGGGGGCCCTTGGTGGTCGAGACCGCGATGGCCAGGTGCTCGCTCGGGAGATAGGCCTGGGCGGCGGTGTAGCCGAAGAACAACGGGTGCTGGGAGATCCAGTCGTTCAGGACGAGCAGACCCATGCCGTAGTGGGTGGCTTCGGTGTTCGCGATACAGATCGTCGCCGGGCAGGTCTTGGTCGGGTGCCCCAGGCCCACCGTTCCCGGGTTCAGCAGTTCCTGGTACGCGGACGGGGAGAGCAACTCGCCCGAGCCGATGCCCACGGCCGAGCGGGCCAGGTCGCAGATGTCGGTGGTCTGTACCGCGCCGGGGGCGGTGCTCCATGAGGGGTTCCAGAAGCTGGACTCCTCGTACGTCCCGCGTTCGGCGGTGAAGGCGTGCAGGACGGGTGTCGGAATGTCGGGCGTGAAGCTGTTGCGGGTCTCGCTCAGGCCGAGCGGGCCCATGACCTGCTGCTGGAGCAGGACGTCGAGCGGCTTCCCGGTGATCTTCTCCAGGGCGGCGCCGAGGAGGACGAAGTTGGCGTGCGAGTAGCTCCAGTTGGTACCCGGCTCGTACCACAGGGGCTTGCTCGTCGAGATGGCCACCAGTTCCTTGGCCGTCCACTGGCGGAACGGGTCCGCGTAGACGGTGTCGGAGAATCCGGGGGAGGTGACGTAGTCGATGAGGCCGGACGTGGAGGCGCCGAGCATGCGCAGGGTGATCCGGTCGCCGTGCGGAAGGCCGGGCAGCCAGCGCGCGACGGGATCGTCGAGGCCGACCTTGCCCTCGTCGACCAGCCGCAGGAGCGCCGTGCCCATGTAGCTGATCGCGACGTTGCCGTTCCGGAAGTGCATGGCCGGCTCGGCCGGGACGCCGGTCATCGACTCGCCGAGCGCGGTGGTGATGACCTCGCGACCGTCGACCGTGACCCGCAGGATCACGGACTTGAGGTCCATCTCTGCCTTGGCCTGCTCGGCGATCCGCAGGATGTCCCGTGCCGGGCCGCGGTCGGGCCGCGGAGAACTGACGCAGGGTCGGTGGTGGCCGCCGTCGCCCGCCGCACCGCTGGCGGTCGTGATCGGGGCGCAGAGGGCGAGGAGGGCGGTGGCCGCGGCGAGGCGCAGCAGGGTGATCGGGCGGGCGGGTCTCATGGCCGCAGTATCGGCCGGGCGTTCCCGCGCACCGGCCCAGCAGCCCGCCGACCCGCACGAACATCACCCATCGGGCCCGCACTGGGGGTCAGGGATGTGGCGATCGTTCGCAGCGCCCGCGGTGGCGCAGTGCGTGGGCTTGGGCGCGTCGTTCCGATCGACGTGCGCATTTCGGGGTCACGGCCCCGGTCGTGGTCGTAGCCTGACGGGCGTGACGCAGAGGTTCCGTGAGGCGATGCGGTTGATGCGAACTCGCGATCCGCAACGCCGCGAGGACGGGTTCCACCAACTCCTCCCGCATGCCGCAGAGCATCTCGACGAGCTTCTCGAGCAGTTCGCACAGGAGCAGGACGATCAGGGTTTGCGCCGCTGGCTGCTCGAACTCATCGGGGCCGCCCGATCTCCCGCCGCTCTGCCGACTCTCGGCGCCCAACTCAACAGCCCCGACGAGGCCCTGCGAATCCGGGCGGCCGTCGGCCTGACCGAGCTCGACACCCGCGAGGCCCGGACCTTGCTCTGGAAAGCCCGCGCCAACAGCACGATCGAGTCGGCCGCCGTCAGAGAGTGAGCACGCGGACGAGCAACACCACCGACGTGCCCGCTGTGAACACGGACCCCGACATGGTGAACAGCAGGTCGACGGTCGCTACGTCCCACCCCGTGATCGCAAACCGGCGGGGGTCTTCCGGGTCGTATCGGGCCATTGCCATTCACGTTCCATGTGCTGTGCGACGCCTTTGCAGGGTCGCCGGTTGCGCGTGGGGTGACTGTGGCAGCCTGCCACCCCTGTTCATCGGGCTCGGGGCACGCGAGGACTCAGGTGGTCAGAGGGGCTGGAGCCGGGTGCGCAGGAGGCAGAATTCGTTGCCTTCCGGGTCGGCCAGGCAGTGCCAGCTCTCGGTGCCGGACTGGCCGACGTCGGCGGGCCTGGCGCCGAGGGCGAGCAGCCGTTCCAGCTCGGCGTCCTGGTCGCGGTCGGTGGCGTTGACGTCGATGTGCAGCGGGAGCTTCCCGGACCGAGGGTCGCTGCTGGGGCTGAGGACGAGGGTGGGCTGCGGGCCGCCGAAACCGGCGTCGGGCGGGCCGATCTCGATGCTTCCGTCGTCCTCCCGGCCGAGTTCGACGTAGCCGAGGACCCCGCTCCAGAACGCCGCGAGCCGCTCGGGATCGGCGCAGTCGATGACCAGTTCACTGATGCGGCATGCCATGCCCGTCAGTGTACGGAGAGAACCCGGGAGTCGATCGTCGGCCGCATGCTGAAGAGCGACGCGCCACGCGATCGCGTCCTGTGCGGGGTCGGCGAGCGCGGGGTCAGAACCAGTGCAGGCAGTGCGGGGAGCGTTCGGCGCGGAAGAGGGCGTCGGCGAGGGCGGCCGCGCCCGGGCGGTGGGCGCGGATGTGTCCGGCCCGCACGAGCGTGCTCGGGGCGGTGCCGCCGAGGTAGACCGAGCCCAGGTCGCTCACGTCCAGGGACAGGTCGGGCTCCCGGTCCGTCGGGACGCAGTCGGCCTTGCCGTCCCGGACGGTCAGCAGGTAGCGGCCGTGCTCGCCGAGGAACGGGTCGTCGACGTCGAGGACGAGCTCACCGTCCATGAACCAGCCGCGCGCGGTCAGCGCACGCGGGATGTCCAGCAGCCGCACCCAGAGCCAGTCGGTGTCGCCGCTCACCTCGCCGGCGCGGAAGTCCGCGAGCTGCCAGCGCAGCGGGTGGCCGGGCGGGAAGTGCTTGAACACGACCTGGGTCACCAGGTCGTGTTCGAGGACGAACCGGGCCAGCGCCGTGGAGACGGCGTCGGCGGTGGCGATGGTCTCGTCGACCGTCAAGGTGCCGGGTTTGTCGAGCGAGTAGCTGGCGTACCCGTCCGGAGTGCCGTCGGCGTCCCGGTGGACGGCGACATAGCGCGGCGCCGGAGAGATCGGGGGCTGCCCCGCGCCCAGGGCCCACCAGCGATGCGGCCGGGACAGCGCGCCGGGCTGTGCGCGTCGGTACCGGTCGTAGACCTCTTCGAGGATCTCGCCGCACTCGGCACGCCGGAGCAGCTCGATCGAGCCGGTGCCGGAGTCCTGGCCGGTGCCGGTGGTTGGGACGTCGGCCGATCCCGTGCCGGTGCCGGTGTCCGGGCCGGTGGTTGTGACGGTGGTTGAGACGTCGGCCGATGCGCGCGCCCGGGGGAGGGCGAGGGCCGCTCGGTGGCGCGGCACCGTCAGCCGCTGCGTGTAGGTCGCCGGCCCGTAGCCGAACCTGCGGTAGATCAGGGCCTGCGAGGCCAGCAGTACGGAGAGGAACTCCCCTCGGGCCCGCAGCTCGGTGAGCTGATGCCGCATCATCGCGCTGAGCACACCCTGCCGTCGGTGCGAGGGCAGGACGCCGACTGCGGTCACTCCGGCGGCCGGGGCGAGGATTTCACCGGGCAGGGTGAGCTCGAAGGAATACGCACCGGCAGTGCCGACGGGCCGCCCGTCCGCCGTCATGGCGAGCAGGTTGCGGTCCATTTCCAGCGCCGACCACCAGACCCCGCCGCCCTCGGTGGGGGTTTCCGGGAAGCGCCCGAACGCGGCATGGAGGGTGTCGACGAAGACGTCGAGGTCCTGGTCGGTCGTGGGACGGATCTCCATTGCTGCCGCTGTCTCCTCGAGCTACCGGCACCACGACTCATGGTGCCCCGCCACAGTGCAGCGTTGACGCGTGGCCGGGTCAAGCGAATTATGGCCGGGGCCCGCGGCCGGTCACGGCGCGGCCCGGCACCAGCTCGGCTCCGGGCGCCTTCGCGGATGTCACCGCGGTCATTGATGCGTCACAACACGCCACCGTACGTAACCGCCGACCCGTGCTCGCCCTCGAAGGGACCGCGGGCCGGTCGGTGACGACGCACCTCAGAGGTCTTGAAACGGCGCGGCGAGCGCTGCTTTCCTGGACCTGGTGGGCCGGTCGGCGATGGCACCAGGCACACTGCTGGTACGCAGTCTCATCATCAAGAGGATCACGCATGATCACGCTCACGAAGGAAGACGGCCCGGCGGATCTGGACGGGGTGACCCACCTGTCCATCGGGGTGTCCTGGGACCCGACCGTCGGAAGCAGCGGTGGACTGATGGGGAAGCTCCGGCAGAAGACCGGCACCGACCTCGATCTGATCGCCATCGCCATGCAGGGGACGGAGCCGGTGCGGCTGGCCGGGCTGGACTCCCTGGATCCGCTGGGCAACGGATCGTTGGTGCACAGCGGGGACAACCAGACCGGCCGTGGGGAGGGCGACGATGAGACGGTGACCGTCGACTTCGCCCGGGTGCCGACCAACATCACCTCCATCGTGTTCGTCGCCGCCGCGTACAAGAAGCACAGCGCCTTCCAGAAGGCGCGGAACATCAGCTTCAAGGTGTACGACGCGACGGGCGGCAGCACCCAGCAGGTCGCCGACATCTGGCCGAGCCTGCTCAGCAACGACAACGGGTGCGCCGTGGCCAAGGCGATCCGCAACGGCGCGGGCTGGAAGCTCCAGGTGATAAACGAGACCGGGAAGATCAAGCAGGGCGACGAGATGGCCCTGATGCGCTTCGCGATGAGCAAGTAGGAGAAGTTCGGGCGGGAGCGGGAGCGGGGCCCACGGAAGCGATGCTGTTGCGTACCGCCTGGCGGATGTAGGCCACCGCAGCCTGTTCGCTGCGGTGGCCTGGTCGGTCGCGTAGGAGTCAGAGGCTGTGGGCGGTGATGTTGCCGTGGGCGCTGGTGGCGTGGATGGCCAGGTCGGCGGTGCCCTCGGTGTTCTTGAGTGTGTTGTGGATGCGGCCGTAGGTGGTGCCGGCGTCGAGGCTGGCGGAGACTCCGCGGGCGGCGCCGACCGAGATCTCGCCGGCCTGGGTGTGCAGCGTGACGGTGCCACGGGCGGCTTCGGTGATGCGGATGTCGCCCCTTGCGGTGCTGATCTGCGCGGGGCCGCCCAGCCGGCCGATCTCGACGTCGCCGTCGATCGCGGTGAGGCGGACGCTTGCGGCCTCGTCGAGCTTGATCTGGCGGTACGCGCCGTCGAAGGCGACGTCGCCGAGGCGTCCGACACCGCGGAGCTCGGAGCTGGCGGTCTTGGCCTCGATGTGAGAGCCGGCGGGCAGTTGGACGGTCACCTCGATGGATCCGCTGTTGCCGAGGACCCGGTTCTTCGCCGGTGAGGCCTCGATCCGCAGGACGTCGTGGTCGTATGCGACCGTGGTCTGTTCCGCCGCCTTCACGTCGCGGCTCTTCGTGGGGTCCGCCGGCAGGATCTCGACGGTGGTGTCGGCGCGGTCGGCAGCGATGAACCGGACGCGTCCCGCGGGGATGTTCAGGACGGCGGAGATCGGGGTCGGGGTGTCGAACTTCTGCATGATGTTCTCCTGCAACTCGTTGTTTCCGATGAGGGAAACGCTACGTTGCGTTCAGTAATCTGACAACATAGGCGTTGCGCATCAATAGAATAAGCCCAGGTAGGGGCCGGTAAATCGTTGCAATGGCTCCGGAATTGAATGCAACGATCGACGCTCTGGCGTTGCAATGAGTTGAGAGTGAACGCTACACTTGAGGCACCACGGAGCCCTAAGGAGACCGCGATGCCGGGAGGCAGGCTCACTCAGCAGGAACGCCAGCAGATCGCGCTGGGTCTGGCCGACGACCTCGCCTACGCGGAGATCGCCAGACGCCTCGACCGTCCGACCTCCACGATCACGCGCGAGGTGACGCGTAACGGCGGCCCCACCGCCTACCGCGCCGACCTTGCCCACCGCGCCACCGAACACCGCACCCACCGGCGCAGCCCGGCCACGCCCCGGGGGTCGGAGGCGCCTCCGCAACCCCATGGGCGGGACGCCGAGGCGGTGCGCGCGTACGAGGAGGTGTTCACCACCGTCCTGATGCAGGCGGGCACGCCCAAGATGATGGCCCGGGTGCTGGTCTGCCTCTACACCACTGACGCGGGCAGCCTCACCGCATCCGAACTCGTCGAGCGCCTGCAGGTCAGCGCGGCATCCATCTCCAAAGCGATCACGTTCCTCGACGGTCAAGGCCTCATCCGCCGCGAACGCGACGAACGCCGTCGTGAGCGTTACGTCGTCGACGATGACGTCTGGTACCAGGCGATGGTGGCCAGCGCCCGGTCCAACGCCCAGATCATCGAGACCGCGCGGCAGGGCGTGGGCATCCTCGGCTCCGACACTCCGGCTGCGGCCCGCCTGGAGAACATCGCCCGCTTCCTCGACTTCGTCAGCGAAAGCATCACCCGCGCCGCCGAGCAGGCCCGCGAGGTCCTCCACACACAGGCCGGAACAACGTCGGGCGGCACTGCCGGGCCGAACTGACCCTGCCTCCCCTTGCGATGAGGACTGCGGAGACAACGTCGGACCGGATTGCGGCGGTTCAGGGACCGCCCACTCTGTGTGCGGTGGATGTGACAGAGCTGTGGGACGCGGCGCTGGACGCCCCCGCCTGGGATCGACCTCCGGTCTGGTTCCACGGCGGTTTCCCCACGCCGGCAACCTGCTGACCAGCGACGGACGCCTCGGCGCGGTCATCGACTTCGGCGGGCTCGGCATCGGCGATCCGGCCTGCGACCTGACCATCGCCTTCACCCTGATGTCCGCCGGGAGCCGAGCTGCCTTCCGCGCCGCGCTCGGTGTCGACGACGCCACCTGGGCCTGGGCCGCGGCTGAGCCTTGGCCACCGGCCTGAACACCTACAAGCTGATCCGGTCCGGTCCCTGGTGAGCGGTTGAGCCGTGCGCAACGGTCGACTGTGTGGGGGGTAGCCAGGCGGGGCTGGTCCTCGCCGTCATCTGCGGGAACGTGTGCGCGGGAGCCTGGCGCGCTGGGGGTGCCAGCGCAGAGTCCGCTGGATCGTTCACTAAAACGAACGCTGGGTCTACTGCCTCGATGGGTTCGGTATAGTGAACGCATGGTTCACCCGATCGAGTCTTTACGGGTCGGCGCACAGGTCAGCGCCCACCTCGATGACACCTACCTGCACCTGGAGCACGTGGATACGCGAGTGATCGCGGTCGGCGAGAGGGACGGGACGCCCTGGGCGGCCGTAAGGGCCGTATCCGCGTGTTCTGCACCGCAATGCACACAGCAATGAAGACCGCGACGCACAGGAGCCAGGGATGACACCCCCGCCGTCCGGCCGCCAGCCGGTGAGCAGTACCGCGGCCGCGGTCGGCGCGAAGATCCGCCTGCGCCGGCAGCAGCGCGGCATGAGTGCCGCGGAGATGGCCCGGCGCGCCGGGCTGAGCAAGGCCACGCTGTCGCAGTTGGAGGCCGGCAACGGCAATCCGACGATCGACACCCTGGACGCGATCGCGATCGCCCTGCGCATCCCGATCGCCGACCTGCTGGCCCGTGACGCCGACACCGGGCCGGTCTTCCGGCCGGGCACGGACATCGAGCCCGGCGAGGTCTCCCGGGAACTGCTGCGCCGCATCAGCAGCGGCAACAGCCTGGAGATCTGGCGGCTGCGCATTCCGCCCGACACGGAGCTGGCCGGCGTCCCGCACGCCACCGGCACGATCGAGCACCTGCTCATCGCCACCGGGCACGTCACCGCCGGTCCCGTCGACGCCCCGCAGGATCTGGGGCCCGGCGACATGCTCGCCTTCGCCGGGGACGCCCCGCACTTCTACCGCACCGGCGCCGAGGAAGTCGACATCACCGTCGTCTTCGCCTCGCCCATCAGCACCTGAGACCACGAAGCGCCCCCATCGGGACCAGAGCGAGACCAAGGAACACCCCTCATGAGCAACACCATTGCCATCACTCCCGCCAGCCGTGCGTTCATCAGCGACAACATGGCCGGGGCGTCCGAGCAGATAGTCCGGGCCGTCGCCGACGCGGCCGTCGGGCAGGTCCTGCCGTACGGCAACGATCCGTTCACCGACAACGCCCGCCGCAGGCTCGGCGCGATCTTCGAGCGGGACGTCGATGTCTTCCCGGTCTCCACCGGGTCCGCCGCCAACGGCCTGAGCCTGGCCGCCCTCACCCCGCCGTGGGGGAGCGTGCTCTCGCACCCCGGCAGCCACATCAACACCGATGAATGCGGCGCTCCGGAGTTCTTCACCAACGGCGCCAAGCTCGTCGGTGTCCCCGGCTCCGACAGCAAGATCGAACCGGAAGCGCTGCGGGCGGCGGTGCGCCGCCGGGCCGGTGACGTGCACAGCGTGCAGCCGTCCGTGGTGAGCATCAGTCAGGCCACCGAGAGCGGCAGCGTCTACACCCTGGAGGAGATCCGTCGCCTGTCGGCCATCGCCAAGGACGCGGGACTGCGCGTCCACATGGACGGCGCGCGCTTCGCCAACGCCCTGGTCCATCTCGGTGCCACCGCGGCCGAGATGACCTGGAAGGCCGGCATCGACGTCCTGTCCTTCGGTGCCACCAAGAACGGCGCGATGACGGCCGACGCCATCGTCTGCTTCGACCCCGCACTCGCCGCCGAGCTCGCGTTCCGCGCCAAACGGGCCGGGCAGCTCGCCTCCAAGATGCGTTTCCACGCGGCCCAGATCGACGCGTACCTCACCGATGACCTGTGGCTGGACAACGCCCGCCAGGCCAACGCGATGGCCACCCGGCTCGGCGACGGCCTCAAGGCGATCCCCGGCACCGGCCTGCTGGCCACGCCGCAGGCCAACATCCTCTTCTGCCGCCTGCCTCAGCAGGTCACCGAAGGACTCCTGGCCGAGGGGTACGCCTTCTACCACGACCGCTGGGAACCGGGAATCGTCCGGTTGGTCACCGCTTTCTCCCACAGTGCCGACGACATCGACCAGCTTCTCGACGAAGTCCGCCGTCACGCCTGCTGACGGACAGATCAGGTGGCGTCCCCTTCGCTACTGCTGACGGCGTGTTGCCCCATCGGAGGGCGTCGTGGGCCAGCAGGCTTCGGGCGCGGTCCAGGTCGGTCTCCGGGGCGGGTCGGGGCTGCCAGTCCAGGATCCGGTGGGCCTTGTCGGTGCTGTGGCGGTTGCGGCGGCCCAACGCGGGGGTGATCTCGCGCAGCGAGGGGTCGCGGAACCGGGCGACGAGCCTGACCAGGAAGTCGGGCACCTGCCGGGTCGACACCTTCAGACCTTCGGCCCCCAGCCCCTCGCGCAGTGTCTGGGCCATCTGCGTCATCCAGGCTGTACCACCAGGAGATCCAGAAGGTCATCGACCTGGCGCACACCCTTGCGGCCGAACTTCCCCCGCCGGACGCCCCTCGTCGCCGGTTCGACGAAGTCGCCCGCTACGGGCAGCTCAAATACGGTGTGGCCGAAGTGATCCACGCCGCGACCAACGGCGGCCTCGACGACGAGAACTACGAGCCCATCCTCGGCGCCATCGCCGTCCTGCTGGCCACCGGCGTCGCCGAAGGCACCCTGAAACCGGGAACCGATCCCGAGGACGTGCTCCTGCAGCTCAGCGTGTTGTGGCGCATCCCCCGGGACCGGACGGCCAGAAGCGCGCCGCACGCATCCTCGGCCTCGTCATCGACGGACTGCGCACCCGCCCGTCGGCATCCTGACGATCCGGGTCGGAAAGTTTTCAAAGAACCACCAATCCAACGGCGTTGGGGCTCCGAAGAAGCAGAGAGAACCTCCCCGGGATCTCGCTTCACCCCCGTACGATCTGCGGCTCCTCCCCTGGGAAGGCCGCGGAACAGGAGCGAATGTGATAGCCAAGCGCACCGGTCGCCTCGTGGTGTTCGCCGCCCTGCCTGCCGCCATGTTCCTGACCGTGGGACTCTCCTCACCGGCTCTCGCGGAGGACGGCAAGGCCTATCAGATCGACCTGCAGCAGCTGAACAACTCCGGTTCCCGGGGCACGGCCATGCTGAGCATCAAGGGCAACCAACTGACCGTGCAGATCGAGTCCGAGGGCATGGTGCCCGGACAGCCCTCGGCCCAGCACCTGCACGGCTCGACCAACGGCCATGACTTCCACTGCCCGGACGCCAGCGACGACACCAACGCCGACGGGGTTCTCAGCAACACCGAGGCCACCGTGGACTACGGCAACATCAACATCTCGCTCACCACGTCCGGCGACACCCTGGCGACCAGCGGTCTCGCCGTGGACCGCATGCCCGTCTCCGACAAGCAGGGAAAGCTCTCCTACAAGCGGACGCTCACCGTTTCGAAGGATGTGGTCGACCACATCAAGGACCTGCACATCGTGCAGCACGGCATCGACCGCAACAAGAACGACAAGTACGACTTCGATGGAGCCGGGCCGAGCGAACTCGACCCGAAGCTCCCTCAGGAGGCCACGGCTCCGACCAACTGCGGAATGGTCATGGGCGCGTCCGTGGGGTCCATCCCGGTGGGCGGTATTGAAACCGGGGGCGGTTCTCCGCAGAGCTCGGCGGTGCCGACGGCCTTGGCCGGGAGCGCGGCAGCCGTATCCGTGGCGGTGGTCGGCGCGCTGGTCGTCGTGAGGCGCCGGCGTGCGCTCGCCGTCCGGACGGAGTCCCTGGGGAGCGCCGCGTGAAGCCCGGTCACCCCTCCGTACCGACCGCGCATCCCGCACCGGACGCCGCTACCGGCGGCGGGCGGACGCGACCGAGAGGCCGCGGGGTTGCCGGCCTGACCGCCGTCCTCACCCTCGCCGCGCTGACTCTGACCGGGTGCGCGGGCCGGGACGCCGCCGCGCCCCCGGAGCGCCAGGCCCAGAATGCCGCGCAGGGCCAGGCACCGGCCGGCGGCGGTTCTGATGGCTCGTCAGCCGGAGGCCGGAGCGCGTCGCCGGGGTCCGGATCGCAGGGCGGATCGAACGCGGGAAACGCCGCCCCCGCCCTTGCCCGATCCGAGCCGCAGACGATCACCATCCCGTCCCTCGGCGTCTCCAGCAACCTGGAGACGCTGCGCCAGGACAAGGACGGAGCCATGAAGGCCCCGAAGGACCCCGATCTCGCGGGCTGGTACGAACCTGGGCCCACACCCGGCTCCATGGGACCGGCCGTGATCGCCGGCCATGTCACCTGGAACGGTGCGGCGGCGGTGTTCGCGAAATTGAAGACGATGAAAGCCGGCGACACCATCGAGGTGACCCGGCAGGACGGCAAGACGGCCACGTTCACGGTCGACCGGGTCGCCGAGTATCCGAAGGCCAAGTTCCCCACGCTCGAGGTCTACAGGAACCTCGACTACGCGGGACTCCGACTGGTCACCTGCGGCGGCGAGTTCGACCCGAAGAAGCATTACTACGACAGCAATGTGGTGGTGTTCGCACGCATGACGGCTGCCGCGTAGCGAGGACGGCGAAGCCGCGCGCTGGCACGCACCGGCGCGCGGCGAGAACACTGTGGGGAAGGGGAAGGGGAACGAGAAGGGCAGGGGCCGGGATTGAGGGTGTCCGGGCTGGGCGTCGGCCGACCACGCGGCCAGTCTGCCGCCATGCGAACAGATAATCGGTTGCCTGCCGGCGATGTTGGTGGATGCAATGTCCGGCATGGTCACCCAGGTTCGCACGCCACGGCGCGATGAGATCAATGCGTAACGGCCCAGCCGTGCCACTCTGCGTACCGGGCGGACTGCAACCGACGCTTCGCACGGGAGAGGCCACGGCATGACTACGCCACCATCGCCACCTGGAGTGGAGCGGACTGACGGATCATCCGTCCGGATCGGCGCTCTGGTTCCGCTGACTCGGCCCGGCTGGGTCGAGGCGGGCCGACACCTGCTCTCCGGCCTCGAACTGGCCGTTCGCGAAGTCAACGACGCCGGAGGGATCGTCGGACGGCCCCTCGAGCTGGTGGTCCGAGACACCGCGGCTGATCCCCAGCGGGCCGCCGCTGCCGTGGATGAGCTGGATCGTCTGGGCGTGGCTGCCGTGGCGGGGGAGTATCACAGCGTCGTGGCTCGCGCCGCCGCCGCCAGGGCCGACGCCCTCGGCCTGCCGTTCCTCTGCTCGTCAGCGGTTCTCGACGCGCTCGCCGAAGAGCCGACGCAATGGGTCGCGCGCCTCGCTCCGGCACAGTCCCATGGCTGGCAGATCTACGCGGACTTCCTCCTCGGCGCGGGCCACACCCGAATCGCCGTAGCAGCTGAGCCAAGTGTCTACTGGGCATCGGGGACCCGCATTCTGCGGGACTACCTCGCTCCGCGCGGCGGCACCGTCATCGAACTCGACATGCGCGCGCTCTCCCCCTCGGCCGTGTGCGACGAACTCGTCGCCCACCGCGCGACCGCCCTCCTTCTCCTGGTCGGCCACCCGGAGCCGGCCGTGCCGATCGTCAGGTCCGTCCGCCGCGACCAGCGCCTCGCCGAGATCCTGATGGGCGCTCCGGCCGGGCAACCGGAGTTCGCCGAATGGGCGACGTTGCTGGGCGACGACGGAGCCGGGATCCCGTTCCTGCGCTACCTGCCCGAGCGCCTCACCCCACTCGGCGCACGAGTCGGGACGGCCCTCCGCGAGCGCCTTGGCGAAGCCCCGTCGTTCGTCGCCTTCGAGGGCTACGACACGGTCACCGTCCTCGCTGATGTGCTGCGTTCCCACGGCGAGGACCGGGCGCGCACGGCCGAATCCTGGTCACGCGTTGCCGTCGAAGGCACCCGCGGGCAGATCCGGTTCTCCCGCGTGCCAGGCATCAACGTTTGGCAGTGGGCCCGGCCGCCGATCCAAGTCGTCGATCGAGATCCGGCGGAACCCGCTCGCTTTCGGATCCTTCACTCCGGCTGAGGCCCTTGGCCGGGCTGTGAGAGCCAGGGCAGCCGCCAGGACGTGTGGTCCGGGTTCTGTGTAGGCCCCCAGGAACCCCGTTCGTAGGGCACCGGCGCGGGCGGGTGATCCACCAGTGGCTGGATGACGCGCCAGGTCTCCTCCACGACGTCCTGTCGGGTGAAGAGCGAACGGTCGCCGGTCAGCGCGTCGTTGAGGAGCCGCTCATAGGGCTCGGGGGGCTTGCCGAGCTCGGCCGCGAAGGACAGGTCCAGGTGTACGTCTCCGGCCGAGTGGCCGGACGCCTTCTTGGACAGCATGTTGAGCCGCAGGCCCGCGTCCGGGTCGATCCGCAGCACCAGCTCGTTGGGGTCGGGATGCTGGGGCTGGTCCAGGAAGGCCAGCCGGGGCGGGCGCTTGAAGACCACACGCACCTCGGTGATCCTGGCGGCCAGCGCCTTGCCCGCCCTGATGGAGAACGGCACGCCACTCCAGCGCCAGTTGTCCACTTCCAGGGCGAGTTCGACGTACGTCTCGGTCAACGACCCCGGCTTGACTCCGGGGACGTCCAGATAGCCCTCGTACTGACCGCGCAGGCAGCGGGCCGGATCGACGTCGGCCATGGCCCGGAAGACATCGACCCGCCTGTCCCACAGCGCGTCGGGTCCGGGGCCGACCGGCGGTTCCATGGCGATCAGGGCGAGCACCTGGAGGAGGTGGTTCTGGACCACGTCGCGCAGCGCGCCGACCGGGTCGTAGAACGCCCCTCGGTCCTCGACCCCGAAGTCCTCGGCCATGGTGATCTGTACGGCCGCCACATGATCGCGATTCCAGACCGGTTCCAGGAGCGCGTTGGCGAACCGCAGGAACTGGATGTCCAGTACGGGCTGCTTGCCGAGGAAGTGATCGATGCGCAGGACCTGCTCCTCGGCGAGCACCCGGTGGAGGCGTGCGTTGAGTGCTCGGGCGGAAGCCAGGTCGTGGCCGAAGGGCTTCTCGAGCATCACCGTGGCCTGTGCGGTGAGGTTCGCCGCGCCCAGTGCCTCCACGACCGGGGCGAACAGCGAGGGCGGGATTTCCAGGTAGAACAGCGGCTTCTCGACGCCCTTCAGCCGGCCGGCCAGCGCCTGGTACGTAGCCGGGTCGGCGAAGTCGCCCTGCAGGTAGGTCAGCCGCCGGGCCAGCCGCTCGAAGGCAGCGGCCTCCACCGGCTCGCCGACCGTGTGCAGGGCCTCGCGCAGGGAGGAGACGAGGTGGTCGTGCGACCAGTCCTCGCGCGCGACTCCGATGATCGGGCAGTCCAGGAGCCCGGTCGCCTCCAGGCGGTAGAGCGACCGGAAGGTCATTTTGCGCGCCAGGTCACCGGTGATGCCGAAGATCACCAGGGCGTCGGCGTTCACCGCTCCGCGCCCCACGCCCCGGCAGGCACCATCGCCGTCACGGTGAGGGCGGCGTCAAGGCCGAACAGAAGTGTCCGAACCCGCCCAGGCAGACCATTGCTCATGAATAGGACCTTATGGCCCATTCTGTAAACCTGCTGGCAACGCAGCCATGCCGACCTGGCAATCCGCAGAGTCGGCTGACAGGAGCCTCGCGGTCCCCACCGCGCCACCCAGGACGCGCTGGGCTGTCCAGGGCCGGAAGCCGCGCTGGACCGAATGGGTGACCCTGGATCCTCACGACCTACGCCATCGCGACGACGCTGCCCACGCCGGCCGTCACCTGCCGACGCATGCACGACGCCGACCGGACGGGCTGGAACGTCCTGCGGGGCCTGATCCCGTGCATCGGCGGCGCCATGGTCATCGTGTTCCAGGCAACCGCGGGCATGCCGGGGACCACCGTCTAGGACAGTTTCCGGGCGATCACGGACGCTGCTTCCGCGAGGAGCTTGTTGTCGTAGGGGGCGTTTTTTGTGCCGCGATTGGTCATGATCGCCATGACGATGGGCGCGGCGTTGGGGGGCCACACCACGGCGATGTCGTTGCGGACGGCGTAGACACCGCCTCCGCCGGTCTTGTCGCCGACCGTCCAGCCTTTGGGGATGCCTGCCCTGATCAGCTCGTCGCCGGTGGTATTGGTCCGCAGCCACTTCGTGAGCTGAGCGCGTTCGTCGTTGCCGAGCGCGTTCTCGAGAACGTAGGCCCGCAGGTTGCCGGCCCATGCGCGGGGTGTGGTGGTGTCCCGAGTGGCGCCGGGGGTCCATTCGTTGAGGTCGGGCTCGCGGCGCTCCACCCGGGTTGCGGTGTCGCCTGCCTGGGCGAGAGCTGCTGCCAGGCCCTTCGGCCCACCGAGCGCATCGAACAGAAGGTTGGCCGCGGTGTTGTCGCTGTAGCGGACTGCGGCGTCGCACAGCTCACGCAGAGTCATCCCGGTTCCCGTGTGCCGCGCGGTGACCGGAGAGTGGTCCAGCAGGTCGTCGTGGGAGTACTTGATCACCTTGTCCATGCCGGCCAGGGAGTACTTGCGCAGAACGGCAGCGGCGGCGAACGCCTTGAAGGTGGAGGCATAGGCGAAGCGTTCGGTGTCCCTGTAGGCCAGTTCCCTCCCGTTGCCGGTGTTCACCGCGTAGACCCCCAGCCGTGCACCGTACGTGCGCTCGAGCCGCTGGAGGTCGCCGACGGACGGCTTCGCGGCCGGATCCGGCCGCGAAGCCGTGGCGGACGGAGCCGGTGAGGTCGGGGTACCGCCAGAGCCGCAAGCCGCCAGCGGGAGGACGGTGAGCACGGCGAGCCCGCCGAGAACGGCACGTCGCGCACGTGTGTACGGCATGGTTGAAACCTCCCGGTATCCCGTGACAGGGGCATCGGCGTCCCCTGCAAGACCTCGATCGATCTTAGGGACAACCGCTGCACGGGTTTTCCGGGATCAAGTGCTGGGCGTCGTCAGCCGTTCCGCTGCATCGACGGTCGGACTCGGGCCGGCCGGGCCTGTCCGCTCCTGTGGGAGGAACGAACAGGCCCGGCCGGGTTGGCTCGCCTGTGAGCTCAGTGGATCGGGTGGGCTCGTCGGTGGGCTCAGTAGATGATGTCGATCTGGGTGCTGCGGACGTTGCTGGGCCAGGGGCACTGCACGTCGGTGCGGCCGTTGCCGTAGAACCAGCTCGAGTACTGGGTGCTTCCTAACGTGCACGACACGTGCAGCCGCCAGTGGCTGGAGCCGCTGACTCCGGTGCACGAGCCCCAGGCCCAGTTGGTGGTGCCGCTGTCGACACCGCTGTAGCAGGCGCCGACGGAGGCCGAGGCCGGTTGGCTGACGGCCAGCGGCATGGCCAGCGCGGCGGCCGCCGCGAGCAGCCCGATCAGCGTGCTGCGCCGTCGGATCCTCGCCGTCCTCGCCGCCTTCGGCAGCGCCGGTACCCGTCCGCTGGTCGCGGCGTTGTCGCCGGTTCCCCGGCTGTGCTGTGTGATCATGGTCTATCGCCCTTTCTCGGGTTCCTGCCACGTTCCCTGGGTTCCTTTGTAGAGGTGTCGATCGCCTCTCGGGTCCGGTGTTTCCCCCCGGATTTCCTCGTGCAACGGCCGCCCCGCCGTGCCCCGACCTCTGCTACGTCCGGTCTGTCCGGCGCGTCCGGAAACCGTCTCGCCGTGGCGGAGAAAGGGGGCCACGTTGGAGGGACCCGGATAGCGATGGGTGAAGCCCGTGCGGGCGAGGGGGACGACGTGGTGCGAACGGCTACAGCCAGGCCGGCTGTCATCCGGTGGACTCCGTGGCAGGTGCGGGCCGGCTGGCTGCTGCGGGCACATCGACTGCGTCATGCCGAAACCGGGCTGCGGCGTCTGCCGGGGTTCGCCCGCGCCTACTGCAAGGACCTGCGGCACGCGGGCGGGATCAGCCCCAGCTCCCTGTCCCGCTGGGAGAACGGCCTCGTGCCGGTGACCGCCGGCTGTGTCCGCCGCTACGAGGATGTGCTCGGCCTCGCCCCGCACCGTCTGCTCCTGCCGATCCAGACCATCGCCCGCCACGAGGGAGGTCCCGCCGCGGCGGCGTTCCTGCGCGGAGGCGATGGCGCGCCGGACACGGACTGGGACCGGCGCATCGACCCGCTGCTCGATCAGGTCCTGGACGGGGGAGTGCTCACCGGTGCCGACTGGGACGGACTGACCCGATGGGCGGCCTATGGCGGCGGGCGGGTCTTCCCGGGCCGCATCCGCGAAGCGGTGGTGCACAGGCTGCTGGAGGAGACTCTGGTGTCGGACGGCAGTTCCTGGATGCGCCGCTTCGAGGCGCTGAGCCGGCTGATGGCCGACCCGCTCTGGGGGCCGGAGGCCATCGCCGTCTGCGCCGGTGTCGCGGAGCAGTCCGAGCACGCCGGTTCGATCGAGGCCGTGTGCGCGCTGGACGGCAGCCCGCACCCCGACGCCGGCCGGACGGTGCTACGGCAGCTCACCGACCCCACCACCGCCGACAGCCTGTACGGCGCCCTGCTCGCCGCCGCACGCAAGACGCGCAAACGCCACTTCACCGCCGAGCAGACCCGCACGCTCGTGGACGTGGTGGACGGCCTGCTCACCAGCGGCGCGCGCGTGGCTCTCCCGTTGTGCACCGTCGAGGCCGCTGCGGTCCTCCTGCACAGACTGCCGCTGTCCGCCGCCCACACCGCCCGGCTCACCGCCACCGCGGCCGACCGCTACCCCATCGTTCGCACCGTCGTCGCGCACGGCTCGCTGGCCGATCCGGCCACCGCCTCGATCATCACCGGCCGCTTCGTCGCCCAACTGGGGGACGATGAGGCGCCCCCACCGGCGGCCGCCGTACTGAGCGGCATCGTGGACGACCTCCTGCATCACCCTGTCGCCGATGTCCGGCTCTATGCGGCGATGCTGCTCAACGCCAGCCCCTACGGATCGCAGACCGCCATCGCCCTGGCAGCGGAACTGCGGCACAGCGCGACCGTACGCTCCGAGGCGCGCGCCGTTCCGGTGCTGCACGCTCTGCGCGTGCTCGGCGAGCCCGGCCAGCGCTGCGTGGTCGCCGACCTCACCCTGGCGGGCGGCCTGCCCCAGGGGGTCGTCCTCGCGGCCGTGCACGCGCTGGGGCACATCGGGGGCCGCAGCCCGGAAACCTACTGGCGCGCGGTCTTCCACCAGCATGCCAGGGCCGCCGCGGACGCCGCTGAGCAGCACCGTGTGCTCAAGCGGCTCGTGTACGGCTTCGCGATGGCCGATGAACTCGACCTGCTCACCGCCCTCATGGAGGACCAGGTCGAAGCCGCGCCCGCCCAGCACCTCTCTGGCTGGTGGAGTGGTCTTGCCCGCCACGTCCGCGACAGCGCCCGGCGCTAGGGCCTGTCCGGCCGATCACGAACGGCCCCTTCGCCGCCTGGCACGGCCCCTCGCGGCGTTGCCGAAACGCCCGAATACAACCGGTATACGGGCGCTTCGGCGCCTTGCGAGGCACCGCACCAGACGACGCCTGGGCCGCCCATGATCGACCGGACAGGCCCTAGCCGGCAAAGGCTGAAGGAGCTGAAGGAGTTCGACACGTACAGCTTCATCCCCCTGGGGACGAGCTGCCGGCAGGCGTCGGCGACCCGGAGGAGCTTTTGGGCGTCACGCCCCACGTACCCTTTTCCCGTGCCAGCCTCTCGCCTGTATCGGGTCGCCGTCCTCGTGCTTCAGGGTGCGAAGCCGCTCGATGTCGGAATTCCCGCGCAGGTTTTCACGACACGCGCGAGCATGCCCTACGAGGTGCGGGTGTGCGGGGCGACACCCGGTCTCGTGAACGGCGGCGATGGCCTGTCCTACCACGTCGCCCACGGCCTCGAGGCGCTGGTGTGGGCCACCATCGTCTTCGTCCCCGGTTACCGGTTCCCGGACCGCGACGACCCGCCGAAGGACGTCGTGAACGCGCTGACCGCCGCGCACGATCGGGGTGCGCGGCTCGCCGCCATCTCGACGGGCGCCTTCGCGCTCGCCGCCACGGGCCTGCTCGACGGCAAGCGCGCCACAACACACTGGCACTACACGCGGGCGCTGGCGGCGAAGCATCCCCTCGTGCAGGTCGACGAGAACGTTCTGTTCGTCGACGAGGGCAGCGTACTGACGTCGGCCGGCGCGGCCTCGGGCATCGACCTGTGCCTGCACATCCTGCGCGGCGACCTCGGAGTGGCCGCGTCGAACCATGCGGCCCGGCGCCTGGTCGCGGCTCCCTACCGCAGCGGCGGGCAGGCGCAGTACGTGCCGCGTAGCGTGCCCGAGCTGCTCGGCGAGCGGTTCGCGGCCACCCGCGAGTGGGCCCTTCTCCGGCTGGGCGAGCCCCTCACCCTCGAGCGGCTCGCCCAGCATGCGGCGGTGTCGCCGCGCACGTTCTCGCGGCGCTTCGTTGACGACACGGGATACACACCGATGCAGTGGGTCATGCGTGCCCGCATCGACATGGCCCGTGAGCTGCTCGAGCGTTCGGAGCGGAGCGTCGAGCAGATCGCCGCCGACGTCGGTCTCGGCACCGGTGCCAATCTGCGGCGGCACTTCCAGCGCATCCTGGACACGACGCCGAGCGAGTACCGGCGCACCTTCACCCGGGGCGAGTAGTCCGCCACCACGTGGCGCGATCCTTTCGAACCGTGGCGATCACGCCGCTGCCACCGGCCGATGATGCGCGAGAACCTGGTGGTGAACCGAAGGGACACCACTCATGACTCGCATCGCCATCAATGGATTCGGCCGCATCGGGCGCAACGCGCTGCGCGTGCTGCTCGAGCGCGACAGCACCCTTGAGGTCGTCGCCGTCAACGACCTCACGGAGCCGGCCGCCCTCGCGCGGCTGCTCGCCTACGACACGACGGCCGGCCGGCTCGGCCGGCCGGTCACCGTCGACGGGGACGGGGACGGGGACGCCCTCGTCGTCGACGGACGTCGCATCACGGTGCTCGCCGAGCGCGAACCGGCGCAGCTGCCGTGGGCCGAACTCGGCGTGGACATCGTGCTCGAGGCGACCGGCCGCTTCACGTCGGCCAAGGCCGCCCGCGCCCACCTCGACGCGGGCGCGCAGAAGGTGCTCGTCAGCGCGCCGTCGGACGGCGCCGATGTCACGCTCGCGTTCGGGGTCAACACCGACGCGTACGACCCGGCCGTGCACACGATCATCTCGAACGCCTCGTGCACGACCAACGCGCTCGCGCCGCTCGCCGCGGTGCTCGACGAGCTCGCCGGCATCGAGCACGGTTTCATGACGACGGTGCACGCCTACACGCAGGAGCAGAACCTGCAGGACGGCCCGCACCGCGACGCCCGCCGGGCCCGCGCCGCCGCCGTCAACATCGTGCCGACCACGACGGGTGCCGCCAAGGCCATCGGCCTCGTACTGCCGAACCTCGAGGGCAAGCTGTCGGGCGACTCCATCCGGGTGCCCGTTCCGGTGGGATCGATCGTCGAACTCAACACGACCGTCGCCCGCGACGTGACGCGGGACGACGTGCTGGCGGCGTACCGCGTCGCCGCGGAGGGGCCGCTCGCCGGCATCCTCGAGTACTCGGACGACCCGCTCGTGTCGTCCGACATCACGGGCAATCCCGCCTCGTCGATCTTCGACTCGGCCCTCACCCGCGTCGACGGCCGACACATCAAGGTGGCCGCATGGTACGACAACGAGTGGGGCTTCTCGAACCGCGTGATCGACACCCTCGAGCTCATCGCCACCCGCTGACCGGATGCCGGGGGTGTGGCGCCCGGTCGGGGCGTTGTGCGGGGTCGCTCATTGCCCTGGTTGGGGCGGGTTCTGGCTGCTGATGATCCATAGGGTGTTGTGCGGTACGCCGAGGAAGTCTGCGACGGTGCGGGGGTCGACCGATCGGGTGGTGGGTGGTGGGTTGACGGTGACGGGTTGGTCGTAGTCGGTGAAGTCGGTGCGGCTGCCGTCCTGGTAGTCGATGCGGACGGGGTAGGGCTTGCCGGTCAGGGCGACGTAGACGGTGCGGGCGCCGGCCTTGTCCAGGTCGCCGGTGATGTCGACCGGGATGACGCGTGTCCCGTTGAGGGTGATGGGGGTGCGTTTGGTGAAGGTGGTGATGTCCGGGTAGTCGGTGTCGTGGTTCCTGAAGGCGGCCAGGGTCTGGCACGGCCCGGTGAGTGTGCGGAAGGAGAGGGCGTCGGGACTCAGGTACGGGGCGGTGATCGCCTGTCCCGTGAAGTGTCCTGCTGCCTGGGTTCCGCGTTCGCCGGGCCCGTTGCCGGTGTTCTTCCAGTAGGTGTCGTCGAGCGTGGCCCACATCTGTCCTGAGCCCATGCCGAACCGGGCCTTCCCGCCGGGGCCGTAGTCGAGCCGGGCGTCGCAGTGCGGCGGGGTCTGCACGGTCTTCTGGCGGTCCACCCGTACTGAGATCGCGGGCTGTTCCCGGGTGGCTGCCGGGCGGGAGGTGACCGCGTGCACCGATGTGGCGTCCTGGGTGTACACCGCGAAGGACCGTGACAGCAGTGCCTTGGAGTCGAGCTGTTCCACTCCGTTGGGCGCCGCCGGGGTGAGCGGGGTGGAGGCTGTCGGACGTGGTGCCGGACCGTCCGTGGCACCGCCTGATACTGCGGGGCTGTCCACCGCGCCGCACGAGGCGAGCGCCAGCACCGCCAGCGGGCTCATGGATCCGATCCATCGACTCTTCATCACCGAAACCTACCCGCTGCCCGCTCTTGCGCCGCAGGTGGGAGGCGCGCCGCCCGGTCGCGGGCCTGAACGGGCTACCGCACAGCGACCCTGTTGGAGCGGCTGCCGGGGACCTTCCACCACAGGAGCCAGGCGCCGGTGCCGTAGAGCAACAGGTTGATGACCATGTCGCGCGGGACGTCGCTCAAGCCGGTTTCGGTCTCGCCGTGAAACAGCGCGGGCACGACAACTTGCTTGACGAAGAAGTACAGGGCCAGATCGAACACGACGAAGACGAGCCAGGCCACCGCCGGGTGCCAGCGGGGCCGGGGCACCGCGTTGATGAGTGAGAACACGCCGGTGATCGCGAGGACCGTGGGCAGGAGCTCGGACGGCACGGTGTCGAGATAGTTCCACGGCAGTATGGAGCCGAGGGCCCACAACAGCGCCATGCAGCCGATGAAGCGCAGCACCACCGCCCCGAAGGGGCTGACCTCCGAGCCTGCCCCAGCTCCGGCCCCGGCCCCGGTCGGGGCTCCGGCGGCGGCCGTCGGCTGGAAGTGGAGGCCGGGGCCGACGGGCGGGAAGGACTGCGCCGGCGGCCGGGCGCCGATCGACGGTGCGTGGGACGGCTGGGGCGGGAGCCACGCCCCGGCCGGCGCCGGAGTCACGACCTCGGTCGCGGTCGGGATCGGGATCGGAGCAGGCACCGCTGCTCCCGTTCGTGCCACCCCGTCCAGTACGGAAAGTGCCTGCTCGGCCGTGGGACGGCGGGCCGGGTCCTTCGTCATCAGCACGGCAAGCAGCGGCTGCAGGGCGCCCGCTCGCACCGGTGGTCGTGGCTCCTTGGTGACGACGGCGATGACGAGCGCACTGAAGGTGTCCCCGTGGAACGCCGGTGCGCCCTCGACGGCGCTGTAGAGCGTCGCGCCCAGCGACCACAGGTCACCCGAGGGGGCCGGCGGCTTGCCCTCCAGTTGCTCGGGGGACATGTAGGACGGGGTGCCGATGACCGCGCCGGTGCGGGTGAGGGCCGTGGTCGCGTCGGCCATGTGCGCGATGCCGAAGTCGGTGATGATCACCCGGTCGCCCATCAACAGCACGTTGTCCGGCTTGAGGTCACGATGGACGATGCCTGCCGCGTGGGCCAGTTGGAGCGCCTTCAGCATCGCCGCGCCGATCTCGGCGACCCGCTGGACCGGCAGCGCGCCGTCCTGGGCGAGCAGCGCCCCCAGCGACGTACCAGTGACGAGTTCCATGACGATGACGGGCGCGCCCTCGTGCTCGACCACGTCGTGCACGGTGATGATCCCGGGGTGGTTGAGCCGCGCGGCGGCGCGCGCCTCACGCGCCACGCGCTGGAGGAAGTGCTCGCGTTCGCCGCTGGTGAGGCCCTGCGGGAGCAGCACCTCCTTCACTGCCACGTCCCGTTCGAGAGCCCTGTCCCGCCCGCGCCACACCCGGCCCATACCGCCTTGGCCGATCAGCTCGACAAGCTGGTACCGGCCCCCGATCAGCGCCCCGCTCACTGCTTCCACAGGACGCCACCCTAGCGGGATCTCCCGCTGGGCAAAGGTGCTTTCGATCACTGCTGACGGGTCCGGTCACCTCCAACCATTGGTCGGTGTGACCGAGTTCGGCGGCGGTGTCCTGCCGCGGTGTGAAACCGCTGCCCACTCGCCGTCCCCGGACTTGCCTGGCCTATCGATATTCGATAGATTCCCATCGTAAGTCGATGGAGGGATGGGTCATGGGAAAGCTGACAGTGCGGGCGCTGCGCGCCGTGCTCGTGGTGGTGCTCGCAGGCACCGTGCTCGTACAGGTCTTGATGGTGTGGACGCTGGTCAGCGGGAGCGACCCGGAGGACGGGTCGGTCCCGCTGACCGCGTTTCGCGTGATCACGATCCTGGGCCTGGTGTCGGCCCAGGTCGCCCTGTTCTGCGTATGGCGGCTGGTGGCGATGGTGCGACGCGGAACCGTGTTCTCCCACGCCGCCTTCCGGTACGTGGACGGCGTGATCGGCGCGATCGTGGCGGCTGCCCTCGTGTGGTTCGCGGTCACGGCCGTCAACGCGCCGGGCCAGCGGGACGACCCGGGCGTCACCGTGATCATGGCCGGGATCGGCGTGGCCATCCTGGGGGTCGCGCTCATCGTGCTCGTCCTGCGCATGCTGCTCGCCCAGGCCCTCGTGCGCGACGTCGAAGCAGCCCAGATGCAGGCCGAGTTGGACGAGGTGATCTGATGCCGATCACCGTCGACATCGACGTGATGCTGGCCCGGCGGAAGATGTCGGTGGGCGAGCTCGCGGACCGCGTGGGGATCACTCCCGCCAACCTGGCGGTACTCAAGAACGGCCGCGCCAAGGCGGTACGGTTCGCGACGCTCGCCGCGCTCTGCGAGGTGCTCAAATGCCAGCCGGGCGACCTGCTGCGCTGGGAGGCCGAGGACGCCGCGAGCGGATGACGTGCCCCGGGCGGGCCTGAAGACGTTCGCCACCAACGGCCCGTGCCGCGGCTGGACGGGGGTGTGGGTTCAGGGGAGCAGGCCCAGGGCGCTGTACCGGAGCGGGCCGGGGTTGAGGCGGTCGCCGCCGCCTTACAGCGGCCGCGGGCACTGAACGCCGTGTCCGATTTCCGCCAGCTGCGGTGCCTCGTCCCGCGCATAGTCAGGGGTGAGAACAGTTAGGAAAGGACCACGATCATGACGCTCTACAGCATTGCCGAAAGCCAGCTCGGCGACCTTCTCCTGGTGGGTGAGGCGTCCGCCACGGCAAGGAGCGGCGTCGCGCTCGCGTCGCTGTCGATGCCCGGCCAGAAGGGCGCGGTGGTCGTGCAGGACGGCTGGCGGCGTGACGATGAGGTCTTCTCCGACGTGGCACGCCAGCTCCGCGCCTATTTCAACGGGACCGCGAAGAGCTTCGAGCTGGAGTTCGCGCCCACGGGAACGGAGTTCCAGCAGCGCGTCTGGCGGACGCTGGACGACATCCCGTACGGCACGACGACCACCTACGGGCACCTCGCGGATCAACTCGGGGTCGAGCGGGCGGAGATCCGCGCCGTGGGTGCGGCGATCGGGGCCAACCCGCTGCTCCTGGTCCGCCCCTGCCACCGGGTCATCGGGGCCGACGGCTCGCTGCGTGGCTACGCGGGCGGTGTCGAGCGCAAGCGGGACCTCCTGATCCACGAAGGGGCCCTGCAACCCGTTCTCATCTGACACGTATCCCGCCGGACGGCGGCGCCACCGCCGTACGACCGCGAGCCGCACAGACCGCGGATCGACCCCGGCACCACCCACTCCGGAGAACCGTATGCGTACCGCTTTCACCGTCGCCGAGGCCCGCCGCAGGGTGGCCGCCGCCGACTGGACGACCGTGGCCGCCGAGCTCGACGCCCAGGGCTGCGCCCTGACCCCGCCGCTGCTCACCCCTGACGAGTGCCGTGCCCTGACCGCGCTGTACGACGATGCCGACCGTTTCCGTTCCACCGTCGACATGGCCCGTCACCGCTTCGGCTCCGGTCAGTACCGCTACTTCACGCATGATCTCCCGGAGCCGGTACGGCAGTTGCGGCGAGCGCTGTACCCGCGCCTGCTCAGCGTCGCCCGGGACTGGGCGCAGCGGCTGGGGCGGCCCGCGCCCTGGCCCGACGACCTGGGGGAGTGGATCGAGATGTGCCACGCGGCCGGCCAGGACAGGTCCGCGCAGATCCTGCTCCGCTACGGTCCGGACGACTGGAACGCGCTGCACCGCGATGTCTTCGGCGACATGCTCTTCCCGCTCCAGGTGGTCGTCGGTCTCGACGCCTACGGGACGGATTACACCGGTGGGGAGTTCCTGCTGGTCGAACAGCGGCCCCGGGCCCAGTCGCGCGGCATCACCACCGTGCTGCCGCAGGGGCACGGCCTGATCTTCACCACCCGGGACCGGCCCATCCGCTCCACCCGCGGCTGGTCGGCCGGCGCTATGCGGCACGGCGTCAGCACCGTACGGTCCGGCCGCCGGCACGCCCTGGGCCTGGTCTTCCACGATGCCGCCTGACCCGGACGCGGCGGTGGCCGCGGGCTACCGGCCGTGCGCCGTCTGCCTGCCGGGGGAGTACCGGCAGTGGAAGTCCCAGCAGGAGAGCCCGGTAGGAGAGCTCCGCGTGCGGAGCACGCGGGGAAAAGGAGGGTACGACATGACCGGACGGCAGTCGCGGGATCTCGCCCGCTCCCCGCTGATGCCCGCGGCGCAGGCCGCTCAGTACGCCGCGGCCTCACCGCCCGCTCCGCACACCGAGGCCGAACTCCGTTCGCTGCTGGCCCTGTTGAGGGCGCCTGCCGCCGGCATCTCGACCGTCGCGGTCGGGCACAGCCGGGACGGGGCCTCACGGGCGGCGGCCGAAGCCTTCACCGCCGCGTGGCAGGCCGGCGGGGGCACGGTCGTCGCGGTCGTGGACTGGCCGGAGCAGGCGGCCTCCTGGTTACGGTCGGCCGTGCGGCTCACGGCGCAGAGCCCGGACGCGTGGGTCATCGCCGCCGCCCCGCTCGGCTGGGCCCAACTGTGCCGCAGGCTCAAGCTCAGCATGGACTGGGATCCGCACCGCACCTTCCTCCTCGCCTGCCGGGAGACGGACGTCAACGGGGTGTAGGCCTTCGTCATCGACCGTCTCACCGAGCGCCGCGAGTGGGGGGCGGCCCAGAGGACGTTTGGGGCCGCCGGTTGGTCCGCGGTTCAGCGGGGCGAACCGCAGGTCTTCGGCAGCATCGCTCTGGCCCGGGACGGGATCGACGTCGGAGGCGACGACCTCGCCTGGGACCTGGTGGAGGATCTGGGCGTCCGCAAGGGCTCCTTCGAGGTGACCGGCGGGGGCCGCCGCCGACCGCTGACCCGGCAGACCGACGACATCCCCCGGTTCACCCTGATGAAGGCCACGGCCGAGGCACTCCTTCAACACCAGCGGACTCTCCCGCGGATCGACTGACCGACCGGGGCGCCTCGTTGCGTCACGGAAGGACGATCACAACGATCGCGATGGCCAGGACGACGAGCGACAGGATGGCGGCCCCAGCACGTGGCGACCGCCATACCGCGGCATGGTCGGCCCCGTTCGCGTGCTGGTCCGGCACGGACGGTCGGGGCGGCCCACCGAGCGGGGTGACGCGACGAGCGATGAATGTCCCCTTCGCGTTCCGTTCGATGGCGAAGGAGACGTACTCACCGTCCTCAAGTGTCTTGTAGCCAGCCGTCTGAATATCCGCGTAGTGGACGAAGACATCCTCGCTACCGACCCGGATGTCCTCGTCCCGATAGCCCTGCACGGTGAGAAAGCCGTAACCCTTCACACTGTCGAACCACTTGACCCAGCCCTCAGCCATGCCCTGCCCCCACGTGCTCGCCGTGCACCGCCGTTGCCGGTATGCGGCCGATCTGGTTCCGCTTCCCGATGGTTCACCGTAGGGGATCGGCCCCGAAAACGTCGGAGCCGAGGAGGAGTTCGAGAAGTCGCCCTGGCGCCCGTAGCGGCAGGTAGTGGTCGGCGTGGGCGACCACCTCCAGGCGTGCGCCGGGGATGCCGTCGGCGAGGCGCCGGGCGATGACGCCGATCTCGGGGTGGTCGTGATCGCCGACGACGACCGTCGTCGGTGCCTCGATTCGGTCCAGACGGCCGACGGCGTCCTCCTCGGGGTCGAGCGCGTGTCCCTTCTCGGCGACGGCTCTGAGTTCGGCGTTCTCCCGCACCATGGGCTCGATGAGGTCGAAACCCGGGGCCCGGTCACCCAGGCCCGCCCAGAGGGTGAGCTCCGCCTCGGCAATGCGGCATGCGTCCGATCCGCGAAGGGCCGCGACATACGCGTCCATCGCAGCGCTCCGGGGCCACTCGTGCCCGCCGACGGACGCCGCGATCAGCGTCAGCGAGCGGACCCGCTCGGGATGTTGCAGGGTGAAGTCGAGCGCGACCTCTCCTCCCATGCTCAGGCCCACGAGCTCCGCGGCCTGGAAGCCGAATCGGTCCAGGACCGCCAGCAGGTCGTCTTCATAGAGGAACGGCGCGGTAGGAAGCGTCGAGCGTCCATGACCCCTGGCGTCGTAACGAACCACGGTGTGGTGCGGTGGCAGCGCGGCGAAGACGCGGTTCCACAGGCGGCTGTCGTGGACCGATCCGTGGAGCAGGACGAGCGGGGGGCCGTCCCCGGCCCGCTCGGCCCAGATGTGGCCTCCGCCGGCGACGGGGATCAACTCGGTGGTCGTCGTCATACCTCCGATTCGATCACACCGCCGCCGTCAACGGCGCCTCCACCGGTGGCAGGAGCCCACCCATGCGTGCCGACTGCCGACCGCTGGCCGCCAGCGCCCGGGCCGGGCCCGGGCGCTGACGGTCGAGTCGGGCACCCGCCTACCGGCTGCTGCCGGTCTGACGGCGGGGGTTGGTCGGCGGCTAGCTCAGATGCCGGGTGAAGAACCGGGCCGCGGCCTCCCCTGCGAACTGCGGGACGCCGGTGTGCCCGCCCATGTTGGCGTGCAGCGTCTTCTCTTTGGAGCCGAAGGCGTCGAACAGATCCAGGGCCACCTGCCGGTCGTTCCCTTCGTCGTCCCACTGCAGCAGGACGTGCAGCGGAATGGTGACCTGGCGGGCCTCCTCGAACATGACGGCGGGAACGAAACTCCCGGCGAACAGAACGGCGGCCTCGATGCGCGGCTCGACCACCGCAAGGCGGACGCCGATGGAGATCACACCCCCCGAGTACCCGACCGGGCCGCCGATCTCCGGCAGCGAAAGGAGGGCGTCCAGGGCGGCCTGCCATTCCGGGACCGCCTGGTCGACCAGCGGGAGGACGAGCCGGTCCACGATGTCCTCGGTGACCGGCTCGCCGGCCTCCAGCGCCCGGCGCATGTCGGCGCGGGCCTGCTCGGTGGCGGCGGAACGGGGCCGGTCACCGCTTCCGGGGAGCTCGATGGTGGCCGAGGCGAAGCCGTCCGCCGCGGAGTGCCGGGCCCGCCCCGCCAGCCGGGGGTACATCTTCTGCAGTCCGCCGGGGTGGCCGAGCAGGATCAGCGGTGCCGGTGCGGACGCGGATGCGGATCCGGGCGTCCACAGGGTGCCGGGGATCTCGCCGAGGGTGAAGTCGCGTTCGAGGACGCCGTCGTCGAGGCGTTGTTCAGAAGTGAAGTTCATGGTCGTGCCTTTCGGGAGAGCTCAGTAACGGCGCTCCCGGACGACCTATCGCCCGACCATGACCCCGGAGGGGAGCACCCATGTCGATAGTGCGTTCACGGGTACCACCTCCTCGTTCTCTTGCACGGCCTCCGGAAAAGTAGCAGTGGTCTCCGTGGTTCGCCAACGGGTTTTCGCGGCGGATCCGTGGCCGGATGCCGGCGCACCACGCAGGACAGCGGTCGCTTCCTTGGGCGGTACAGCGAGCGCGGATATTCTGGACGACTGTCCATGTATGATGGACACCTGTCCATAAAGCTTGCGGTAGACGGGAATGACAATGGAAACGACGGCGAATGTCCTGGTCGGCCTGGTGGCCGCGCTGCACGCGTACATCCTGGTTCTGGAGATGTTCCTGTGGGAGAAGGGGCCGGGCCGCAAGCTCTCCGGTTTCGATGCCGACATGGCCCGCGCCACCGCGCCACTGGCCGCGAACCAGGGCCTCTACAACGGCTTTCTGGCGGCCGGGCTCGTCTGGGGCCTGATCGCCGGCGACCCGACCGGATTCCGGGTCACGGTCTTCTTCCTGGTCTGCGTGCTGGTCGCCGGGGTGTACGGCGGCGTCACCGCGAACCGGCGCATCCTGATCGCCCAGGCGCTGCCCGGCGCGCTGGCCCTCGCCGCCGTCCTGGCGGCCCGGTGACAGCCCCGCCGGCAGACCCCCGGGCGGCCAGGACCAGGGCCCGGCTGCGCCAGGCCCTGCTCGACGAGTGCGCGCAGCACCCGCTCGCGGACGTCAGCGTCGCCGCCCTGGTACGCCGGGCCGGGGTCGGCCGTGCCACGTTCTACCTCCACTACGGCGGCCTGGAGGCACTGGCCGTCGACGCCTGCGCCGACGTGGTCCGCGACGCGGTGGACGCCCTCCACGCCTGGCGCGGCACCCCCGACCCGGAAAACCCGCCGCCCGCACTGGCCGCCTTCTTCACCGGCCTCGTCCCGCACGCCGGCCTCTACCGGACCCTCCTTCGCCCCGGTGGTGGCGGCCCCCTCGGCCAGGTACTCCATCAGGATCTGCGCGCCCGCAGTCGCGCCGAGCGCGCCCTGGTCGGGGCACCACGGCCCGACCTGATCGCCTCGGCCGTGGCCGCGACCTTCGCCGGCGTGCTCGCCGACTGGCTGCACGGGCTCATCGAGGCAACTCCCGAAGAGATCACCCATCAGATCTGGAACCTGCTCGTCACCCTGCACCGCACCCGACTGCTCTGACGGACCGGCACTGCTTCGCTCTTCACCACCCAAGGGCCGAGACGCACTGTTCGCAGCTCGGGGAAGCATCCGTGTCGCCCGTCGTGGACCTCCTGACCGTCCGTTAGGCTCGGCCGCCATACAGGATCCGCTGTACAGGATCCGCCATGCAGGTTCCGATCTTCACGGAGGGCAGGACGTCAAGGATCAATCGCGAGCGGCTGGTCAGAACACTGACGTTCTGGCTGCGTCCCGTCTTCGCGTTGCGAGTCATCAACCGGTTTCAGAGGATCGTCGGGTTCGACCGCTCGATGGCCCTGGCCTCCAGCGCTCTCACCGCACTGGTTCCGCTCGCGATCCTCGGCGGCGCCGCCCTGAGCGGAGTCGTCGACTACGACTCCGCGGACCGGATCATCAAGCGCTACGGCCTCTCCGGGGCGGGCGCCGATGCGGTCAACTCCCTGCTCTCCCCTGCCGAGAGCACCACCACGAGTGTGGGCGTCTTCGGGGTGGTGTTCCTGACGGTCTCCGTGCTGAGCTTCGCGCGGGCGTCGCAGCGGCTCTTCGAACAGACATGGGAACTCAAGCCGCTCAGCGTGCGCAACACCCGGAACGGCCTGTGGTGGATCCTCACTCTTGGCGCCTACGCACTGGTCACGGGGTGGCTCGCCGCAGCTCTTGGCGGGCGCCAGCTGAGTCTGGTGACCGCGGCCTGTGAGGCATCGGTATCGGGCGTGTTCCTTGTCTGGAGCGGCTGGATCCTGTCAGCCAAGCGGATCCCCTGGCCCGACCTGATCCCTTTCGGCGTCACCGCAGCCGTGTTGACAGCTGTGTATTCGTGGGGCGCAACCCTCTACCTGCCGCGTCTCTTCAACTCCTCCACCTCACGCTACGGGGTGGTGGGTGCGGTCTTCGCGATGATCTCGGCCCTCTTCGCAGCCATGCTCGTCCTCGTCGCATCGGCCGCACTGGGACGAGAAGTGCGGGACGAGCTCAGCCGGATCCGTCAGGGCCATCGCCCTTCAGACCATGAGGTCCGCCAGCAGTGGGACAGCCTGGTCGAGCAGACACGGTCGCGTTGGCGCACGGCACGGGAACAGGTCTCTCATCGTCGGACCAAGGGTGCGGACCACTGAGTCAGGTCGTTGAGGGATTCCGCGGTACCGCATCGGTGGCGCACACCCCGCGGGGTTCACGCTTGGTGGAAGTCCACGGCTCCCGAATCCAGTGAGTAGTAGGCACCGATGACGCGGGCCCGTCCCTGGGATTCGAGTGGTTCGAGCATCGAGTCATGGTGCAACTGCTCCACGGTCAGGCGGATCTGCGCCCGTACGGTGTTGTCCACTTGGTCGCCCGGAAGCGCCTTGGCCGCCTCGTAGGCCGGTCGGAGGGCCTCGACAACGTCCTCGAGGTGCGCGGGCGCCGCCCGGCCCGCGTTGAGTGTTTCCACCGCGAGACCGACCGCGCCGCAGCGTTGGTGGCTCATCACGACGAGCAGCGGCGTCAACGCCTCGTCCACTCCGTACTCCACCGCGCCCTGCACCAGGCCGTCGTTGGTGTGGGCCGCGGTCCGCACCACGAAGAGATCTCCGACACCGCAGTCGAAGACGATTTCCGGGGGCACGCGGGAATCGATGCACGAGAAGACGGTCGCCATGGGGTCCTGCCCAGCTGCCAGGGCCGCACGGCGCGCGACCGTCCCGTGCGGATGGACGAGCTGCCCGCCGACCCAGCGCCTGTTCCCCTCCAGCAGCCACTGCAGGACGCCCTCGGGCGTGATCGGGCCGCGCTCCCGTCCGCTGCGGGGAGGGACGGCGGGCTCCATCATGTGGGCGTCTCCTCAAGGAAGGCGGTGCCATGGCGTGCGACATCTCATCAGTAGTGACTCGAACGGCATGGCCGGGTCGACGGGCAGAGACGCGGCATCGCGACCCGCGCTCCGCGCTCCGCGCGAACTGCTGACGTCCAGTGAAATCCGTCGGTTCGACGCCCGCGACTCGTGCAGACCCCTCCGGGCACCCTGGGGGGCCGACCGGGGCGGGGTACCAAGCCCCGTGGTGCTCGGCACCGGGACGGGGACTCCGGATGCGGAGGGGTTGTCGTTGTGTTCGGATGCGACAAGGTGGCCAAGCGGAGCGTGGTTCGGCCGGTCGGGTGAAAGGGCTGCTTCATGGGGCCGGCGGACCCTCCCCACCCACCGTGGAGGAACGGTTATGGACACGAGTGATGGCGGCACGATGGCGGGTGCCCGGCTGCTGGCGCGGCTTTCGCTCCTGTGCGGGCTGGCAGCGGTGGTGATCCTGCTCGCGTTCACCGGGGCGGGCGGTCCGCTGATCCTCCTGATCGGGCTGGCGGGCCTGGTGGTCGCGGCGGTGGGGGTGTGGTGGGCGCTGGCGCATCGGGGCGTGGTGCGCGGCGCGGGTGCGCTGCTCGCTGTCGGGGCTCCGGCGGCGGTGCTGGTGTTCTATGCCCGGACGGGCCTCTGGGTGGTGGCGCTGGCGTCGTTGTTGCTCGGTGGCGCCGCGCTGACCTGCGGGCGAGTGGCTCTGCGCCGGGCGCGGCCGCACGTGGGCATGGCGGCGATCGTCCGTCCGGCGCCGGTACGGCCGGTGCTGATCATGAATCCGATGTCAGGGGACGGCAAGGTGGGGCGTTTCGGGTTGGTGGAGAAGGCTCAGCGGTTGGGTGCGCGGGTGCTCCTGCTGGATACCGCCGTGAGCACCGATGTGGCCGCCTTGGCGCGCCGGGCGGTGGCCGAAGGGGCTGACCTGCTCGGCGTGGCGGGCGGTGACGGCACCCAGGCCCTGGTCGCGGCGGTCGCGGCGGCACACGACCTCCCCTTCATGGTGATCAGCGCCGGGACCCGCAATCACTTCGCGATGGACCTGGGTCTGGACCGCACTGACCCCTCTCGCTGTCTGGACGCGCTCACCGATGGCGAGGAGCTCACGGTCGACCTCGGCGTCGTGGCGGGCCGCCCCTTCGTCAATACCGTCTCGTTCGGGGCCTACGCGCAGATCGTCCAGAGCCCGGAATACCGCACCGCCAAAGCCGGCACCGCCCTGAACGCCCTGCCCGACCTCCTCCTCGGCGACCAGGGCGAACGGCTCGACGTCCACGCGGACGGCACCCGGCTGGAGTCCCAGCAGGCGCTGCTCGTGAGCAACAACCCGTACGCCGCCGTCGACCCGCTCGCCGCCGGCCGCAGAACCCGGCTCGACGGGGGCACCCTGGGCGTGCTCGGCATCCGGGTGGACGGCGCGGTCCAGGCGGCCGAGCTGGCGGTGCGCGGAGGCCGGGCAACTGGGCTGCACGTACTGACCGCTCACCAGGTCACGGTCCACGCCGCTGCGGAGACCATTCCCGTTGCCGTCGACGGCGAAGCCCTGAACCTGCCGACCCCGGTCACCTGCAGCATCAACTCGGGCGTACTGCGGGTGCGGGTGCCCAGGAGCCGTCCCGGGGCGCCGACGGCCAACCCGCCCCTGAACTGGCGGCACCTCATCGCCCTGGCATTCTCCCGGTCGCGGTCGACTCCGGGCAGCGGTGATCGCACGGGGGAGGCGACCGGCACGTAAGCCCAGAATCAGGCCGACGCCCGCAGGGCAGGTGCCGCCATGGTCAATGGCTGTCGGTGTCGGCTGCCGGGTTCGGTGCCGAGGAGGCAGGGAAGCAGCGCGCAATCAGTTGCTCCACCCGGGTGAGCCGTTCCCGGAGTTGCGGGCGGCGTGTCTCGGGGCCGGCGTCCAGGACGTGCTGCAGCAGAAGACGGATCCGGTGGAGGGCCAGGGGGATGGTCTGCGCACTGTTGATCACGTCGTCGAGGGCGGTGCTGAGGTACCGGTCCCAGTCCGGGCCAGGCACCATGACCCGCAGCGTGCCGTCGGCGTCGTGGACCCGGCCGACGTCGAGATCGCGGTCGGCCAGCAGGAGCAAGAGGTCTTCGATGTGGTCCAGGGCCTGCACGGCGGTGGCCGGGTCGTTGATCGCCGGGGACAGACCACGCAGGGCGATGTCCGCCAGTAGCCGCATTCCGATCTCCGGGTCCTGGTCGAAGGTGCGTTCCACTCCTGGTGCCAGGGCTGCCAGGAGCGCGTCGGGTGGAAGCGTGCCCGCGTGGATGCGTGCCACGGGACGGTTCCTGACCAGCAGTTGGCCAGGAGCCTGGCACAGCACGATCAGGCAGTCGTGCGTGCGAGCCACCTCCACCAACGTGGGAACGTCGATCCCGCACAGCACTGCCCCGTAGTCGGGCCAGAGGACAGGAGACCCGTCGGCCTCGGCCGGCAGGCCGGACCCGGCCGAGGCCTGGTCGCCCAGCGGACGGTCGTGGACGGTGTTGACGACGTGTCGTGTCCGGTCGCTGATCGCGTGCAGGCAGGGGCCGAGTTGGATCGAGGCGAAGGCACGGCTCCGCAGCGTGTACATGAACGCCAGCGTGACCAGTGCCAGGATCATCGCGATCACCGGGACCGCGATGGAGACTTCCGTTCGGCTGATGATGGACAGCGCCGCGGCGATGCAGAAGACGAAGACCCCGAGGGAGAAGGCGAACGTGCGCCACACGATCGGGTCGTCGCGGAACAGGCCCAGACGCGGTGTGAACGTCGTCGCGGCCCACTGAACGACCAGGAACAGCAGCGAGAAGATGATGCTGACCAGGCCGATCACTCCGAAGCCCAGGGCGAACAGCAGATCGGCCGCGCGATCGGCACCGATCATCGGGTGAAGCGCGACGTGGGGGAGGAGCAGTCCCGCTCCCAGGCCGACCGTGACGCACAGGGGCCTGTGCCAGACTCCGTCGCCGTTCCCGCTGTCCGAACCCACCTGCCGACCAGGTGGGGCCGGGTCGGAGGCTGCCGCGGAGTGCGCTGAGATTGGCCACAATCTGCATTCTCGGCCCCCGGCCGGTCGAGCGACAGGCGGGACCGCCGCAGGAGTGGTGCAGGGCCGGACGAGGCGTGAACATGAGGGGACGGCCGGCCCGGTGAGAGGGGTGTGACGATGGTGCTCGACCTGGTCCTCATCGGTCTGGCCATCACGCTCTATCCCCTGCCGATCATGGCTTTCGTGCTGGTGCTCTCCTCACCCGGCGGCGTCTGGAAGGGGCTGGCGTTCATCCTGGCCTGGTTGGCGTGTCTGGTGGCCGTGATCGGTGCGGTCCTGATCCTGACCGGCGGTGAGCCGCCCGCGCCCAGGAGCCCGCCCTCCACAGCCGCACTGGCCGCCAAGCTGGCCATCGGCGTCTCCCTGGTCCTGTACGGCGAACACCGACGCCGCAGCCGCCGCTCCTCCGCTCCCATGGACACGGCTCAGCCCGCCCCGGACGCGGCCGCGCCGCCATCCCGGATGCACCAGGCGTCCGTGTGGTCGGCCGCCGGGCTCGCCGTGCTGCTGCAACCCTGGGGGATGGTCGCCGCCGCGGCCTCCACGGTCGTGGAAGCGGACCTCGCCCACGGCGCGACCTACGTCGCCCTGCTGGCCTTCTGCATCCTCGCCACCGCCAGCCTTCTGACGATGGAACTCCTGATGGTCTTCACACCAAGGAGGGCCGAGCGGATCTTGACCGGCCTGCGCTCCTGGCTGGCAGCACACCAGGACCAGGCCATTGTCGCCATCTGCTTGTTCCTGGGGATCATGCTGGCGGGCAGGGCCATCTTCGAGCTGACGAGCTGACGAGCTGACGAGCCGACGAGCCGACACGTTGACCCGAGCCCGCACGAAGCCCTTTCGGCACCGCCGGGCCCTTTGCGGCTCACCTCCCCTTCAGGTCCTTCCACCGGTCGATCCAGAAGGCGTCGGCGCCGGGTTGGGCGTGAGCGGGGTTCAGTACTGCTCCGATGACGCCGAGATGGCTGAAGCCCTGAGGGAAGTTGCCGAGCTGTTCTCCCGTGCCGGGGTCGATCTCCTCGGCCAGCAGTCCAAGGTCGTTGGCGCAGTCCAGGACCCGGGTCAGGTACGTCTCGGCGGCGTCGGTACGGCCGGCACGGGCCAGGGCGGACGCCATCCACAGGGTGCAGAAGACGAAGGTGCCCTCCTCGCCCTGCAGCCCGTCCTCGCCGAGGTAGCGGTAGACGTGACCGTTGCGCGTCAGTTCGGCTTCGATGCGGTCGATCGTCGCCAGGATCCTCGGATCGTCGGGCGGCAGGAAGCCCCGCAGGCCCACCTGCAGGGCCGAGGCGTCGAGCTCATCGTGTTCGAAGGCCCGCAGAAAGGCACCGGTCTTCGGGTCCACCCCCCGGGTCTCCAGGGCGGTGCGCATCTCCTGGCGCGCGTCCTGCCAGCGCTCACGCACCCCCGGGTCCTGGGTCAGCGCAGGGTTCAGGTCCAGGATGTGGAGACCGCAGTCCACGGCGAGCCGGGCCATCAACTTGGAGAAGACGAAGTGCCGCCGTCCTCCGCGGATCTCCCAGATCCCCTCGTCGACCTCCTGCCACCGCTTGATGTTCAGCTCCACCACGTCGCACAGAAAGGCGGCACCGCGCGGCGTCAGTGTCTGCGCGCCGCGCAGCTTCAGGACGAGGAAGGCCGCGGCCAGCAGTTCGCCGTAGGTGTCGAGCTGGAACTGGTCCCAGGCGCCGTTGTCCACCCGTACCGGGCGCGACCCGCGATAGCCCTTCCGATGGTCGAGGTCCACTTCGTGGAGCAGCCGCTCCCCACCGATGCCGTACATGATCTGCAGGTCCTCGGCCCGGCCTGCGGTGGTGCGCAGCAGCCAGTCCGCGAAGTGCTGGGCCTCTTCCAGGTACCCGATGGCGCCGAGGGCGGCCAGCATCGCAGCGGAGTCACGCAGCCAGGTGTAGCGGTAGTCCCAGTTGCGCTCGCCGCCGATCTCCTCGGGCAGCGAGGTGGTGGGTGCCGCGGCGAGGGCTCCGGTCTCGTCGTAGATGAGCCCCTTGAGGACCAGGGCGCTGCGCACCACGGCGTCGCGGTGCGGGCCTTGGTAGGTGCACCGGGCGGCCCAGTTGGTCCAGAAGGCGATGGTCTCCGCCGATCGGCCGCTCAGGTCCGCGCGGGAGAACCTGCGGACGGTCAGCGCCCCGGCCGCCGCGTAGGTGAGGGCGACGTAGGCCACCTGCCCCTGGTCCACGCTCGCACGAGACGTGCACATGCCGGTCTCGTCGGTGCTCAGCGCCCCCAGTTCGCTCTGCAGGAGCAGGGAGTCGGGGCCACCGGTGACCACGGCCAGGTCCTCGTCCGGGTGTTCGACGAAGGGAGTGGTGAGCCCGTACTCGAATCGGGGAGCGAACTCCAGCCGCAGTTCCACGGTGCCTGTCTCGCCGCGCACGGTGCGCAGGAGCAACCCGTCCGGGGGTCGGCGCTCGACGCGGCCGGGACGGGTGAGGTCTCGCGTACCGGCAGACAGTCGGTGACCGTCACGGCCCCGGTGGCGGTCTCGAAGCGGGTTTCCAGGACGTTGGTGTCCGGCAGGTAGCGCCGGGTGGTGGTGTACTCCGCGACCGGGGCGATGCGAAAGTAGCCGCCTCGTTCGCGGTCCAGGATCCGGGCGAATACCGAGCGCTGGTCGAAGCGGTGGAAGCACGCCCACTCCACTGACGCGTCGCGGCCCACCAGGGCCACCGAGTGGCAGTCGCTGAGGAACGCGTAGTCGGAGATCGGGGGGAAGCCCGTGTCGGTCGCGTCGGTCATGTCGGTTCCTTTGTGCGAGGGTCCGGCGGAAGGACATCTGTCGGGGGAGCGGATTCGCGGGGTGAGCGACGGTCGGAGTGCCGGTCAGGCGGTGAAGTCGAGGATGACCTTGATGTCGTCCGGGTCCCGGTGCAGTGCTTGGACGATGTCGTGCGGGGCGACGCGCCGGGTCACCAGTCCCTCCAGCCAGCCCCGGTCCGCCCGGCTGAGTGCCCGGGCGGCCAGGTAGTAGTGGCGGCGGTTGGCGTTGACGGAGCCGAAGAGCACGAGATTGCGCAGGACCGCGGTGGTGGCGAGCCCGCTCTCGATGCCGCCGGCCGAGCGGTCGGTCAACGACCCGACACCGGTCAGACACACGATGCCGCCGGGCGCCGCCACCTCGGCGGACTGCTGGATCAGCGCGGGCACCCCGGTGCACTCCACGACGATGTCCGGACTCAGCCCCAGGTCCGCCACCGCCCCGTTGTGATAGCGAGCCCCGAGCGCCTCGACGAGCACGGGTTTGGGGCCACCCGTGACCTGGTCCATCACATGAACCTCAAGCCCCCGCTGCCGAGCCAGCAGAGCGGCCAGCAGCCCGATCGGACCGGCTCCCACCACCAGCACGGTGCGCGGGTCCCAGAACGTCCGGTGACCGATCGCGTAGATGTGCTCCCACGCCTTGGCCACCACCGAAGCCGGCTCCAGCAGGACCCCCAGCACGCCCAGCTCCGGGTCCACATGCGTCAACTCCACGACTGGAAGGGCATCTTCGAGCCCTCCCTGATGGTGCCGAGGGGCATGCGTACGTTCGCGGAGCTCTGCGGCGCCACCCTCGCCCGCGCCCACGCCAGGTCCGGGGACCGCATCGCCATCGCCTCGTACCTGGGCCGCCGCGACACGTTCGACCGAGCCCTGGTGACGTTCTCCGAAAGCTACGCCGACCAGAACGAGAGCGACCACCGGGCGCTGACCGAAGCCGTCACGTCCGGCCGCGTCAGCGCCGAAGCCACCTAGCCTGCATGCGGCCGTCCTGCTGACGGCAGGCAGCCACTTCATCCCCGGTACCGCACTACGAGCCCAGCGTCGTGGCCCTGCTCGGGCCGGGACCGCTGATCGCGCGTAAACCCCGGTCGGCACCGACGACGTGTCAGTAACCCCAGCGCCCCCGGCTGCCGTCCTGGCGGCAGTAGATCATGCGCCCGTTCCCCGCGTGCGTGGAGTTGCCGATGTCGGCGTTGCGGCAGAACTGGCCCGCGTTGTAGCAATTCCCCGCGTTGGAAACGATCTCGCACTCGGCGGGCGCAGGCTTTGTTGTGTGCGGGGCCTTGGTGGTGGGCCTCGGTGTGGCCGTGTGCCGGGTCGTCGGGGCGGTGGTCGGCGTCTTCTGGCCGGTGCTCACGACGGGGGTGATCGAAGGGGAGGGTGCGGCGGTGGTTGAAGGCGACGGTGTCGGGACGGGGGAGGACGTGGTCGGGACCGCCGAAGCAGCGGTCGAGGACGGGGCGGTGGCGGGTGCGTCGCTGGGGACTGGGCCGCAGGCCACGGCGATCCCCGCCACCACCACGGCGACCAGTGCCCGTCGGACAGCTCCCCTGCGCCGTCCGCGCCGGATGCCGCCATCATTCATGTCGCTTCGGGCGTTGGTGTCGCTGTTCGGATCGGCGCTGTGCATCGGTACCCCCACCAGAAGCCCGCCAGAGAAGGCACATCATATGAACGGCCGTCCGGCTCTGGCGGGTTTCGGTTGAATCGTGACCAACGCTCCATGTACGGCAGGAGGCGGGGGTGGCGGCCACCGATCCGGGTGGTCGTCGCCACCGCGGCGGCCGGCGGGTGTCGGATCCCCCCTCACAGCCCTCGCAACCGGTCATTTGTGAGAACGGGCACGGTGCGACGGGGCGGGATCAGTCGGTGTTCAGGCCGTCGATCAGGCGGTTGAGGAACCGGGTGAAGGTGGCTTCGGGTGTGAGGGGGCGGCCGGGGGCGGCGAGGGCTTCGGCGAGTTCCGGGTGACGGCCGTCCGCAGCGACAGCGGTGAGGTAGCGGACTTCGGCTGCGACTCGGTCGGGGGACCGCAAGGCTGCGGCTCCCGCGATCTCATGGGCGACGTGCCCGGCCACGAATGCGGTGAGTTGGGCGAAGACCTCCAGCTTCGCCGCACCGTCCAGCCCGGTGGGCCGCAGGGCGGCAAGCGCGCGTTCCAGGAAGGCCAGGGTGTTGGGGCCGGGGATGCGGCGGCCGGCCAGAGCGGCGGGCAGCCAGGGGTGCCGCAGCATGTGGGCGCGCTGGAGGTGGGCGATGGCCTTCAACTCGGCACGCCAGTCGCCGGTGGGCGCGTGCGCGGTCGGCAGTTCGCCGCTGACGTGGTCGACCATCAGTTCCAGCAGCGTCTCCTTGTCGGGGGCGTAGCTGTACAGCGACATGGCGCCGGCTCCGACCTCTGCGGCGACTCTCCGCATGGTGACCGCTTCGAGCCCCTCCGCGTCCGCCAGGGCGACGGCTGCCGCCGTGATCGCCTCT
This sequence comes from Streptomyces sp. RKAG293, assembly GCF_023701745.1. Classification (NCBI taxonomy): domain Bacteria; kingdom Bacillati; phylum Actinomycetota; class Actinomycetes; order Kitasatosporales; family Streptomycetaceae; genus Streptomyces; species Streptomyces sp. RKAG293. The sequence goes on along the minus strand of NZ_JAJOZB010000001.1, from coordinate 453,597 downwards.
CGGCTGTAGGCGGGCTTTCGGCCCCTACGGGGCTTGGTGGAGCCCAGCCAGAGCTGCTCAGGGTCGACACCTGGGGTGCCGGCCTCTCCTGCACGGGGCATGGTCCGCGCTCCTCCCTTGATCGAGGCGGCCCTTGCGGGTCTCATCCAAGCATGAGGTATTCTCGTACATCGTACGGATAAAGAGGAGGGGAACGATGGCAGCACGCACGAACGGTTCCGCGACGAGGCCGACCTGGGCACCACCTTCCGGTAAGCCGCCACTGGCCTCACGGATCATGAGGGCGACCTGGCGCGGCCTCCCGGCCAAGCGGCACGATGTCGGGTGGGAGCCCGGGCTGCTGGTGCCGGCCGCCGACGGCAGCCCGCTGATCACGGACCACTACTTCCCACGCGCCGAGGGCGACTTCCCCACCCTCTTGGTGCGCTCGCCGTACGGCAGGGGCCTGCCCTGGTCCCCCATGTACGGCATGCTCTTCGCCGAACAGGGCTTCCACGTGGTGCTGCAGAGCTGCCGCGGCACCGGTGGTTCCGGCGGCGAGTTCGACCTGTGGCGCAACGAGGCCGCCGACGGCCAGGCCACCGTGTCCTGGCTGCGCGGGCAACCCTGGTTCAACGGAACGCTGGGGACCGTCGGCCCCAGTTACCTGGGCTATGTGCAGTGGGCCCTCGCCGAGGACCCGCCACCGGAGTTGAAGGCGATGGTGGTGCAGGTGGGACTGCACGATCCGCACGCCTTGTTCCACGCAGACGGTGCGCTCCGCCTGGAGAACGCCCTCGCCGTCGGCGTCGGCATGACGTACCAGCACCAGGGGATGGCACCGTTCCTGAGGGCGACTCTGCGTCTGCAGTGGCGGCTGCGTGCTGTCACCGCCGCGTGGCCGCTGCGCGGGGCGTACGCGTCCGCCCTCGGGGGCGATGTGCCCTGGCTGGACGACGTGATGTCACACCCGGACGCCGAGGATGCGTACTGGCGCGGCGCGTCGTTGGCAGCGGTGGCGCAGCGGCTGACCGTGCCGACCAGTTTGATCACCGGATGGCACGATGTGCTGGGCGACCAGACCTTCGAGCAGTACCGCCGACTGCGTGCGGCCGGCTGCGAGACCGCCTTGCTCGTCGGCCCCTGGACCCACACATCCGCGCTGCAGCAGGGGTGGCCCGAGGTGTTCGCCGAGAGCCTCGCCTGGCTCCGCGCGCACCTGTACGCCGATCCCTTCGACCTCCGCCCCACCAGGGTGCGCGTGCACGTCGGCGGCGAAGACGACTGGCGGGACATCGACGACTGGCCGCCTGCCCCGGTCGTCAGCCCGTGGTTTCCCACCGCGCAGGGGGACCTCGCCCAGCAGGCTCCCACGGAATCCGCACCACTGATGTCGTTCCGCTACGACCCGAGCGACCCCACCCCCTCGCTCGGCGGCCCGCTGCTCTCCCGTACGGCCGGTCCTCGCGACAACAGCACCCTGGAGATCCGGGACGACGTACTGACCTTCACCGGCCCCCCGCTGACCGAGCCCCTGGACATTCTCGGCCCGGTCTCCGCGCGGCTGAGCATCTCCACGGACACCGGCCACGCCGACGTCTTCACCCGCCTGTGCGACGTGGACGCACAAGGCCGCTCCGTCAACATCTGCGACGGGCTGGGCCGACTGCGGACGGACGGGCAGGAGCCGTCGCAGATCACTGTGCCGATGAGTCACGCCGCCCACCGCTTCGCCGCCGGTCACCGCATACGCTGGCAGATCAGCGGAGGCGCCCATCCGCGCTACGCCCGCAATCCCGGCACCGGGGAGTCGCCGGTGGACGCCACCACCTTCACACCGGTGCGCATCACGCTCCATGCGGACTCAGCGCTGATGCTTGCGGCACCTGCCCACGGTTCCGGGCTCAGCCCCACGGTGAACAGCAGACACGCCGGACTCGACGGTTGACCGAATCACCCCAGGGCCTCGTTCTCCGCCTCCGTCGGGAAGTGAAACCGCCATCTGCGACAAGACCGGCAGCATGGCGGTTTCGGGCGGCAAATACATCGCCCGGAACAACGAGTGGGGTGCGGGAGCGGATCGCGGGCAGCGCCGGAGGTGGCAGGGGTGGGAATGTTCCGGCGGGCCGCCTCGTTCACTCGGGGCTCGTCCACGTCGCTACCCCTGGGAGCATTGTGCCTGAAACCATCCCCGTCACCTCCACCGTTCTCCCGGCCCTGCCGCCCTTGGGCGTGCAGGCCGAGCGTCTGATCGAGTTGGGGGTGCATGAGATCGCCGGGCTGCCCGCCGCCGAGTTTCGTACGTTCGCCGAAGCCGCCGAGAGTGCTGGCGCCGGCGAGGGCGCCCTGCTCGCTGTTCACCCGGACCAAGCCCCTGCCTCCGCCCTGGCGCCGCTGCTCCACCGCGACGGCAAGCCGGGTTTCGTCGTCACCGACATGCCCGACGTCGACGTGTTCGCCCCACTGGAAACGGTCGCGCTGCCCGACGCCCCCCTCTACCTCCTCATCGGCCTCGACCGCGGTGACCAGATGGCCAACTGGAGCCCGGACGAGGCGCTGCCCGCCCTCACCGCACAGGCCCGCACCCCCTTGGCGCTCACGGAGGGCATCCACTGGGTGATGCAGCAGCCCGCCGTCCTGGAGCGTAATCACTGCTTCATGACCATCGGTTCCCGGCTGCGCAAATCCAACGGCGCCCTGGACGCCCGTACTCCGGCGATCTGGATCAGCAACGGCACCGGGCGGGACTGCCGCGAGCGCCGCAACGCCCCCAAGGTCGGCTGGTGCTGGGCGGGCAACCGGCACACCTGGCTGGGCTTCGCCTCCGCAACGGCCCGCCGGGTCTAGGGCGGGTATCGGGCCGTACTCGCCGATCGGCGAGTACGGCCCGTACTCCGAGTGTTGCGCCGGCAGTTCGAGGGCGTGGCCTGGTGGGTCAGGGTCGGCAACCGTGTTCCCGGATGCCGGGATTGCGGTGGCTTGCTGCCGCCCGGGGAGTGGGATGGTGCGGCGCGTGCGCGGTGTCGGCCCGCGGGGTCAGACGAGGGCGGCGACCAGCAGGGTGAAGGCGGCGATGAGTATGGCGACGCGGACGTAGTGGAAGCGGTCCCATCGGTTCATCTGCTGCTTCCAGTCGGCGGGCCGGTTGTCAGGGGTCCACGTCTTGCTCCGGTTGTTGATCGGGACGAGCAGCAGGATCGACATGATCACGCTGAGGACCAGCAGTGCGCCGGCGGTGACGACGAGGCCGGTCCCGTCGTGGTGCCATCGGGCGATGGCCCAGACCGCGGCGAGGACGAGTGAGGTGATGTACCAGAACGGCATCACGGCGCCGAGCATCCGGCCCCCGTGGGCGCGGCCGAGTTGGCCGCTGTCCTCGGGGAGTGCGTTGAGGATCCGGTTGATGACGAAGGCGACGGAGAACTCCACCCCCACCATCACGCCGACGACCACGGTGGTGATGATCTCGAGTGCGTTGAGCATGATGGCCCCTCCTGGTATCTAGCATTGCTAGGTGATGAGGCAACGCTAGTACTACTGCCGCTCCATTGTCTAGCGGTGCTAGGATCGAATCATGTCGGTACAGGAACGCAAGGAGCGCGAACGGGCGGGCCGCGAAAGTCTCATCGTGGCGACGGCCCGCGAACTCGCCGAGCAGCAGGGCTGGGACGCGGTCACCACCCGCCGGCTCGCCGAGCGCATCGAGTACAGCCAGCCCGTCCTCTACAGCCACTTCCGCGGCAAACGCGAGATCATCGGCGCCGTCGCCCTCGAGGGCGCCGCCGAGATGGCCGCCGCGCTGCGGGCCGCGGCCCCCGTAGCGGATGGCCCGCGCGCCCGGGTCACCACCCTCGCCCGCACCTACCTCGACTTCGCCGAACGCAACCCGGCGGTCTACGACGCCATGTTCCAGCTCGACGGCGGCCTGGCCTTCGCGAACGAGGACACCCCGGAACCTCTCAAGGACGCCTTCGCCGCCCTGCTGGAAAGCCTCGGTGAGGTCGCTGGGGACGGCGTCCACCCGGGACTGTTCACCGAGGTGTTCTGGGCGTCCCTGCACGGGCTGGCCACCCTGACCCGAGCGGGACGGCTGCCGCCGGAGGACACCGAGCCGAGGGTGGAGCTGCTGGTGGACCGGCTCGCCATGATCTGACAAACACCATCCCGGCGGGCACGCGGCGGGCCCTCGGGCCCCGCCGCTGCCTGCCTGCGGCATCGCTTCCGGTCACTCGCGCCCACCCGGCGCAGCCGCGGATCGCCGGGTGACCTCGTCGCGGTCTTCTGTGGTCAGCCGCGTACGGGCATGATCCCGTGGATCCGGCGGGGTTTGGGGGCGTCCAGCATGGTGACGCCGTTGTAGCGGCGGCCTTGGAGGAAGAGCACGGGAGCGGCGACGAACGTGACGAAGATCGAGGCGACGCTGACGGGGAACAGGACCGGAAGCGACTGGCCCTCGGGCAGGGTGCGGCCGCCCTCGTGGATGGCGTATCCGAAGGCCAAGAAGAAGATGATGACGCTCAGGGCAGCCAGGATCAGCAGGGCGGCGCTGGTTCGGCGGGTGCGGGCCTCTGTGCGGACCTCGGCCAGCAGGGAGGCGTCGCACACGGGGCAGGTCAGTTCGACGCTCTGCTTGCCGGACGCCGGCCGGCGCACCCGGGACAGGTTGTCCTGCCAGGTGATCCTGCGGGTCCGGGTGAGGAACCCGGTCGTCCGGTCGCTGAGGATGTGGCGAACCGAGACTTCCACGGTGCCGGGTATCGGTCTGTTCATGTCCCTGCAGCCCCCTCCGTCGCACACCCCGGAGCGGGTGCGCAGAGAACACAGTGTCGGTTCGCGACGGCGGGGATCAACAACTCGCGAAAGGCTTTGCCTTGGCCATGCCTTCGGGGTGAAGGAGCAGCCGGTGCGGGCGCTGGTCGGACCTCTCGGTCCCGCTTCAGCGGCTGGCCCGTGTGGTCGGCCCGCTCATCGTGTTCGTGTTCCTGTTCCTGCTTCCGCGCCCACGTGTTCGCCCACTGGTCGAGCGGAGCGAGGGCGCGGCCGAGGTCCGCTCCAGTGGGGGTGAGCTCGTAACCGTCGGTGGAAGGGCTGATGATCCCGCTGGACGTGAGCTCGCGCAGCCGCTGGTACAGGACGCTGGAGGACAGGCCCTCGCACCGCGCGAGCAGAGCACGGGCGCCGATCGGGCCCGCGCGCAGTTCCCAGAGGATGCGCAGCGCCCAGCGGCGTCCGAACAGGTCCATCGCGGCCATGATCGGACGGCCGGTCGTCGAGCCGCGGACCGGCCCGCCTGGGCGTGGTGTCGGCATGACGCTCCTTGTGTTTCGTTATTCGAAACACTGGCATCGTTCGCCCCTGCTTCAGAATCCGGATCAGCACAACGGGAGGACCGATGGCACGGATAGAGCCGCTGGAGCCGCCGTACACCGAAGAGGCCGGCGCCCAGCTCGCGCACATGATGCCGGCGGGTGCTCCGCCGATCGGGCTGTTCCGGATGTTCGCCAGGAATCTGCCGACGACCGGCGCCATGCATGGGTGGGGCCGCTACGAGCTGGGCAGGCAGCTGACCCTGTCCCTGCGGGAGCGCGAGATCGTCATCGACCGGACGTGCGCGCGGTGCGGCTGCGAGTACGAGTGGGGCGTGCACGTGATGATGTACGCCGACCGGGTCGGTCTCACCCGCCAGCAGACGGCGTCGCTCGTCCACGGCGGACCCGCCGACGAGTGCTGGGCGTCCGAGCGGGAACCGGCTGCTCATCCTCGCTGTCGACGCCCTGCACGACCGCTCCGACATCGACGACGCGCTGTGGGCGCGGCTCGCATCGGCCTTCGACGCGCTGCAGTTGATGGACCTGCTCCTGCTGTGCGGCTGGTACCACGCCATCAGCTTCGCCGGGCGGGCCGGGCGCCTGCCCCGCGAGCCCGGCGCGCCCCGCTTCGCCGACGTCGTCCCCCGCACCCGATGAGCAGGCCCTCGCGTCGACCGGCGGTCCGCACCGGCCTGCCCGTCACGATCGTGCACGCGTGCCTGCGCGAGGGCGGTGGCGGAAGCCCGACCGCGGTCCTGGACGAGGCGTCATCATCCCTGTCCGGCCGCCTGTTGACCGATGACGAGCGCCGCGCGGCACCCGCCCTGGCTGGCACGTCCCACGCGGTTTTCCTCTCGCGGGACGGCGAACCGGCGGCCGGGGTCGGGCACGACCGGCTCGTGGTCGCGGCGCGGTTCTTCACCGCGGACGGGGAACTGCCCGCGTGCGGTCACGGCACCGTGGCCGCCTTGGCCTTCCTCGCTCAGCGCGCGGGCGGGGGCGAGCACCGGGCCGGACTGCGCGTGGCCGGGCGCGTCGTCGAGGGCCGCGTAGTGTGCGGGGCATCGTCTGTCGAGGCCGCCTTCGAGGCGGGACCGGTCGGCCTGCGTGAGCCCACGGCAGGCGAACTCGCGCTGCTCCTGCCCGCACTGGGGCTCGGTACGGCCGTCGCCGCCGAAGCGTGCATCGCCACGCTGGGACGTCCGCGGCTCCTCCTGCCCGTTCCCACCCGCTCCGCTCTCGCCGCCCTGGCCCCGGACCTCGACCGGCTCGCCGCCGCGTGCGATCACCTGGGCCTGCTGGGCGCCTTCGTCCACGCCCCGATGTCGCCCTCGGGCCGGGTCGTGGCCCGTATGTTCGCCCCATCGATCGGCGTACCGGAGGACATCGCCAACGCGAACAGCTCCGCCTGCCTGGCCGCCCACCTGCTCGGCCGACAGGGCGCCACCGGGATCTCCGTCGACATGGGCGATGCTCTGGGCCGCCCCTCCACCGTCACCGCCGACACACGCCACACTTCGTCGGGTGTGGTGGTCGACGTCAGGGGCGCCGCACGGATCGGGCACGAGCTCCGCTTGCCGGGACGGTTGGCTCCTCCCGGTGGGCGATGGGAGATCGAACAATATTGACGTCCGCCATAATTGCGCAATAACTTGAGGAGATCCAAGTCCCGCTCCTGATCTGGAAGGTGGCACTGCATGGGTCTCGCTCAGGACCGCACCGCACCCGTCGTGAACACTCGCTCGGGCCCGGTCCGTGGTGTCGCCGAAGATGACCTGGCGGTGTTCAAGGGCGTGCCGTACGCGGCGCCGCCCGTCGGGCCGCTCCGGTGGCGCCCCGCGCAGCCGCATCCGGGCTGGAGCGACACCCTCGACGCGACGGCGCACGGCCCCAGTTCGCCGCAAGCCGTCCGTCAGGTGGACCCGATACTCGGCGGCCACGGCCTTCCGCCGTTCGACGAGGACTGTCTGACGCTCAACGTGTGGACGCCCGGTACCGATGACGCCCGCCGTCCCGTCCTGGTCTGGATCCACGGCGGCGCCTTCATCTCCGGTTCCGGCGGGATGCCGAACTACTCCGGCGAGACCTTCGCGCGGGACGGTGACCTGGTGGTGGTGACCCTCAACTACCGGCTCGGACCGCTCGGCCTGCTCTACTTCGCGTCGGATGACGGCACCGAGCAGGGCAACCTCTGGCTCACCGACCAACTCGCCGCACTGCGCTGGGTCCACGACAACATCGCCGCGTTCGGTGGAGACCCCGACAACGTCACGGTCGCCGGCCAGTCCGCCGGCGCCCTGTCCACGGCGGCACTCGCGGGCCACGCCAGTGGCGGCAGGCTCTTCCGGCGTGCCGTCCTCCAGAGCGTCCCACTGGCCATGCCCCTCGCCACACCTGACGAGGCCCTGGCCCGCACTGCCGCCTACCTGGAGATGGTCGGCGCAAAGGACGGGGACGAACTGCGCGCGGTGCCGTGGCCGCGCCTGGTCGAGGCCACGGCCGGACTCCTCGCGGCCACCATGGAATGGGGCCACTGGACCGTGCCGTTCATGCCGGTGCTCGACGGGGGGACGCGGGCCCGGCAACCCGTCGACAACCTGCTCGCCGGTCCGGGCGCGGATATCGACGTCCTCATCGGCTGGACCAGGGAAGAGTGTGCTTTCACCTTCGCGCTGGGCGAGGCCTACGCGTCGACGACGAAGGAACAGGTGCTCCGCCGGGCACAGGACAGCTTCGGTGACGGTGCGGCCGAGGCGTACGCGTCGTACGAGGCCGCGCGCCCAGGCGCTCGGCCGATCGACGTTCTCATCGACCTGACCACCGACGAGCTGTTCAGGAAGCCCGCCCTGGCGTTCGCGGAAGCGCGGGCGGCAGGGGGTCGCCCGGTCTGGACGTACGAGTTCGACTTCCCCACACCTGCACACGACGGCCGACTGGGCGCCCCGCACTGCCTGGAACTGCCGTTCGTCTTCGACAATTTCGACAAGTGGGCGCACGCGCCGTTCCTGGCGGGGATGGACACCAGGATCAGGGACGGTCTCGCCAGGAGCATGCACCAGGCGTGGATCTCGTTCATCCGCACCGGCGACCCCAACCACCCGGCCATGCCTCACTGGGACCGATACGACCAGCGATCCCGCAGCACGATGCACTTCGACACCGTCACCCAGGCCGTTTCCCATCTCGGCCCGCACTGACGGAAGACCACAGCACTGGGGGCTCGGTCCGGGCTGAGCCCCCAGGGACCTGGACGAGGGGCCTGCCTTTGGGCTGCCACTACATCGCCTGATGGGCAGTGGAGCGAACGTGGCGGTGGTTGATAGGTCGTGGTCGCTGCGCGGTCGGCTCTCACCGGCCGCGCAGACCGGCGCTGATCGCCCTGCCGGTCAGCCGGACGGCGTCGGCAAGCTGTTCCAGGTTCTGTGCGGGATCGGTCAGGACGCACAAGGAGGCCACCGGTACACCGCCCGCGTTGTGCAGGGGCACCGCCACACAGCACACCCCCGCGGTCACCTCCTCCCGGTCGAACGCGACACCGCGGTTCCGGATCTCCGCCGCCTCCCGGCGCCAGACCGCAGGGAGCGGATCGAGGGGGAGGGCGGGGTGCACTCCGGCCACAAGGACCTTTCCCGCCGCGGTGAACCACGGCAGGGGCGTACCGCTTCGGGGCGGGGCCAGGGCTCTGTCCCCGCCGGAGGCCCAGTACATGACCAGGGTCCGTCCTTCCCACAGCACACTGATCCCCACCGACGTGCCGGTGGCCGCCGCCAGACGGCGTACAGGCTCCCTCGCCGCGGCCCGCAGTCCGGGATGCGGCTGCCATTCCTGCCCGAGCCGGAACATCCGCGGACCCATGCGGTACCCCGTGCCGCAGCGCTGGACGGCGCCCAGTTCGACCAACTGCTCCAAAAGCCGGTACGTGGTCGACTTGGGCAGGCCGCTCTGCGCCGCCAACTGGGTCAGCCGCGCCTCCCCGGCCCGGTCCACCGCCTCCAACAGCCCGAAGGCGCCCTGCAGCACGCCCCGCCCGCCGTCTCCCGGCGGCGATGGGGCCGGTCTGTCCAGGAAATCGTTCGGCTGCCTCACCGATGGGCCCCCGTTTTCGTGATCGTCGCTCGGTCGTGTCCACCACGGCGCAGGACGCGGCGAGCGTGCCGTTTGGTCACACAGCCGATGCCTGTGGCTGAACCACCCTGCGTCGGATCCGGCCGCCCAACATCCGTGGCCGCCACGGACCGAGGATTCCGTGGCGGCCACGGATGCCCGCCTCCTACGTCGGGACGCACACTCCTACCCGCAGGTGGATCGGGGACCGGCGCCGAAGAGCGGAGACGCGAATGATCACAACAACCGGCACCGCCGAGCGCTGTGTCCCGGCACCGGGCCGGACGAACCTATGACGGCCCGTCGACGGTCACTCCGCACCACGTGCGCCGGCCCCGGAAGCCGGACCGGCTGGAGGCAGGACCATGGCCGTCGCGCCCATCGTCGCGAGCACGGCCTCGCCCTGTGCTTGCTGCTCTCCGCCGAGGAACACGAGCGTGCGGGCCCACTGGTAGCGGCACCCGGCATCGGCAAGGGTCGCGGCAGCGATGGTCAACGCGTCGCGGCCGCCGTCGCGCCCGTTCACGGCCGCCGCACGGTCGACGATGGCGGCCGCGATCGAGTTGCCCGCCGTGGCCGAACGTGCGCGCTGGATGCGGGCTGTGGCGTCCTCGTTCCCGGACATGACGGCGGACTCGGCCCACAGGGCGGCGTACCAGGTACGCCACACGCTGTCGCCCCAATGGTTCATCTGCTCCGGGGGCGTGTTCAACACCTGCATCGCCTGCTGGGGCAGGCCGCGGTGCAGCAGGGCCAGGGCGTCGAAGACTTCGCCGCAGCGATGAAGTTCCGCCGTCGAGACCGGCGTCCTGAGGGCGTCCACGATGTCCAGCCACACATCCCGGGCGTCGTCGTCCCCTCGCAGCCCGTGGACCGTCGCCGCCGCGTACGCGGGGCCGCTGAGGTTGCCCGCACGTGGCCGACCGGCCCGCTCCCAACCCTCGCGGAATCGCCGCGCCAACGTGACCGTCTCGTCCCAGTCGCCCGCGAGTGCCGTGACGACGAGCAGCCGCCGTGTCGTCAGGTGGCCCTCCTCGCGGTAGAACGGCAGGTCCCCCAGCCGCTCGGCATGGCCCCTTGCGGCTCGTAGGTCACCGGCAGCGAGAGCGCAGTTGCAGGCCATGCCGAGCGCGTCGAAGAGCTCCACCGCAGACGCGGCCGTCACGTGCAGCGGGGCCAGCAGTTCGATGCGCTGCAAAGCGCCGGCCGCCGCGCCACGGATGTCCCCGCGAGCCAGCCGTACCGCGGTGAGCTGGTCGAGCACGGCGCTCTGGATCAGCGGGTCGTCGACGCGGCGGGCCAGTGTGAGCGCACGCTCGATCAGCTCGGCGGTGACCGGATCGGCCGGTGAGCTGTTGCAGGCCTCAGCGGTGAGCAGCCGGGCCTGCGCGGTCAGGTCGTCGCCGGCCAGCGACCACCCCTCGGCGATCAGCGCCTCCACCTCCCCGACCGCGGGCCCGGTCGCCATGAGCCCGGGGATGCGGTTGATCAGCTCGGCGTTCCGGGCGAGGTCACCGGCCGCACCGGCCCGGTCGCCGGCGCGCAGGGCCGCGTCGGCGGCGGCCCTGCGCAACCGAAGTGCCTCGTTGCCGACATGTCGTGACTCGGCGGCGCCCGCGGCGTTGCGCAAGGCATCGGCGGAGTCCCGGTCGTCCGCGGCGAGCTCGGCCGCCTGCTGGTAGCGCCGCTGCGACTCGCCGGGCAGGCCCCGGGTGAAGCTCAGTTCGGCCAATCCGATGGCCAACCGGTAAGCGTCGGGGCGGTGTTCGGAATTGCCTGCCGCCCAGGCCAGGGCGCCCCGCAGCTCGTCGGCGAGCCGATCGTAGGCAACTCGCCAGGACGGGATGGGCTCGTGGGAGGTGACCTGGAGATCCGTGCTCCTGTCCAGACACCAGTGGAGGTGGCGTGAGAGTGCCTCGTCCGACTCCTCTGCCTCTTCGAGCCGGTCCGCACCGTACTGACGGATCGTTTCCAGGGCGCGGTAGCGCGTCCCACCGGGCTCGGTGACGGCGATCAGCAAGCTCTGGTCCGCGAGCCCGGCCAGGACGGTTGCCATCGCGCCGGCCGACACCGGCGGCCAACCGGCCAGAACCGTAGCCGCGGCGCCGGCGGTGAACGGTCCGGTGAATACCGAGATCCGGCGCAGCACCGCCTGATCGGGGCCGGCCAGCAGCACATAACTCCAGTCGAGCGTCAAGCGCAACGAGCGGTGCCGGTCATCGATCCGTGGTCCGCCACTCAGCAACCGCAGCCGGTCGGCCAGCCCGGCTTCGAGCCCGTCGAGCCCTAGCGAGGCGTACCGGGCAGCCGCCAGTTCGATCGCCAGCGCCATGCCGTCCAGGCTCCGGCACACCGCGCCGATGCGCTTCCTGTCGACGGACACCGGCAGGCTCCCGCCGGCAGCGGCCCGCCCGAGAAACAGCTCGACCGCGTCACCCGGACCGCCGTCAGCGGCTTCGATGGACAGCCCCGGCACCGGAAAGACCCGTTCGAAGGGCACCAGCAACCGGGCCCGGCTGGTGGCGAGCACCGTCAGCCGGGGGCCGGCGGCGAGCAGCCGCTCCAGCAGGACCGCCACACCGTCCAGCAGGTGCTCGCAGTTGTCCAGCACGAGCAGCGTTTCCCGGCCTGCCATCCAGCCGGCGACGTGGTCCGTCGCCGAGAGGCCCTGACTCTCCCCGAGGCCGAGCGCGTCCGCGATCGCCGACGCGACCATCAACGGGTCGACCGTCGGTACCAGGTTGACGTACCACACGCCGTCGGCGAAGCGGTCGTTCGCGTCCGCAGCGACGCTCAGGGCCAGGCGGGTCTTGCCGACCCCGCCCGGTCCGACGGCCGTGACCAGTCGGTGCTCGTGCAGCGCTTGGGAGAGCGCCGCACGTTCGGCCGCGCGTCCCACGAACGACGTCAACGGCGACGGCAGTGCGGCGCCCGCGGTCGGCGTGCCCGCCGGACCGGAGGGCAGGTTCGCCGATACGGCGGCCAGGTCTCGGCGATCGTCCGCCTGTAACTTGCGCAGCAACGAGGAGACATGACTCTCGACGGTACGGACGGAGATGAACAGCCGAGCCGCGATCTCGGCGTTGGTCAGATGTTCGCCGAGCGCGGCAAGAACCTCGGCCTCACGGGCCGAGACGCCTACCTCGGGAGGAGTCCCCTGATTGGCCACGTTCAGATTGTGCACATGGGTGGGCCGGATGACGCAGGGGTTCGGCCGGAGTGAGCATTCGTTGCACCGAAATCCGGCCGACCGCATTCGCCGTCGGCGACCTCAGGGGACCAGGGTTACGGCGCCACGAGCCGGACCATCTCGCGCGGGCGCGATTCGCGCTCGTCGTAAGCGATGTCCAGCCCTGCCGCCTTGACGCGAGCAGCGTGCCTGGGTGCCGCGGTCCCGAACGGCACGTTCCGCGCAGCCGGCGCGTCAGGGCGTTCCCGACTGTACTCCGGAGGCCTTCGCAGCGCGGCTGTGCCTGCGCACCTGATGCGAGTCGAGCCGCCCCCGGGTCGCCGGTCAGGCCTCCGCTCGTTCGGGGTGGGTCAGGTTCGTCCCGGTGGCGGGGTCGAACACGTGGATCCGAGGGGTGTTGATCCACAGCTCCAGGGGTTCGCCCTCGGCGGCGCGGGTGGCGGGGCTGAGGCGGGCGACGATCTGGTGTCCCTGCATGCCGGTGTCCGCGCGGCCGGAGTCGGCGGCGAGTTCGGCGAGTTCGGAGGAGCCGGCGGGCCCGCCCTCCTCGGTGAAGTGGACGTACACGTCGGAGCCGACCGATTCACGCACCTCGACGGTGGCGGTGCACACCACCCCGGCCCCCGCTGTTCGGTCAGGGCGGCGTCCTCGAAGTCCTCGGGCCGGATGCCGACGATGAGTTCGCGGGACGCGTTCCCCCGTTCCAGCACGCGCCGCGCCCGGTCCTCGAGCGGGAGGTCACCGAGCGAGGTCCGCAGGACACCGTTCCCCAGGGTGGCATTGAGGAAGTTCATGCCGGGGGAACCGATGAAGCCGGCGACGAAGAGGTTGACCGGTGCGTCGTAGAGGTGCTGCGGCGTGCCGACCTGCTGGACGAGGCCGCCGCGCATCACCACGACACGGTCGCCCAGCGTCATGGCCTCGACCTGGTCGTGGGTGACATAGACGGTGGTGGTGCCGAGGCGGCGCTGCAGGGCGGCGATCTGCGTGCGCATCTGGACACGGAGTTTGGCGTCGAGGTTGGAGAGCGGCTCGTCCATCAGGAAGGCCTTGGGGTCGCGGACGATGGCGCGGCCCATCGCGACCCGCTGGCGCTGGCCGCCGGAGAGGTTGGCGGGTTTGCGGTCCAGGTGCTGGGTGAGGTCGAGGATGCGGGCGGCCTCCTCCACCTTGGCGTTGATGACGGCCTTGTCGGTCTTGGCGAGTTTGAGCGCGAAGCCCATGTTCTCGCGGACGTTCATGTGCGGGTACAGGGCGTAGCTCTGGAACACCATGGCGATGTCGCGGTCTTTGGGGGCGCGGTCGTTGACGACCTGTCCGTCGATCCGCAGGGTGCCCTCGGTGATGTCCTCCAGGCCCGCGATCATGTTGAGAGTGGTGGACTTGCCGCAGCCGGAGGGGCCGACCAGGATGACGAACTCCCCTTCGGCGATGGTGAGGTTGAAGTCGTTCACGGCAAGGGCGCCGTCGGGGTAGCGCTTGGTGATGCCGTCGAGGACGATCTCGGCCACGGTCTGCCTTCCTGGTCCCGCCCGGATGGGCCGGTTATCCCTTGACTGCGCCGGCGGTGAGGCCGGCGACGATGCGGCGTTGGAACAGCAACACGAAGATCACGATGGGTACGGTGATCACCACGGCGGCCGCGGCGATGGACCCGGCGGGCTGCTGGAACTGCGAACTGCCGGTGAAGAAGGCGATCGCCGCCGGGACGGTGCGGGCGGCGGTGGTGGAGGTCAGCGAGATCGCGAACAGGAAGTCGTTCCAGCAGAAGATGAAGACCAGGATCCCGGTGGTGAACACGCCGGGCGCGGCGAGCGGCGCGATCACCAGGCGGAACGCCTGGGCCGGGGTGGCGCCGTCCATCTTGGCGGCCTTCTCCAGGTCCCAGGGGATCTCCCGGAAGAACGCGGACAGCGTGTAGATCGCCAGCGGCAGGGAGAAGGTCATGTAGGGAATGATCAGACCCGGCCAGGTGTCGAAGATCCCCAGTACCCGCTCGATGTTGAACAGCGGTGAGACCAGCGAGATCGGTGGGAACATCGCGATCAGCAGCGACATCCCGATCAGCAGCCGCTTGCCGGGGAATCGCAGCCGGGCGACCGCGTAGGCGGCCATCGTGCCGAGGACGACCGCGATCGTGGTGGCGATCAGGGCGATGCCGATCGAGTTGATCAGCGCCCGGGTGAACTCCGAGGTCTGGAAGATGCCGCGGTAGTTCGCCCAGGTCCATTTGCGCGGGATGAAGTTGCCGTCGCTGAGGGTGCTCGGGTCCTTGAACGAGAGCGCCACGATCCACCAGACCGGGAACAGCGCGTACAGCACCACGATGAGGTTGACGATGCTCCAGCTGGTCAGGGTCTTTCCGCGGTGGGACATCATCGCCGCTCCGGTTCGCCGCCCGGCGCCGCGGCGCCGAAGATCTTGATGAAGATGAAGGCGAGCACCGCCACGCACAGGAAGATCAGCACCGAGATCGCCGACCCGATGCCGAGGTTGAGGGCGGTGAACAGGTTGTCGTAGCCGAGGATCGAGACCGATCCGGTGTCGTTCGAGCCGCCGGTCAGGACGTAGATGTTGTCGAAGATCCGGAACGCGTCCAGGGTGCGGAACAGCAGGGCGACCAGGATGGCCGGTTTCATCAGCGGCAGGATCACCAGCCGCAGCCGCTGCCAGAACGTGGCACCGTCGACCATCGCGGCCCTGACCGTCTCACCCGGGACGAGCGCCAGTCCGGCGAGCAGCAGCAGCGCCATGAACGGCGTGGTCTTCCACACCTCGGCGAGGATGATCAGTCCGATGGCCTGCCACTGGTCGGTCAGCGGCGCGCTGCCCGCCGGCAGCAGCGCCGCGAGGTAGCCGGTGCCCGGGGTCCACGCGTACTGCCAGGAGTACGCGGCGACGACGGTGACGATGCCGTACGGGATCAGGACGGCGGTACGGACGGCGCCCCGGCCGAAGACGGCCCGGTGCATCACCAGCGCCAGCGCCATGCCGAGGACCAGCTCGATCGCCACCGACACCAGCGTGATGAGGGCGGTCACCCACAGGGCCTGCCACCAGAACGGCGAGGACAGCACAGCCGCGTAGTTGTCGAACCAGATCCACCGGGCCTGCCCGGGGAACCGCAGGTCGTAGCGCTGGAGCGAGAGGTAGACCGCGTAGGCGATCGGGTAGGCGGTGACGGCGACCATCACGATCACCGCCGGCGCGCAGAGCAGCAGCCCGAGCCGCCGCTCCTGGCGGGCGCCCTCGGACAGTTCGGCCCGGCCGTGCCCGGCGGCGGCCTTCGTGGCGGTGCTCACGGGATCAACCCCTTGGAACCGAGGGCGTCCTCGATCTGGCCCCGGAGGTCGGAGACGGTGCTCGCGGGCCGGATCGCGGCCGGCGGCGAGAGGGTGTGTGCGATGGCGATCGACACGTTCTGGTAGGCGGGGGTCCGCGGTCGCACGCTCGCCGTGTCCAGCGCGTTCAGCACGTCGGCGGCGAAGGGGTAGCTCTTCGTCAGTTCGGCGGCCTGGTAGAGGCTGCGCAGCGAGGGCGGCAGCCCGCCCTTGAGGGCGTTGGTGAGCTGGTTGTCGCGGTCGCGCAGGCACAGCGTGGCCTGGAACGCGAGGTCGGGGTGCTTGCTGTAGGCGCCGACGGCGAGGTCGATGCCGCCGATGGTCACGGTGGCCGGCCGGCCGGCGGTCACGCCGGGGTAGGGGGCCCATCGGAAGTGTTTGAAGAGCTTCGGCTGGTTGGCCTTCATCGACGGGTAGACGAACGGGTAGTTGAGTTCGAAGGCCGCCGTTCCGGACTCCATGGCGAGCCGGTTCTCGTCCTCCATCTGGTTGGACAGCGACGGGTCCGCGGCGGCGGACCGGGCGGTGTCGCGCATGATTCCGGCGGCGACGACGGCCGGCGGGCCGAGCGAGGGCGCCTGGGCGTCCGGGGTGAGGATCGACCCGCCCGCGCTGGTGACCAGAGTGTTGAACCAGACCGTCAGGCCCTCGTACTGGGCGCCCTGGATCTCGACGTGGTGCGGCTTGCCCGCCTTCGCCAGCGCGTCGGCCTGGGCCAGCATCTCGGCCCAGCTCTTCGGGGGCACCGGCACCAGGTCGTCGCGGTACCACAGGAGCTGGGTGTTGGAGTTGTAGGGGACGGCGTACAGCCGGTCCTTCCAGGTCGCGGTCTGCACCGCGGCCTTCAGGGTGTCCGTGGTCGCCTGTTCCCTCAACGCCCCCGTCCACTCGCGGACCCAGCCCGCCTCGGCGAACTCCGCGGGCCAGGTGACGTCGAGGCCCATGATGTCGACCCCGGCGTCGTGTGCGGCCAGCCGCCGCACCAACTGCTGCCGCTGCCCGTCCGCCGTCCGCGGCAGTTTGTTGTACCGGATCTGGTACTGACCCTTCGAGGCCTGGCTGCACCGCTCGGCCGCCTGTTGCAACGCGCCGGAATCGTCGGGGAAGTTGTACCAGTTCAGCGTCACCGGACCGCCGCCACCGCTGCTTCCGCACCCCGCGAGAGCGGAGGCGAGCAGCGGAAGGGCCGCGAGGGCGGCCGGCCACCGCGCGCGCAAGGTCCGGCGCCTACGCATCTCACACTCCAGCTGTGGGGAACCCTCCTGGGGTGCTCACGGTAGGGAGACGATCGGCATCCGTCCGGTGACACTTCCGAAGTTCCGCCCGAACCGACCGGATGGCGCAGCGCCCGTGCCTTTCGTGGCGCCCATCTGCCGGCCTCGGCACGCAGGACGTTCCGCTTGACGACCCTGGACGGCGATCACCGCGGCCTCACGATGGTCCGGTCGTAGGGTGGCCCCGTGACGAAGATGGCGGAACAGACAGAGACCGGCCGGCTCATCTACGGGTGCATGGGGCTGGGTGGCAGCTGGGGCCACGAGCCCTACACCGCGCAGGACATCGCGGTCGCGGAAGCCGCCGTGGAAGCGGCCCTGGACAGCGGCATCAACACGTTCGACCACGCGGACATCTACCGGAGCGGCAAGGCGGAAGCGGTGTTCGGCGAGATCCTCGGCCGCGACCCGGAGCTGCGGAAGCGCATCGTCGTGCAGACCAAGTGCGGTATCCGCCTCAAGGACGGGGACCGTCCGGGGATCTACGACCTGCGCGGCACCACCATCGTGGAGCGCGTGGAACAGAGCCTGGCCCGGCTGCGCACCGACGTTCTCGATGTCCTGCTCCTGCACAGGCCGGACCCGCTGGCGGACCCCGACGATGTCGCCGAGGCACTGACCTCACTGCACCGGCAGGGCCTGGTGCGGCGCTTCGGCGTCTCGAACATGAGCGCCGCGCAGATCGCGCATCTGCAGGGGTCGCTGGAGATGCCGCTGGTCGCCGACCAGTTGGAGATGAGCCTGCGGCAGCGGGGCTGGGTCGAGGCGGGCGTCGTGGTGAACACGCCGCAGGTAGCGACGGTCGGGTTCCCGCTGGGAACGCTCGAGTACTGCCGCGCCAACGGAGTGCAGCTCCAGGCGTGGGGAGCCCTCGCCCAAGGGCGCTACTCCGGTCGCCAGGAGACACCCGACGAGCAGGCGACCGCGCGGCTCGTCGAGGCGCTGGCCAAGGAGAAGGACACGAGTGCCGAGACGATCCTCCTGTGGTGGCTGCAACGACACCCCGCAGGCGTGGTCCCGGTCGTCGGCACCGTCCGTCCCGAACGCATCCGGGCCTGCCGCGACGCCGCAACGGGGGAGCCACAGCTCAGCCACGCGGAATGGTACGACCTGTGGCTCACCGCCCGCGGAGCGCCGCTGCCGTAGAGCGTCGGCGTGGCCGCCCGTCCCGTCCTGCTCCACGGGGGCGTGACCGCGGGCATGATGGAGGCCATGACTCACACCGCCCGCCGCATGTTCGAGCTCCTGGAGCCGATCTGCCTGGTCACCTTCCTTGCCGACGAGTGCAACGAGGAGTTGGCCGCACTCGGCCACCGCACCTACTGGGACGGCTACTTCGCCAGCCGCGCCGCGCCGCTGGGGCGGGTGCCGGCGCAGGTCGTGCACGCGGCGTTCTACAGCTTCGCCGACGGGGAAGCCGCGCGGCACATCCCGAGTGCGTGGGAGACGATCCCGCCCGAGGCGTCCGTCGCCGCGCGGGAGCGGGGCAGCGCGGCCTCCCTACGGCGGATCCTCGGCCCCGAGCTGGCCGGCTCCCCGGGCCTGGTGCGCGCCGCCGACCTGACCACCAAAGCCGCGACGAACGCGCCCACGGAAGGCCGGGTGATGTACGCCGGGATGCGCGCCCTTCCGGTGCCCAGCGACCCGGCCGCCCGGCTGTGGCATTCAGCGACGATGCTGCGCGAGCACCGCGGTGACGGGCACATCGCCGCTCTCGTCGGCGCCCGCATCGGCGGCACCGAGGCCCATGTGCTGTCCGCGCTGGAGCAGGGCATCCACCCGCCGGAGTCGTTCGGGCGCATCCACCACCTGCCGAAGGAGCGGCTGGCCGCGGTCATGGACGGCTTGCGCGAGCGCGGGCTCGTCGACACCGACGGCCGGTTCACCGACGCCGGCCGCGAGGCGAAGGAACGCATCGAAGCCCTCACCGACGAGCTCGCCGCCCCGCCGTACGACGCCCTGTCTCCCTCCGAGCTCGACGAGCTGGTCGCCGAGCTCGAACCCATCACCGCGACGCTGGTGGCCGCGGGGTCGCAGTGACGAGCAGCGACTGACGGGACGAGGAGTCCGCCGTCCGGTACGGCGCCAGACCAGAGAACACAGGCTCATCGACGGTCCTGGCACGCCGGCCACAACGCGAGCAGCATCAACGCGGCGGTCAGTGCGAACGCTGCCGGATACCCGGTGTGTGCGGCGATCGCGCCGTAGCCGACGGCGCCGACTCCCATCCCGGCGTCGTACGCGAAGTTCCACAGGGCGCTCACCGTGCCGTAGCCGGACGCGGGCACGCGGGCGTACATCAAGGTGAGCGTGGCGTTCTGCGCGATGCCGAATCCGATGCCGAACAGCGTCACTCCGGCCAGTACCGCAACGGCGCTGCCGGTCAGCGCGGTGATGAGCAGTCCGGCCGCCGACAGGAGCAGGCCCGGCAGGACCAGCCCGGCGGCCCCGCGGCGGTCGCCGATCCGTCCCGCGAACCACCGCGCCACTGTGGCTGCGGCCGGCTGGATGAACAGCACCGCGGTGACCAGCCCGGACATCGACGCCGGGACGGCCAGCGGCAGGAAGGTGACGACGATGCCGGCGCCCAGCGCGGTCGTCGCGAACACGACGGCGGGCCGTGCCAGGGCGCCGGTGCGCAGGCCCGCGACCACTCCGACCGCCTCGTCCGCCGAGGGACGTCGTCCTGGCAGCGCCGGCACCACCACGGCGGAGGCGAGCGCCACCAGTCCACCGGCCACGCAGACCGGGGTGAAACCGGCCCTGTCGGCCAGCCAGACGCCCAGCGGCAGGGCCACCAGCGACGGCACCCCTGACACGATCCCGGCCAGCGCCAGCCCCTCGCCGCGGCGCTCCGCCGGGATCAGCGCCGCGGTCAGCGCGCCACCTGCGACCACCGTCAGCGCGAAGCCCAGCCCGCGCACGCAGCAGACCGCCACGATCCGCCGCCGCGGCGCACGCGGGCCTGACGTCCGTGCCCGTACCCGTCGACGAGTACGGCATCGATGTCCGGGCGCTGGAGGCGACGGGCGCCCGCGCGGTGCTGGTGACGCCCGCTCACCAGTGGCCGACCGGCGTCGTCATGGCCGCCGAGCGGCGCCTGGCCCTGATCGACTGGGCCGAACGCAACAACACCTTCGTCATCGAGGACGACTACGACGCCGAATTCCGCTACGACCGCGAGCCGGTGGGCGCGCTGCAGGGACTGGCCGCGGACCGGGTGATCTCCATCGGCACCGTCAGCAAGTCCCTCGCACCCGCCCTGCGCATCGGCTGGGTGCTCCGCCCGCCCGCGCTGACCGCGGGCATCGCGGCGAACAAGCACCTCGCCGACCGGGGTTCCCCCACCCTGGACCAATTCGCCCTGGCCCGGCTCGTCGAGTCCGGGCGCTACGACCGGCACCTGCGCCGCATGCGCGGCACGTACGCGGCCCGCCGAGCGGCGCTGGTGACCGCGCTCGCCGAGCAAGCGCCGGGCGCACGGCTGACCGGACTGGCGGCCGGCTTCCACGCCGTCCTCCACCTCGATACCAGTACCGGAACCAGCACCGGCAGCGGCACCGGTGAGGAGGCGCTCATCGCCGCGGCCCTGACCCGCCGGGTGGGCCTGTACGGCATGAGCGTCCACCATGCCTCACCGACGACGTCGCCCCGACTCGTCCTGGGGTTCGGCAACGTCAATGAGCGGGACATCACAGCGGGGATCGCTGCCGTCGGCGACCTGCTGCCGTGACCCGGTCGCCACCAGGTGCCGCATTCGAGCGGGACCGGGCCACGGCGTTGCAGGACCCCCGCCACCGCTACCACCGCACCCGGGGCATGGGTGCGGACGATGAGGTCGCCCGGCCGATGTCCGGTGGGTGGATCAGGGGCGGGTGAAGAGGCGGCCGATCCAGTCGATGAGGGCGTCGGCGTCGTGGTTGATGGTCGTGAAGTGCGCGCCCAGCGGCTCGTCCTTGGGGACGACCTGGCCCTTGGTGTAGTGCTGGTACTCGACCTCGATCCCGTGCTTCTTGTTGGTCTCGTTGAGCTCGTCCACGAGGTCGTTGGTGCCCTTCAACAGGGCCGGAAACGAGGCGAACACGCGCTTGTCGTCGTCGGACTGGGTGATGCGTACCGGGACCTTGATCTCGACGTCGGGGTTCATCCTGGCGAGCTCCTGGTCGAAGAGCTGCTGGTGGTCGTTGGGGCCATCCGGATAAGTGCCCCTGAACTGGGCGTTGCCCTTGATGCCGCCCCAGGACAGTGGATCGCTCAGCTCGGCGCGGGAGAGGTGCCTGACCTGCGGCCACAGGTCGAACGCCGCGTCCGAGAGGACCTGGGCGGGTACGATCGAGGGCTCTCCGCCGATCGCGCCGGCCAGGAACAGCGGGGTGAACGCGAAGCCTTCACCCGTCTTCGCGTCCTTGGCGCCGAGCCGCACCAGGCCGAGGGAGTGGTTGGACGGGGCGATCGCGGCGACACCGACCAGGCCGCTCTCGACACGCTCCGGGGCATGGTGGGCGGCGAACAGCGCCGCCTGGCCGCCCTGCGAGTGGCCGACGATCGCGTACTCCTCCCCGATCGCACCCCGGAACAGGCGCCGGGCCGTCAGGACGATGTCCAGCACCCCGTTCGCCTCCGAAGCCCCCAGGAGGTAGGGGTGGAGGTGCTCCTCCGTACCGGTTCCCAGAGCCTCGTAGTCCGTCATCGCCACCGCCCAGCCGCGGCGCAGGAACGAGTTGAGCAGACCGTTCGGATAGGCGTTCATCGGAGAGGCCCCGGTGTCGCTCCGGTCCCGCGACGGTGCCACGGAATTGGCGACCCCCACGGTGCCGTGCGCCCAGGTGATGAGCGGGAAGCCGCCCACGGGCACCGGGTGCTCGTCGCGGTCCGGCAGCACGATGATGCCGGAGGTCGAGACGGCCTTGCCGCGCACGTCCTGCGAGCGGTAGAGGACGAGCCGGTTCTCGCCCGACTCCAGCGCCGCCACGTTGTTGTCCAGCCGTCGGCTATGGACAGGATCCCCCGGGGTACCACCGGGCAGTGGGGACGTCGGGGTGTAGAACGCGTCCCCCGCGGGGGCGTTCTCCACCGGGTCGATGACCGGCGAGGCGCCGTTCACAGGCCGGCGGCGCGGTCGGTGGTGCGTGACGTCAGAGGCCGCGCAGCGCGTCGACGGCGAGGCGGGCGGTGGTGCCGATGACGGCGTCGGCTGTGGGGAGCGTGACGGCGGTGTTGGCGGCGCGGGTGAAGACGGCGACGGCGTAGCGGCCGCCGTCCGGGTACTCGATGACGCCGGTTTCGTTGCGCACTGTCGGCAGGCTGCCGGTCTTGCCGGCGACGTGGACGTCGTCGAAGGGGAATCCGGAAGCCATGCGGTGGGGCCAGACCTGCAGGCTGAGGAGGCGGCGGATCGCGGCGCCGTGTTCGGGAGTGCAGGCTTCGTCGCGCCAGATGGCGCCGAGCAGGTGGGTCATGTCGCGTGGGGTGCTGCGGTTGGTGCGGGCCGGGTCGAGGGCGCGGAGCCGGGCGATGACGTGCGGGTCGGCCAGGGCCTGCCTGCCGCCGTGACCCGCGTCCTCCTTGATGGTGGCGAGGAGCCGGCGGAAGGTGTGGGTGGCGTGGGTGCGGGGGAGGCCCAGCCGGGCGGTGGTGCGGTTGACGGTGTCGAGGCCGACGCGTTCGAGGAGGTGGTCGGCGGCGGCGTTGTCGCTGACGGCCGTCATCAGGTAGGCGATGTCGCGCAGTGACATACGGGCCGGGTCGAGCATGGCGCCCAGCCCCGTGGGGCCCGCCGTCCGGTCGGCCGGGAGGCATTCGGCCTGTTCGGTGAGGTCCAGGCGGCCCGCCGCTGCCTCTTGGTGGAGGGCGACCAGTACGCAGAGTTTGTGCACGCTGGCGGTGACGACGGGCTGGTCCGCGCCCGCGTCGATCTCCGCACCGGAGTCGATGTCGACGGCGTGCAGCCAGCCCGTCACGCCGGCGTCGGCGAAGGCCGTGCGGATCCGGCCGGGGACGTTGGTCATACCCAGTACTCCGCTGCCGGGCGCAGGTGGATCGGGTGCCGGGGCAGGTCTGAGCTCACTGCGGCAGTGTTCCACAGGGCTTGGGTGGTCGCTTCGGCGAAGGCGCTGACGGCGGCGTCGCTGCGGCCCTGCGGCCAGGCGACGGAGTGGCGCCAGGCCAGTGGGGTGCCGGTGAGGGGACGCCAGGCGGTGTCCGGGTCCTGGAGAGCGGTGTCCGCCAGGTGGGTGTCGCGGGGGCTGAAGGCGACGGAGTTCGCGGAGAGGATCAGGCCGCGGACAAAGCTGGCGCCTTGGCCGTGGCGGACGGCGGCGGGAGCGTAGCCGTTGCGGGCACAGGTGGTCAGGACGTCGTCGTACAGTGCCGGAGCACTGGCACGCGGGAAGAGAACCAGGTCGTATCCGGCGAGGTCGGCGAGCGCCACGTCCTCGAGCTCGGCTGCGGCGGCGCGGCGCGGCAGCAGTACTCCCACCTCACGGCGCAGGACCGGGCCCAGTTCCAGCCCGGAGACATCGCAGGGGTGGTGGATGAGTCCCACGTCCAGGTCGTGCGAGGCGAACCGGGCGAGCTGTTCTGCGGTGGACAGCTCATGCAGTTCCAGTTCCACGCCGGCGTGCCGCTGCTGGAACTCCGCCAGGATCGCGGCGACGGTCTCGCCTGCCATGTCGGGCGGCAGCGCGGCGCGCAGCAGCCCGTTCTCGCCGTCGCGGATGCGTCGGGCGGTGGCCATCAGCGCGTCGGACTGGGCGAGCAGTCTGCGGGCCTCGTCCAGCAGCAGGGTTCCGCCTCTGGTGATCGTCACGTGTCGGCTGGTGCGCTCGAACAGGCGCACTCCCAGCTCGCGCTCCAGGCGCTGGATGCGCTGCGACAGGGGTGGCTGGGCTGTCCCCAGGCGGGCTGCGGCTCGGCCGAAATGTGACTCTTCTGCAACAGCCACAAAGCACCGGAGATGCAGGATGAGGTCCACAAGCAGCAATGATATCTCATCTGCATCATTGCCAGATCGATATCCGTCTTGGACACACGGCGGATGATCCTGTTCTGCTCTGGGCATGTCCTCGCACCTTGCCCCACCTCCCAGGCACATCGCGCGCACCTGGCACGGCGGTCGCGCTCCAGGCGGCCGGCCGATCCGGGCCCGCCCAGGGCTTCTCGGCGCCGTCGGCAACCACACCAGAACTCATGCGGAATGCGGAGAGCGATGAACAGGCCACTGGGGCACATAGCCGTCTTCTGCGGGGCGATGATCATGGCCCTGCTCGTGCGGGTGACGTGGGTGCAGTTCGTCCAGGCCGACACGCTGGCCGGCGACCCGGGAAACCGGCGGGTGCAGATCGAGGCTTTCGCCCAGCCCCGCGGCGACATCATCGTCGCCGGCACCGCGATCACCGGCTCACAGGCAACCGCCGGCTCCGACCTCAAGTACAAGAGGGTCTTCAAGGAGGGCCCGATGTACGCGCCGGTCACCGGCTACCTCTCCCAGGTCCACGGTGCCACCTTCCTCGAAGGCGTCGAGAACGGCGTGCTCAGCGGCAAGGACGACCGGCTCTCCCTCGCCCGGGGCACGGACATCCTGACCGGCGGGAAGCCACGCGGCGGCGATGTCGTGACGACCATCGACCCCAAGGCACAGAAGGCCGCCTACAAGGGGCTGACGGACCTCGACGCCAAAGGGGCGGTCGTCGCCCTCGACCCGCGCACCGGCAAGATCCTCGCGATGGCGAGCACGCCGTCGTACGACCCTTCGTCGTTCGCGGGCATCACGCCCGGGGAGAGCCGGCGATTCACCGCCCTGGAAAGGGACAAGGACGAGCCGCTCAGCAACCGGGCGATCCGCGAGACCTACCCGCCCGGCTCGACGTTCAAGATCCTCACGGCGGCCGCCGCCATCGAACACGGTGCGGTCACGGACATCAACGCGCCCTCAGGGGCCCCGGCTCCGTACCAGCTGCCGCTCAGCACGACGAAGATCGGCAACGTCGTCCCCAACTCCCAGTGCGACAAGGTCTCGATGAGAACCGGCATGCAGTGGTCCTGCAACAACGTCTTCCTCGACGCCGCACTCAAGGTCGGCAAGGACAAGATGCGGGAGACGGCGGAGAAGTTCGGCTTCAACAAGGAGCAGTTCACCCCCGTACGCGCGGTCGCCAGCAGCTATCCCGCGCGGCTGGACGAGCCGCAGACCGCACTGACCGGCATGGGCCAGGGCAGCGTGACCAGCACGCCACTGCAGATGGCCATGGTCACCGCCGGGCTGGCCAACGAGGGAAGGGTGATGCGGCCGTACCTGGTGGAGGAACTGCGCGGACCCGACCTGTCGACGATCGAGAAGACAGTGCCTGAGCTGCTGCACCAGGCCGTCTCCCCGAACACCGCGAAGAAGGTGCAGGAGATGATGGAGTTCACGGTGAGCGATGGCTCGGCGGGCAGGGCACGGATCGACGGCGTCACGGTCGGAGGAAAGCCGGGCACCGCCCAGCACGGTGCCGACGTCCGCGACGAGCGTCCGTACGCCTGGTTCGTGTCCTACGCCAAACAGCGCGACGGCTCCTCCCCGGTCGCGGTCGCCGTCCTCGTCGATGCCAAGGACATGGGCGTCTCCCGTGCCGACATCGCAGGTGGCCGGCTGGGTGCCCCGATCGCCAAAGCGGTCATGGAAGCGGTCCTGAACCGGTGACGCCGGACAAGTGGCGGACAGGGGTCGGACAAGGCCCGGACAAGGCCCGGACAAGGGTCGGACAGAGAAAAGGGACACGACGGCAGTGCGGAAGACGAAGGAGATGTCAAAGGAGATGCCGGAGGAGATGTCAGTTGCGAGCGAGGTCCCCGAAGAACCCGGGCAGGCGTGGACCGATACCCCGCGCCCACCCGGCACTCCGGCCCGTTCCGTCGCCCGCCGGTTCAGGATCTGGGCACCGGTCGTCCTGCTCCTGGCCGTAATCTTCGTGACCGTGCAGGCGGTCCGCCCTCTGCCGTCCCCAGCCCTTGTGCCCGGCGCCGCCACATCCTCGTACACCTTTGCAGGAACGTTCGGCATGCCCTGGCCCGCGAAGGGCCAGGGCGCCGTCCAGGTCCAGGGTGCGGGCAGGATCGGTACGTTCGGGGAACAGAAGCCCGTGCCGATCGCCAGCGTCGCCAAGGTGATGACGGCGTATGTACTCCTCAAGGAGCATCCGCTCAGGAGGGACGAGCCGGGGCCGATGATCGAGATCGACGCCAAGGCCGTCCAGGACGGCAACTCACCCGACGAGTCGCGCATCGAAGGTCTCACGGCCGGCACGGAGTTCAGCCAGCAGGACATGCTGAAGATGCTGATGATCCCGTCGGGCAACAACATCGCCCGGCTGCTGGCGCGCTGGGACACCCGGAGTGACAACGAGGCCGCGTTCGCACGGAAGATGAACGACGCCGCCAAGTCCCTCGGTATGAACGACACCGTGTACACCGATCCCAGCGGCCTGGACGCCAAGACCGTCAGCACGGCCGTCGACCAGCTCAAACTGGCCGAGGCGGTCATGAAGTTCGATGCTTTCCGGCCGGTCGTCGCGCTGCCGAACGCCACCGTCAAAGGGCTGCCGAAGCCGCTCAACAACAACAACGACCACCTCCTGCTGGCCGGTCTGAGCGTCAAGGGCATCAAGACCGGCTCCAACACCCCGGCCGGCGGCGCCCTGATGTGGGCCGCGTACAAGACCGTCGGCGACACGACGCCGCTGATCCTCGGCACGATGCTGGGCCAGCGCGCCGACGGCCCGGACCTCAACGGCGCCAACAGTCTCATCCTGGTCAAGGACAACAGCAAGAAGGTCATCGAGGCAGTGCGCGACGCGCTCACCTCAGCGGTCGCTGTCACCAAGGGCCAGGTCGTGGGTCATCTCGACGACGGGCTCGGACGGCAGGTCCCGCTCGTCGCCACCCGGGACCTCAAGGTCCTCGGCGTGCCGGGCCAGAAGCTGGAGCTACAGCTCACCGACAACGGCAGGCCCGTCCCCCACACGGCCCGGGCAGGCACCGAGGTGGCGATGCTCACGACCGGCAGCGGGCCGGACTCCCCGAAGGTCCCGGTCGCCCTCCAACAAGACCTCGCCGCGCCGGCCTTCGTGTCGAAGCTGACCCTCCTGGGATGACGTGCTGGGCCGGTGCGGGAGAGCCGTGGCCGAACTGTTCGCCGCGCGGGCGTCGTCACGGGGGTTTGGTCGGCCGGGGGTGTCGGGTCCTGTCGGAGCCTCACTGCTGATCCAATGTCCGCTGGGAAGGGAACAACCGGATCCCTGCGGCTTTCCCGTCGGGCGTCCTTGAGAGAACGGGCTCATCAGTGGACAGCATCACCCGAGTCGTGCGGGGCACCGCGAATGAACCGCTCGCCTACTACGAGGCGGAGTTCCGGGACGGTGTCCGCTGGGCGGAGGACCTGCGCCTGGCGGACGGCGCCAAGCCCTCCGACGCTGCCGAGCGGGTCATGGTGGCACTGGTGGGTTGGGGTGTCACGGCCCAGGCAGCACTGGCGTCGCAACTGGTGGGGCTGGGCGCGCGGGCGGTCCGCGAATTCGACACCTACACCCACGCGTTGGCGGCATCCCCGCAGCCGCCTGAACCGGTGCGCCTGCCCGACAACCTGGCGCCGCTCCCGGCGAGCGCCGTGGACCCGGGCAAGCTGCGAGCCGCGTACGAGGCGGCCTACCCGGCCAGGCACCCCGACCACGGCATGAGCACCTTCAAGGACCTGAAAGCGCTCATGGACGGCACCTTGATGGGGCCGTTGCTGCCCGCCAGCACCGTCCTGGTCGACACCGAACGCGACAGCTGCGTCGCCGCCGCACTCGCCCACGACTGCCCTGGCGCCCCACCCCTGGAAGGGCCATGGATCTCCGAGATCTTCCGCGACCCGGCCCCCGCCTACCGCACCGCGGGCGCCCTCCTGCTGCGCCGTGTCCTATGGCTGTCCGCCGAGGCCGGGCTCCCCGCCATCGGCCTCTCGGTCACCGGGGGCAACCACGCTGCCCGACTGTACGAAGCCGTCGGGTTCGTCCGGACCGAGCAGTGGGCGGACCTGCACATCGGTCCGCCGGCTGCATCACGTTGAGCGGGCCAGGCCGCCTTGCTCCGTCGGCCCCCTGGGGTCGGCGGGGTCCAGTCGGCGGGCAGGCCGGACTGGATGAGGACGGTGGCGAGGTTGTAGTGATCCTGGTTGGAGGCTTGCCCAGCAGGTCCTGGTCGACCGCGATCACGTCGGTGTTCTTCAGGATGGCCAGGGTGGCCGCGCTGGCGGTGCGCAGGTCACTGCCGATGAGCAGGGGAGCGGCCATCTCGGACCAGAGGCTGAAGTGAGTGCGGTACTCGGTATCGATCATGCTGGACCAGTTGTCGCTGATGTCACCGGTCGTCCGCCAGGAGTTGCCGATCGCGCGAATGCCATGAGGTCCTGCTCCTCCGTCCGGCGGTGGCACGCGCCGGCGACACCGACACCGACAGCCCGTCCCGGCACTTCGCCGATCTGTACGGCAACGTCAGCATCGCCCTAATCGGTGGCGGTGGCGGGGTCGCTGGTGCTGGGCGCACCGGTTTCGACGTGGCCGGCGAAGCGGCGGCGGTAGGCCGTGTCGGTGCTGGTGGTGACGGTGATGTCGTACCAGTGGTTGGCCGGGGCGACGCCCCAGTCGGGCACGGTCCGCGAGGCACCGGGGTTGAGGGTGTAGGTGTAGTGCTGAGTGGGGGCGTAGGCGTCGGTGGCGGTGAAGGTGACCGCCTGGGTGCCGGGGTTGCTGAAGGTGAGCGTGACGTGTCCGGTGCTCGGGTCGTGGCGGGCGGTCACTTCGGGGCCGATCTGGCCGACGGTGCCGGCGAGGCGGCGCAGGAAGCCGTTGGGCCCGTACGTGGAGAAGTCGTACCGGGAAGTGGCGCCGGGGAGCGCCCAGCTGTCGGTCAGCGTTTTGCCGGCATCGACGGTGTAGGTCCAGGGGCCGTCGGAGCGGACGGCGGAGGTGACGTGGAACGCGGCACCCACGGTTCCGAGGTTGGCGAAGGTGAACTGCATGCGCCCGTTCACCGCCTTGGTGTCGACGGCGAGGTTGTACGGCAGCGGGCGGGCGCCGCGCAGGCCGGCCTCCTGTTTCGGCAGGGCCGGGCTGGCGGGGGGCGTGGGCACGTAGTCGCCGTGGCGGTTGTGGTCGGGCGGGAGATAGGCGCCGGTGCCGGGCAGCGTGGGGATCGGTGTGGAGGAGCGGGTGAAGTCGAAGGCGGTGCTGAGGTCTCCGCAGACGGCGCGTCGCCAGGGCGAGATGTTGGGGTTGTGTACGCCGAAGCGCTTCTCGATGAACTGGACGATGGAGGTGTGGTCGAACGTCTGTGAGCACACCCAGCCGCCCGTGCTCCACGGCGAGATGGCCAGCAGCGGAACGCGCGGGCCGAGACCGAACTGGCCTGCGGAGTAGCTGCTGTTGCCGGCGAAGTTCTCGCCGGTGACGGCGGCGGTGGACAGGCCCTGGGCCGCGGAGGCGGGCGGAAAGGGAGCCACGACGTGGTCGAAGAAGCCGTCGTTCTCGTCGTAGGTGAGCAGGAGGACGGTCTTGCTCCACACGTCCGGGTCGGCGGTCAGCGCGTTCAGGACCTGCGAGACGTACCAGGCACCGTAATTGGCAGGCCAGTTGGGGTGTTCGCAGAAGGCCTCGGGGGCGGCGATCCAGGAGACCTGGGGGAGGGTGCCGTTGAGAACGTCGGCCTTGAGCCGGTCGAAGTAGCCCTCGCCGTTGGCGGCGCTGGTGCCGGTTCTGGCCCTGTCGTACAGCGGGCTGCCGGGCTGGGCGTTGCGGTACTGGTTGAAGTACAGCAGTGAGTTGTCGCCGTAGTTGCCGATGTAGGCGTCGCTGGTCCAGCCCCAGGAGCCCGCGGCGTTCAGGCCGGTGCCGGCGTCCTGGTAGACCTTCCAGGAGACACCGGCGCTCTGCAGGATTTCCGGGAAGGTCGTCCAGCCGTAGTCGCGCTCCTCGTTCCCGAGCACCGGGCCGCCGCCCTTGCCGTCGTTGCCCGCGTAACCGGTGTACAGGTAGTAGCGGTTGGGGTCGGTGGCGCTGAGCATCGAGCAGTGGTAGGCGTCGCAGATGGTGAACGCGTCCGCCAGGGCGTAGTGGTACGGGATGTCCTGCCGGTTGAGGTAGGCCATCGTGGTGGTGCTCTTGGCCGGGACCCAGTTGTTCCACTTTCCGTTGTTCCAGGCGCTGTGGGTGCCGGCCCAGCTGTGGTCGAGGTCCTGGAGGAACTGCATGCCCAGACGGCTGGCGGTGGGGTGGAAGGGCAGCGTCTCCCTTCCGGAGCCGTCCGCCTGATACCAGACCGCTTTGCCGCTCGGCAGCGTGACCGGGCGCGGATCACCGAAGCCCCGCACGCCCCGCAGCGTGCCGAAGTAGTGGTCGAATGAGCGGTTCTCCTGCATGAGCACCACGACGTGCTGCACGTCCTGCAGCGTGCCGGTCCCGGCCGCGGCCGGGATGGCCGCGGCGCGGGCGATCCCTGCGGACAGCGCGGACGCGGCGGCCGTTCCGCCGGCGAGTTGGAGGAACTTCCTGCGGTTGACAGAGGGCACGGCTCTTCTCCAGGGGTGGGGGGAGGCGCGGGGTACCCCGGATCACGCAAGGGCGATACGGAGACCGTGCGGCTGCCGGGCCCAGACGGCTACGCCGACGGCACAAGGGAAACCGATTCGCCACGGGGCTCACTGGCGCGCAGCACTGTGCAGATTGGTGATCAATTGCGTGATGTTTTACGCATATTCAATCATTCAGGCCTGGAAGGATGATGATGTACCTTCAGTGCCCTGTCAACCCTGCCGGATGGTCCTTCGGGGACGTCAAGAACGGGAAGGGGAAGTCCAACTCCTACTGGCGAAACAGGTCTTGACGGCGGCACGATCGCTGCTCAGGATTACTCGGGCTTGTGGACAAGGAAAGGGAGGAACATGGCCGGGGCCACCCACCGGGCATGGCGATCCATGACGCTTTGCGACGGGAGTCGATCAGGACTGCCGAATGCCGGGCGACACCGTCCCCCGCGTGGGATCACGGAAAACCGGCTGAAGGGCCAGTCCGGCGGCCCCGAGTGACGCCGCTCCGAAACCGAGTTTCGACGGGACGACTGCTGTCTGCGGCACCACTGGATGAATGAGGGCACGCTCGTCGAAGCGGCGCTGCAGCGCGGGGATCAGGTATTCCGCGAAGCGGGCGAAGTAGCCGCCCAGCACGATGACTCGCGGATTGAGGACATCGCTGAGGACTTCCAGACCCTTGCAGAGGCTGGCGGACACCTGATGGAGGGCGTCCAGGACCCGGGCGTCGCCGGCCTGGGCCCGTGCGTACAGCTCATCGAGACGTTCCTCGATGGGGCGCAGCGCGTCACGGACGGGATCGTCGGCGTCTGCCGCCTGATCCAGCAGGGCCTGCATTCCGACCTGGGTCTCCCAGCAGCCGTGCCGGCCACAGACGCAGGCGACATCGGGAGGTCCGAGGGGCGTGTGGCCGATCTCCCCGGCGAATCCCGCGGATCCCCTGAGGAGTCGTCCGTTCGCGATGATTCCGCCGCCGACCCCGCGCTCGCCGGTGAGCAACAGGAGGTCCGTGACCCCGTCACGGGCGTACTGAGCCAGCTCGGCGACCGAGGCCGCGCGGGCGTCGTTCTCCACTTCGATCGCGGGGGTGGGCCGGCCCAGGCGCTGACGCAGCATTGAGGTGACGGGGACGTCGTGCCAGCCGAGGTTGGCGGCGAACCGCACGATGCCTTTCTCGACATCGACGACGCCTGGCGTCGCCACGACGACCCTGAGCAGGTCGATCTGTCGATCCGCGGTGTCGTTCAGACAGCTCTGGATGAGTTCGGCAGTCGTGTCCATGACCTGCTCGACCGGCATCCGGCCGACATCGAGGGGCTTTTCCGCACGAAAGACGGTCTTTCCCGGGAGATCGAGTGCCACCGCCCGGACATAGGTGCTGCTGATCTCGACTCCCAGGCCGCACACGCCGCGTCCGTCGAGCTCGACCTGCTGGCTCGGGCGACCGATGCCGCGGCTCGCGGTGAATCCGGCCTCGCGCACCAGCCTGCGGTCCAGGAGCTCCAGGACCAGAGCCGAGACAGTGGCCTTCGGCAGTCCCGTCTCCCTGCCGATCTGACTCCGCGACCTGGCCCCGTGGTCGCGGAGCAGTCGCAGGATGGCACCCAGATTGGACCGGCGTACGGACGCCACATGGTTCGCCTCGACACTCACTTCGTCGGCAGCGGGTCTATCGCGTGGCATGGGGAGCCTTCCTCGTTTCGGAACGCGGCGGACGGCGATCGCTCCGCCGGCCGCACCGGGCCTGCCGACCCGAGGGCATCGCAGAACTCGGCGTCGACCATCTGGAGAGGCATCGACCCTCAGGCGGTGGCGTTTCGGGAGTGCGGGCGGATGCTGACGGGGACGACATTTCACCGAATGTCGGTACTCACCCCTTGACGTGAGCGTGCGTGGGTACGCAGGCTTGCGTGCGAATTAGTTCGCACTTTAGTCGAACTAACTCAACCCAGCAAGAAGCCCTCCT
Source organism: Streptomyces sp. RKAG293 (assembly GCF_023701745.1). Lineage (NCBI taxonomy): Bacteria > Bacillati > Actinomycetota > Actinomycetes > Kitasatosporales > Streptomycetaceae > Streptomyces > Streptomyces sp. RKAG293. The sequence goes on along the minus strand of NZ_JAJOZB010000001.1, from coordinate 420,831 downwards.
GTGGAGATGGGCCCGCGCCGTCGCGACCGGCTTCGAATCCGTCGGCTGCCTGGTCCGGACCCTGCCCTCCAGGCCACTGCCGTCCGCTTCCACGGCCGGCCGGACCTCACTACCGCCCTCAGCGAAGGATCAAGAGGCGAGGCCTCCTGGGGAAGGGGACTGGTTCGACGAATGAGGCCTGTCCGAGCCGTGAGGCGCTGCCCGCGAGCTGCGCCTGGCCGTCTTGCTCGCAGTGGTTCCAGTGATGTTTGACCAGTTACCAGTTCGCACAATATCGAGCATCGACTGGGGGATTGGCCGGCGGAGGCGATGCCTGACGAGGTGAGATCGGGCCCTCTTCACTCCGTCCTTTACCGGGAACTCGCCGGTAATGTCTGCCTTTTCGACAAATGTGAGCCGGTGAGGCCGTCCTGATAACCGGGAAGATTCCAGACAAAAGCGCAGTTATGACGCGCCATGACGCGCTGTGCACGCCATCTGCTCGTGCTCTGTTCATTTCTGCTTGAAACTGTTGACACGCAAGCATGGGCGGTGGATTATTCCAGCCGAGCACAGCCATCCGAGTGGACGACGTTGCTCCGCCCAGGCCGACCGTGATCGACGCGACATCGGAGATGGCGGCATCCCCGGCTGTCGGCGACGGCACGCAGGCGAGACGCGGGCGGCGGCAGAACTCCCGTGCAGTGGTTGAGGAATGGCACCACAGCAGGCCGGTCACGCGACACAGCCGATCATTCCGGCGTCGCCCTGTCCGACGCCGGCGCGGGCCGAGGGTTACGGATCTTTCGCTTCCGGCGCCGCCGGAACCGCACACTCCCAGAGAAGGGACCACCCATGTCACGCCTCCGAAGAGCGCTCATGGGCGTCACCGCAACCGCCGCCCTCATAGCAGTGGGCACCATGGGGTCCACCGCGTCGGCCCTCCCGCCCGGCGCCACCTACTCGGTCTCGGTCGGATCGACGGGCTCCTACGCGTATCCGACCGACACCTCCGCGATCCCCTACATCGACAAGGACGGCACGTTCTACTTCCAGCAGTCCGTCGCGGACTACGGTGCGAGCGCCCCGCGGACCTGGGATTTCTTCACCGGTACGAACTTCGATGACGCCACGCGGTCGAGTGCGATCAGCAACGCGGTGAACCCGGCGAACTCGAACGACCGGAACAACGACACGACCTGGCGCTGCAACAACAGCCCGACCGGCGTGACGGCGACCGCCGCGCCCGCGGGCTCCGGTTACTCCCAGAAGAACTACTGCGATCTGACCGGGGTGTGGGTCGACCCGGACACCGGTGACTGGTACGGCCTGGTGCACAACGAGTTCACCCCGCAGCCGTTCGGCGACGGCCTGCACTACGACGCGATCGACTACGCGCGCTCGACGAACCAGGGCAAGGTCTGGAACATCCTGGGCCACGCCATCACCACGCCCTACAGCACCACGCGGGGCGACACCACGGCGTTCCCGAACCAGACGTACGACTACGGCGACGGCGACCAACGGCTCTTCGTCGACACCGCGTCCGGCTACTTCTACGCCACGTACGGCTCGCGCATCGTGGACAAGGGCGGTAGCTGGAAGGCGTTCTATTCGCATGTGGCCCGCTCTCCCATCTCCTCCAAGATGGCGGCCGGCTCCTGGCAGAAGTGGTACAACGGCTCCTGGTCGCAGCCCGGACTGGGTGGCCAGGAAAGCAACATGGTGCCGACCTCCACCAACAGCAGCGGATACACCCCGGCCGCGCAGGAGTACAACCCGGCCAACACCGGCACGGTGGACCAGCAGGTCGCGGCCGGCACGATGCCGCCGACCTCACCGCTGTTCGTCATGGACATCACCTACAACGCCTATCTGGGCCTGTACATCGGTGAACCGCAGGCGGTCGACCAGAGTGGCAACGCCCCGCAGCAGTACTACGCCACCGACAACCTCGCCACCCAGAAGTGGACGCTGATCGGCAACTCCGGCGGCTACACCGGCGCCTCGTGGTACCGGTGGTTCCTGGACGGCGTGAACAAGACCAGTTCCACCATCGTCGGCAAGAACTTCCGCTCGTATTGCTCCATCTCGTGCCCGGGCGGCGGCGACGGCAACTACCTGAACCTCACGATCAACTCGAACTCCCCGGCGCCCTCACCGGTCGATCCGTCGAAGACCTACACGATCGGCAACGGGTCCGGCCGGGTGCTCGCCCAGAGCTCCGGCAGTTCGGCGACCACCTCCGTGGCCTCCGCGACCGGCTCCGGCCTGGAAGCGTGGAGCTTTACCAGCAACGGCGACGGCTCCTTCAGGATCACCAACGCGTCCACCGGCCAGGCGCTGGGCGTCGACTCCAACTCGACGGCCAACCGTGCCTGGGCGACCAAGCCCACGGTGACGAACCTCGGATCCGGCCCCACCGTCGGGCAGCAGTGGTTCATCATCCCCGGCAAGAACACCTCCGGCGGTGCGACCGGCGCCTACCGGCTGGTGAACCGCTACAGCGGACTCGTCCTGGGACTGTCCTCGGACTCCGGCCGGCTCGCTGAGACCACGCCGACCCGCGCCTGGACCAACGGCACGGGCAACTCCGTCGGAGGATCGCGAACCGCGGCGGAGCAGACCCTGACCCTGACGCAGGCGGGTTCTTCGGGTGCTGAGTCGGTGGGTGTGTCGAACCCGGGTGGGCAGAGCAGCACGGTGAACACTGCGGTGTCCTTGCAGATCAACGGCTCCGACTCGCAGGGCAAGGCGCTGACGTACTCCGCCACGGGTCTGCCGGCCGGACTGTCCATCAACTCCTCGGGGCGGATCACTGGCATGCCGACCGCGACCGGTACGTCGAACGTCACGGTCACCGCGACCTCCGGTACCGCCAGCGGCTCGACGTCGTTCAGCTGGACCGTGAACCCGGTCGGCAGTGGCAACCTCAACGGCACCCACACCCTGACCGCGTCCGGCAAGGCACTGGACAACCCCGGCGGCTCCACCACCACCGGAACCCAACTCATCACCTGGACACCCAACGGCGGAACCAACCAGAACTGGACCTTCACCCAGCAACCCGACGGCTCCTACACCATCACCAACAACGCCTCCCACCTGTGCGCCGACGACTCCGGTAACGGCACCACCCCCGGCACCCCCGTCATCCAATGGACCTGCAACAGCGGGGCCGTCAACCAGCACTGGACCGCAACCAAACTCCCCACCGGCACCTACACCCTCACCAACAACCGCAGCGGACTCCTCCTCACCACCGCCAACACCACCGACGGCGCCCTCACCACCCAACAAACCAACACCAACACCCCCCTCCAACAATGGACCATCAACTGACGAACGACCCACGTCACAAGCCCCACGAGAACCACCGGCCCTGCCCGCGTCCAGGGGACCCCCTGACGCTGCCGGCCTTCGCCTGACCTGTACGGCGACGGCCTGCGGCCCCGCAACCGGCGGCCCCTGACCTGACCCAGGGGCCGCCACCCACGTCACCTCCTGCCCGCCCCACCGGAAGGAAGGACACCTCATGTCCGAGCGCACCGTCCCGTACCCCCGGCCTTCAGTGACGACACCCCGGAAATGACGCGACGCGCCGTACTGCGAACCGCGTCCGGCATCGGAGCTCTGCTCGCACTCTCCTCGCTGCCGGAGTTCACCGCACGCGCGGCCGGTCCGGTCCGGCCCACCGCGGTCTCGCTCGTCCCCGACCGTGCACGGCAGAGTCGGCGCGGCCACCACTGTCGTGGCGGGGTCGTGGAGCCAGGCCGTGACCATTCCGTCCGGCGGCTCGGTCACGCTTCAGCCCGGTTCGACCACTCCCCCGGTCACGGTCTTCCAGATCGTCAACCGGCGCAGCGGCAAGGCCATCGACGTCGCCGAAGCCTCCACCGACCAGGGCGCTCAGCTCATCCAGTACACCCCGCACACCGGCGCCAACCAGCGGTTCAGCTGTACTCCCGGCACCGGCCGGCCCACCACGGTCACCTGCACGAACAGCTCGCTGGTCTGGGACGTCAGCGGCGGCTCGACAGCCGCCGGTGCCAAGATCATCCAGTGGACCCCCAACGGGGGCGCCAACCAGCAGTGGCAGCTCATCCCGGGCTGAGACGTACAACGCAACCCCACCGGCAGGCGCGGACCGGTCCGCGCCTGCCGGTGGGGTTTCTGCGGGTGCGCCGATGACGATGTGCCTGCTCGGGTTCAGCACCGCCGTGCGGGCCCGCGACCGTGCCCGTGAGCAGTCAGAAAGGCGAGCACGGCCGCGTAACCGGCAGCCGTGGTCGGGAATTCGGCGTGGGCAAGGTGGCGACCGCGGTGAGTGATCACACCAACGTGAAGGGTCTCGGCGTGGGAGACAACCCCACCGATCGCCATGCGAGCGGTGCTGTCGGCGACAACTGTTCCTGTCATTGCGGACCTTGGCGACGTCGGCCCAGCCCCTTGGCGGACAGGAGTGGGGGCGGTCGTACGTGATCGTCTGTTGAGAACGCCTGAAGCCTGCCGCAGCGAGTGGTCCTCGCTGCCGCAGGTCAGGTCGTGCGGGTGGTGCGGATCAGTCGTTCGTCAGTTGATGGTCCATTGTTGGAGGGGGGTGTTGGTGTTGGTTTGTTGGGTGGTGAGGGCGCCGTCGGTGGTGTTGGCGGTGGTGAGGAGGAGTCCGCTGCGGTTGTTGGTGAGGGTGTAGGTGCCGGTGGGGAGTTTGGTTGCGGTCCAGTGCTGGTTGACGGCCCCGCTGTTGCAGGTCCATTGGATGACGGGGGTGCCGGGGGTGGTGCCGTTACCGGAGTCGTCGGCGCACAGGTGGGAGGCGTTGTTGGTGATGGTGTAGGAGCCGTCGGGTTGCTGGGTGAAGGTCCAGTTCTGGTTGGTTCCGCCGTTGGGTGTCCAGGTGATGAGTTGGGTTCCGGTGGTGGTGGAGCCGCCGGGGTTGTCCAGTGCCTTGCCGGACGCGGTCAGGGTGTGGGTGCCGTTGAGGTTGCCACTGCCGACCGGGTTCACGGTCCAGCTGAACGACGTCGAGCCGCTGGCGGTACCGGAGGTCGCGGTGACCGTGACGTTCGACGTACCGGTCGCGGTGGGTGTGCCGGTGATCCGCCCCGAGGAGTTGATGGACAGTCCGGCCGGCAGGCCCGTGGCGGAGTACGTCAGCGCCTTGCCCTGCGAGTCGGAGCCGTTGATCTGCAAGGACACCGCGGTGTTCACCGTGCTGCTCTGCCCACCCGGGTTCGACACACCCACCGACTCAGCACCGCCGCCACCAGTGGTGACCGAGAAGTTGTCGAACTGGTCCGTCTGGTAGCCGACGACGCCCAGGCCGGCGTACCCGGAGGCGTAGGAGCTGTCGTTCGCGCTGCCGACGGTGGAGCCGTCGATCCTGGCCGAGATGGTGCTTCCCTGGAACGTCAGGGCGATGGTGTGCCATTGACCGGTGCCCAGTGCGCCGGCATTTCCGCTGGCCAGGGTGGTGAAGTTCCAGCTCTGGTCGCTCTTGAGGATGGACCAGGCGCCGTTGCTGCCGACGCGCAAGTGGTACGCGTTGAGGCCGTTGTTGTTCTTGTTCTGCTGGTTCAGACGCCCGATCACTTCTACGCTGCCGGCCTGTTCGAACAAGGTGTCCGTGCTGACCGTGTAGTTGCTCCAGTTCTGGTCGCCCATGAACGTGTAGGGGGCGTTGTAGGGCTCGTCCGTCCAGCGGATCGGTGTGGTGGGTGCCATCTGCCGCACGCACTGACCGTTGCGTCCGCCGCCGCAGGCCACTCGGGCGAAGGCGCCGTTCATGTCGGTGAAGTACTTCGGCGAGGTGCTGGCTGCCGCGGTGTCGAAGGTCTCGGAGTAGGGCAGTTGCAGGGAGGTGGAGCCCGGCGAGGTGGCGGTCCCCTTGCCCTGCCCTGAGGTTGTGGTGACGCTGTAGACGTAGCCCGGCTGGAGGGTCAGGGAGTAGCTGCCGCCCGACGGGGTCACATCCGGCTGCCGGACGAAGTAGTCGGCGGAGTTGCCCGAGTTCAGGTTGGTGGCCCATACGTGGACCGTTCCGGTGGACAGGCCGCCGGCGATCGTGAAGGTGGCGGTCTGGGACGACGTGGCGTCCATGGTCTCGATGATGCTGCTGTAGTCGGTGTTGTTGGGCGACTTCAGCGACACGTAGCTGCCGTTGGTACGGTTTCCGCCCAGGTAGCCGCTTGCCGAGTCGATGTAGTGCCATCCGGGCTGGGCGAACTGTGTGGTCTGGGCCGTGACCCAAGTCGTCCTGCCGATGTTGTACGCACCCGACCAGGGCTGATTCGCGAGGGCCAGCCCGTCAGTGGAGAAGTAGAGGTTCGGGTACAGCGCCGCGACGACCGGCCAGTTGAAGTACGCGGTCATCTTGCCGTCGATGTAGTCGCGGTTGATCGCCCGCGCGACCGCGTTCGCGCCGCTGTTGTAGTCCTGCGAGCCGTTCTCGCTCGCCCACAGCGGCTTGCCCAGGTTCCGCGCGGTGGACGTGCTAGGGCAGGACGTGTAGGCGCCCAGGTAGCCGCAGGGGTAGTGGGCGCCGACGACATCGACCGCGTTCTTGAACGCCGGGTCCGAGGCCATGGTGTCCGCGACACCCCAATCGCTGTCCGCACCGACGACTTTGGTAGCGGGGCTCGTCGAGTTGAGGGCCGACTTGAGGTTCTTGTACCAGCCGGTGTCGTAGTTCCGCTCGTTCCATCCGCCGAGGTAGTCGACCGCCAGGCCGTGACCCTTGGCGCAGCCGATCCAGGACATCAGGTAGTTGATCGTGTTCTGGGACCAGAAGTTCCCGCCGATCCACCCCGGAGCGCCCCAGGCCAGCCCGGCGATCTTGATGTTGGGATTGCGGGCCTTGGCCTGCGCCATCAGCCACCACTCGTAGCCCTGGTTGCAGTCCACGACGCCCGCGGAGTGCTCGATGCTGGGCTCGGCTCCGTCGGTCGAGTTGGTGTCGCCCCCGATCTCGACCTTGAGGATCTGCAGCGCGGCACCGTAGCCGGGCTTGAACAAGTAGTCCAGGACCTGGGTTCGCTGCGGTTCCGGGTAGTCGATGAGCAGGCGTGAGTTCCCGCCACCGCCACTGATCGCGCCTATCCCGTCGAACGCCAGGCCCTGCTTCGTGCCGTTGACCGTGATCGCGGTGGACGTGCCCGCCGCGTGGGCTGCCGGCGGGCGCCACAGTCCCGTCAGGCCGAGGAGCACCAGGGCCAATGCCACGCCCACCGCGACCATGCCGTGGGCTTGCCGGACATTCCAGGACTGGAACATGGAACCCAACCTCCTAGGTTGGCCCCGCGATCCGGGGCGGGAAGCGAGAGGGTTGACCGCACAGGAACCCAGATCGCTGCTGATCAAATCTGATTGGTTACGGCTGCTGCGGGAGCGTATACGCAACAAAGAGCCCCGTCTACGAAACTTCGGACACAGAAATCATCAGAAATAAACACGGGTGTCTTTGTCGACGCCATCGATCCCGGCAGGGGCCTGTTACTCGTGGGTCCGAGAACGCCGACGGCCCGGAGCGGTCCGGTGTGCCGCACTCGGTTGCTGCTCGCGACTCGGGCATGGCGGGCACTGTGAGCGAGTCTTCGCACGTCGAGTGACATAAGTTGCTCATAACTGCACTTGAGTAAACGTTCACTTGCAGAGAGAGGCTTGACGGGTGTGACGGCGGCCACTTGAATGTGGGGCGCCAGACCAGGTCGTCCGAGTGATCACCGTGGCTACAGCCGTATCGGTGAGCGATCGGCCGGCCGGCGCCACCGAGAGGTCGGCAGTTAACCCCGCGGGGCCCGATTCGCATCTCGGCCCTTCCACATGGCCCTTCCACTCGGCCCTTCCACACGACCTCCTGTTCCACCGCACCGCGTTCCTGAACTGCGGTGGAACGCGGTGCGGTTCCTCCTTCAGGCCATGGCCGTGTCCCCTGATCGGCGCGTGTGCAGACGCGGCTCACGATGCGGTTCGCCGCGTCGTCGGCGCGCGTCATCCCCCCACAATTCAAGGAGAACCAATGTCCGCAGCTCGAATCGCACGCCGATGTGCCGTGGTCGCCGCGGGGGTGGGGATGGCGGTGGCGGCACCGCTGTCCGCGTCCGCCTCCGTCGGCGGCGGGAACGTGTCGACGAGTTGGTCGATCCCCGACGTCCCGTCCGCGGGGATGACCAACCTCACCTTCCCCATGACGGTCAACGCGCCCACCGACCACCACTACGGCATCTACATGGCCGAGCAGTACAACTTCACCAACCAGCGCGACGTCGGCTACACCGGCCTCCAGCCGCAGCCCAACAACGGTGGCACCGAGCAGCTGCGCGCGGTCTTCTCCAACTTCATCACGGGCTCGTCCACCAACGACCCGAACTGCCACTCCGGGGCGGACGGCGGCGACGGAGTCAGCTGCGGGGTGGTCTTCAACGCCGTCTACGGCCACCAGTACAACATCAAGGTCGCCCAGACCGGCACCGACACCTGGAGCGGCACGGTGACGGACGGCGTCACCGGCACCGCCACCCACATCGGGACGTACATCCTGCCCACGGGCAGTGGAAAGCTCCGCGGTTCGCAGGGTGGGTTCCTCGAGTACTACGCGGGGGTGCCCAGCTGCGCCACGATGCCCAGGGCCGACGTGGTCTACGGCGCGCCGACCTCGACCGACGGCAGCGGCCTCAGCGGCACCGCCCGCGCGGAATACGAGTACAGCGACTGTGTGGGATCGGCCAACTACCAGGCCGTGAACGTCGGCAACGGCGTGCACGTCACCCGTGGCTGGATTCCCGGGGGTGGCGGTGGTGGCACCGGTCTGGGTCTGGTGTCCTCCGCGTCCGGACGCTGCCTGGACGACCCGGGCTCCAGCACCACCAACGGTACGCAGACGGTGATCTGGGACTGCAACGGTGCGGCCAACCAGAAGTGGGCCGCCACCGCAGGCAAGGCGCTGACCGCCGTCGGCGGTAAGTGCCTGGACGCCGCGGGGACCAGCGCGGGCAGCAAGGTGGACATCAACACCTGCAACGGAAGCACCGCCCAGCAGTGGACGCTGAACGCCAACGGTTCCATCACCGGAACCCAGTCGGGACTCTGCCTCGACGTCACCGGAGCCGCCACCGCCAACGGCTCACCCGTCGGACTGTGGAACTGCACCGGGAGCTCCAACCAGAAGTGGGCCCGTAACTGACCCGCTCCGAACTGAACCATCCCTGACGGTGGTCCACCGTTCCGCCCCCTGGACGGTGGACCACCGTCAGGCGGGACCGTGCAGGACCACTTCGCGATCCGCCCCGAACTCGGTTGGATCGAGACCCCGTTGGATCGGGTCTCCATTGGATCGAGACTCAATCGGCTCGAGGCGGCCCGGTGCTGGCGCGGACGACGAGAGTCGGTTCGACCCGCTCGGGCTCGCTGCCGGCCACCGGGTCGTCGATGTGCCGCATGAGGTGCGACACGGCCAGTTCTCCCATCCGGGCGAACGGCTGGGCCACGGTGGTGAGCGGCGGAAAGGAGTACGCGGCCAGCGCGATGTCGTCGACACCGACCACGGAGATGTCCTCCGGTACCCGCCGGCCCAGGTCGCCCAGTGCGCGGATCACACCGAACGCCATCTCGTCGCTGGCCACGAAAACCGCGGTGACTTCCGGGATCCTGCCGAGAATCAGTCCGTTGCGGTATCCCGAGACCGGTGACCAGTCCCCGTGCAGTTTCGGCGGCACCACGCGCCCGGCCGCCTCCAGCGCCGCCTGCCACCCCTGGGCCCGGCTTGAGGCGTCCAGCCATTGGCTGAGGCCGGCCACATGCCAAACGGTCTCGTGACCCAGTCCGAGCAGGTACTGCGTCGCGAGGTGCCCGGTGGAGATCTGGTCCACGGCCACGATCTCGGTCGACGGTGTGCGCGAACCGTCGATGGTGATGGTGGGCACCGCACTCGTCAGCCGCTCGATCTGCCTGCTCACATGCATGAGGGGGACCGCGAGGATGACCCCGTCCACTCCCTGGTCGGCCAGTCGCTCCAGTGCGTCTTCGATGGCGGAGCTGTCCAGGGACGCCGTGGTGGCGGTCGCGACCGCGTACCCGTGTTCCTGTGCCGCCCGCTCGATGCCGAGCAGGACCGTCATCCGCGAGTAGAAGGGCGTCTGGAGCGTCACCACCCCAATGGTGCGGCTGCGGCCCGAGGACAGAATGCGGGCCGCATGGTTCTTCCGGTACCCCAGCTGTTCGACCGCGGCCGTCACCTTCGCGCGGGTCTCCTCCCGCACGTTCGGGTGGCCCCGCAGCACGCGCGACACCGTCTGGGCGGAGACTCCGGCGACTCTCGCGACGTCAGTCATCTGGGGTGAGCGGACGGCGTCGTCGTCGCGCGCAGTGTTCTTCACCGGGAGTCCTTCCATGTGTACTCCACATGATGATAGCGCTCACCATGACGTCCCCTCAGATGCCCGTCCCGTGGGTGTTCATACCGGATCGTTGTCGCCTATTGGCATCGATAACATTGTGTGCGATCGTGTGCCCACATCACCGTGAACCAACATTGCGGCTGGCTCGAGGCGAGGTCATCTCTCTCGGCGGATCGTGAGCGATTCGTGCCTCTACCAGAGAGATGTTGATCGAATCCAAGGAGTCGAGCATGCATAGGTCCATGTTTCTAAGATCTGGAGTGGCGTGTTCCCTGATACTGGGGCTGGCCCTCGCCGGGTGCTCGAGCAGTGACGATACGGCTGCCGGTGGCGCCAAGGCTACGAAGTCGTCGGGGCAGAAGGCATCGATAACATTCTGGGGCTGGGCTCCGGGTTACGCGGATGCGGTCAAGGCCTTCAACGCCAGTCACCCCGACGTGCAGGTCACGTACCAGGAGGTGCAGCCCGGCTCCAAGGGCGGCTACCAGAAGATGCTGAACGCGGTGAAGGCCGGCACCGAGCCGTGCCTGGCCCAGGTCGGCTTCGAGACCCTGCCGAGCTTCGCGGCCCAGGGCGCCCTGCAGGACGTCGCCAAGTACGCCGGCGCCGACCAGAAGGACTTCCAGCCCGCGGCGTGGAAGTCGGTCTCGCTCGGCACCAGCGTCTACGGCGCACCGGTCGACACCGGCCCGATGGCGCTGTTCTACAACAAGCAGGTGTTCGACTCGCTCGGCCTCAAGGCGCCCACCACCTGGGCCGAGTACGCGGTCGACGCGGAGAAGATCCACGCCGCCGACCCGCACAAGTACATCTCGTCCCCGTACATGGACTACGACTACGCGGGACTCGCATGGCAGACCGGCGCGAGCTGGTTCGGTGTCGACGGTGACTCGTGGAAGGTCACCCTCGCGTCGGAGGCCAACAAGAAGGTCGCCGACTACTGGCAGGGCCTGGTGGCGAAGGGGCTGATCAGCGGCGCGCCGATGTACGACCCTTCCTGGTTGAAGGGGCTCGGCAACGGTGACATCGCCACCGTCGTCGGCGCCGTATGGCAGGCCGGTGTGATCAAGGGAGGCGCCAAGGACGGCTCGGGGAAGTGGGCCGTGGCTCCCATGCCGCAATGGACCCCGGGCGCCGACCAGGTCGGCAACGCGGGTGGCTCGGCCACCGCCGTCCTCAAGGGATGCAAGTCGCCGGAGGCGGCCTGGACGTTCGCCCACTGGCTGAGCACGGACCGCACGGCCTACGGAAGCCTCGTCGAGAAGGCTTCGCTCTACCCCGCCGCCAAATCTCTCGCCGACCTTCCGCAACTGACCGCCGGTGACCCGTACTTCGGCGGCCAGAAGATCTTCGACGTGTTCGCGGCGGCCGGTCCCAAGGTCAACCCCGACTGGACGTGGGGTCCGGTGATGACGAAGACCGCCGCGGACCTCGACGACGGCCTCGGCAAGGCTTGGGCAGGCCACGGGACCATCGCGGACGCCCTGCACACCGCCCAGGACAAGACGGTCGCCGAGCTGAAGACCCAGGGTCTGAGCGTCTCCCAGTAATCGTGATGCACCCGGGCAGGGCGGCCGTGTCCGGACGGCCGTCCCGCCCGGCTCTGCCCCCGTGAGGAAGTAAGTTCCGTGACCACTCGACTCGCCCCTCTGCTGGAAACAGCACCTGTCCTACCTGCCCGACCGCCGCGGCGCGCCCGAGCTTCTCTGACCCGGCGGCGCACCCGTCGCACCGCCTTGGCCTTCTTCGGCCCGTTCGCCGTCCTGTTCGCCGCGATGTACATCGCGCCGATCATCTACGCGGCCTGCAGCAGCATGTTCCGGGTCCACCGGTCCGGCCTGGGCCTGTCGGCGCCGACCAAGATCTTCGACCCTCTGGACAACTACCAGCAGGCCTTCGGAGACGCGGACTTCCTCGCCTCGCTCCGGCGGGTCGCCACGTTCGGCATCGTGCAGGTGCCCGTCATGCTCGGTCTCGCGCTGGTCCTGGCCCTGCTGATCGACTCCCGGTCCGCGCGGGGCAAGGGCTTCTTCCGCCTGGCGAGCTTCGTCCCCTACGCGGTCCCGGGGGTGAGCGCCGCCCTCATCTGGTCCTTCATGTACTCGACCCAGTCCAGCCCGATCAACAACCTGATCTCACCGGCCGGCCTGCACATCCCGTTCTTCGGTGGACACGTGGTCCTGTGGTCCGTGGCGAACATCGTCACCTGGAGCTGGACCGGCTACAACATGATCATCATCTACGCCGCACTCCAGTCCATCCCCGCCGAGGTACTGGAGGCATGCCGGATGGACGGAGCATCGGCGTTCCGGACCGCGTGGAGCATCAAGGTCCCCATGGTGCGCAGCGCCATCATCCTGACCGCGGTCTTCTCGATCATCGGATCGGCGCAGTTGTTCAACGAGCCGGCCGTGCTGCAACCCGTCTCCAGCGGTTCCATCTCCTCGACGTTCACCCCGATCATGTCCGCCCAGGGAGCCGTCAACGCCGGCAACTACAACTACGCGGCTGCGCAGTCGGTCATCCTCGCGGTCCTGGTCGGCGCGATCTCCCTGGTGTTCTTCAAACTGACCGGCAGGAGTGAGAACACATGAGCGCGCACGCACAGCGCAAACCGCACCGCGACACCGCGCTCACCAGCCGAGCCGTCGTCACCGCGCTGCTGGCCGTGTCCACCTTCTACTTCCTCTTCCCGCTGTGGTGGCTGCTGGTATCGGCCACCAAGCCGTTCGGCAGCCAGTTCAGCGGCAACGGACTGTGGTTCAGCGACTTCAGTCTCCTGGACAACCTCCGCCGGCTGACCGCGCAGGAAGACGGCATCTTCTGGCGGTGGATGCTCAACAGCATCATGTACTGCGGTGCGGGAGCCCTCATCGGCACCGTACTGTCCGCGCTCGCCGGCTACGCACTCGCCAAGTACGAGTTCAGGGGCCGTGGAGTGCTCTTCGGAATGGTGCTCGCCGCCGTTCTCGTACCGAAGATCCTCTTCACCCTGCCGCTGTACCTGATGTTCTCCGGCATCCACCTGGTGAACAACCCGCTCGCGATCCTGCTCCCCAGCGTCGTCAGTCCCTTCGGCGTGTACATGTGCCGCATCTTCGCGGCCGCGACCGTGCCGGAGGAGGTCCTCGAGGCGGCACGTCTGGACGGCGCCGGGGAACTGCGGATCTTCCGTACCCTCGCCACCCCCATGATGCTGCCCGCCCTGGTGACGATCTTCCTGTTCCAGTTCGTGGACATCTGGAACAACTACCTGCTGCCCGCGATGGTGCTCAGCGACGACCACCTGCAACCCGTCACCGTGGGCCTGGTCGGCTGGAACGCCCGACACGTCGCGGTGCCGCCCGGGCTGGTCGTCATCGGGTCACTCGTCTCCGTCGTGCCCCTGCTCATCGCCTTCCTCGCCCTGCAGCGGTTCTGGCGCGCGGGCATGACCGCCGGAGCCGTGAAGTGAGGCCGCAAGCAAGGTCGTCCGCGTAGCTTCCGCGTAGCTGAGGACGGGAGTTGTTGCGACCTGACTGCGGGGCGGGTGGGGGTCCGAGCCGTCCACCCTCGTCGTGGGCCTGCTCGCGCGACTCACCGCCGGGTGGCGGGTGGTGCGGGGTTACCAGGCCAGTTCCGCGTGGACGGTTTTGCCGTCGTGGTCGGGGATGACCCGCACGTCGCAGGCGAGGCTCTGGATGATGGGCCATCCGCGACCGCCGGTCGGGTCGGGGGTGCGGGGAGCCGGGGATCTGGGGTCGGTGTCCCGCACGGTGATCTCGATCCGGTCGCACAGCAGGGCGAGGCGAAGGGTGAGGGGCCCCGGGGCGTGGCGGACGGCGTTGGTCACCAGTTCGGAGACGACCAGCAGGACGTCGTCGTGAAACGTGGGATGAGCGGGCGGGGCGTGGCCGTGCAGAAACGCGGAGGCTGCATCCCGTGCTGCGGCGATGCAGCTCGAAGCGCCGTCGAAGTTCACGGACACCTGCTTCGGGCGGGCGTCGTGCGCCGCGGCCCGCGGGAGTTCCATCGAGACTCCCTTTCCCCTGCGCCGTGTGCTTCACCGATCGGGTGACGCCCGCTGCCGATCACCCATTGTGCCAACCGCGGTGCCCCGTGGTCCCGTGGCCCTGTCGTGCTGCCGGACCCTGGTCGCGTGAGCTCCCTCGCCCAGGGTACCCAGCCTGTACGGGCCGTTCACGCGTTCGCGTTGTCCTGCCGTCACGGGCCTGTGCACCGGTCCGCCCCGCACGTCTGGGCGGTCCCCGTGCACCGGGCGGCGATCCACCGGTGCGGCCAGCTGATTACTTCGGGCATTTGTGATGATTCGTCCGTACCCGGCGGTGATCCGTCGCGCGGAGCGGGTTTGCTTCTAGTGCAAATTCACTATTCTGTAGTGGTGTCCATTGCTCAGTCCGAGGGCTGTCGGAGGAGGGGGCCTACCGTGACGGGTCCGTTGTTCCAGGTCAGTACCGTGTTGGATACCGATGTATGTGCTCTGCGATTGGTCGGTGAGCTGGATCTCGACGGGACCGCGCAGTTGCGTGCCGCCCTCGCCGACTGCTTCGCGCGGCGGCCGGACCGCGTCGTGCTCGACCTGCGGAGCCTGCGGTTCTGCGACTGCGCGGGACTGAACGTGCTGCTGGAGGCCTTGGCCACGGCCGGTAGGGTGGGCAGCGAGCTGTGCATGGAGGGCGCCCAGGCACGGGTGGCCCGGCTGTTCGCCCTGGCGGGCATCGACGAGTGCTTCGGCGACACCGTGCCGCGACTACCCCCGAGGACCGTGTGATGCCGTCGAGCCCCCACAGCGCGCCGGGCAGCGTGCCACATACCGCCGGTGGGCGTATCAGCATCCTGCTGGTCGAGGACCACGACATGGTGGCCGAGGCGATCCGGCTCGCGATGGACCGCACCGACGATCTGGAGGTGGTCGGCCGCAGTCTGTCGGTCCAGGACGCGCTGGCCGATGCCGCCCGGCTGCGTCCCGCTGTGGTGGTGCTGGACCGGCGTCTGCCCGACGGGGACGGGATCGACGCGATCAGCCCGCTCAAGGCCGCGGCCCCCGGCGCCCGGGTGCTGGTGCTGACGGGGGAGGGGAGCCCGGCCGTGGCCGCGCGCGTGGCTGAGGCCGGCGGGTCGGGACTCATCCTCAAGGTCGGTAACCTCCGTGAACTGCAGGACGGTGTGCGCCGGGTAGCCGCCGGTGACGTGGCCTTCAGTGAGGGCCTGCTCGACGGGGCACTGGATCGGCTGACCGGTCGGACCGCCGATGTGGGTGCCACTCTCACCCCGCGCGAGCGGGAGACCCTCGGCCTGTTGGGCGAGGGGCTGGGCGCCGCCGAGATCAGCCAGCGGCTCGGCGTGGCCGTCAACACCGCCAGGAACCATGTGCAGCGGGTCCTGGAAAAGCTCGGTGCCCGCTCCCAATTGGAAGCGGTCGCCGTGGCCCGCCGCGAGGGCCTGCTGCGGTGAGTGCCATGACCCCCGCCGAACACGGCGGCCCCCTGGCCCCGACGGAGACGGCGTTCACGTTGCTGGTCACCAGCGTCCTGGACTACGGCATCTTCATGCTGGACCCCGGGGGACACGTGTCCACCTGGAACGCGGGTGCCGAACGCATCAAGGGTTACAGCGCCGCGGACATCATCGGCCAGCACTTCTCGGTCTTCTACCCGCCCGAGGACATCACCGCCCGCAAACCCCAATGGGAGCTGAAGGCGGCCATCGAGGAGGGCCGGCTGGAGGACGAGGGCTGGCGCATCCGCAAGGACGGGTCCCGTTTCTGGGCAAACGTGGTGATCACCCCGCTGTTCGACGCCGCCGGCGAACTGCGCGGCTTCGGCAAGGTCACCCGGGACATGACCGAGCGCCGCAACGCGGAGCAGGCACTCACCGAACGCCGTCGCCTCTTCGCTCACCTGGTACAGGCACAAGAGGCGGAGCGCCGCCGTATCGCCTGGGACGTGCACGACGACTCCATCCAGGCCATGGTCGCGGTCGGCATGCGGCTGCAGCTCCTGGCCGAGCGGGCAGGGGAGCCGAATGCCGGCGAACTCTTCGAACTCGACGCGTCGGTACGCGAGGCGGTGGGCCGCCTGCGCAGCCTCACCTTCCGGCTTCAGCCGCCCGGCATCGACCGGCACGGGCTGCTGGAGTCCCTGTCACAGCACCTCAACGACGTCGTGGTCGGCAGCTGGGGCCTGGAGTCGTCGCTCGAGCACACCCTGGCCAACGAGCCGGCCCCCGAAACCGCGATCACCATCTTCCGCATCGTGCAGGAAGCACTGCTGAACGTGCGCAAGCACGCCCGAGCGCGCACCGTACGCGTCAGCGTCAGCACCGAAGACCGGGGCCTGCTCGTGCGGGTGGTCGACGACGGCACCGGGCACGCCGCGATCACCCACCGGCGAAACGAGCACTTCGGCCTGATGGAGATGCGTGAGCGGGCCGAGACCGCCGGCGGCTGGTGGACCTTGCGCAGCGAGCCGGGCACCGGCACCACCGTGGAGTTCTGGGTGCCCGACCTGCCCACCCCCGCGCTGGACGAACCGCTGCCCGGAGCACCCACCAGGAGCGTCGACATCCACACCGCTCCCCAAGCGCCCTCATGACACGGCCCACCCGGCCCACCACACCCCCGCGCCCCTTGCGGGTATTGATCTGCGACGACAACGACACCTTGCGCGCGGCCCTGGCCGATGTCGTCCGCGCCCAGGCCGACCTCACCTTGGTCGGCTGCGCGGCCGATGCCGACGAGGCGATCGCTCTCGCCGGCGCCCACCGCCCGCACGTGGTGGTACTCGACGTGCGCTTCCCCGGCGGGGGCCCGCACACCGCCCAGCAGATCGTCCGTGGCGTCCCCGGCGTGCGCATCGTGGCGTTCACCGCCTACGGTGACCAGGGTTCGCGCACTGAGATGGCTGCCGCCGGCGTCGCGGGATACCTCGTCAAGGGCATCACCAACGCCCGGCTGCTGGCCGAGATCCGGACCCTGGGAGCCCAGGCCCTGGCCTCCCCTGCCTTCGCCGCCGAAGGAGAGGCCGGGGCGTAGCCACGCCGGACGGCAGGCACCATCGGTGCCTGCGGCCGCGGGCCGCTGGGGGAGCGGTCACTTGCGCCAGAACAGGTGGTGCGACACCCCGCTCGGGCTGGGAACCACCTCCAGGTGGAACCGGTCGAGCAGCTCATCGGGGGAGTCCCAGAGTCGTACTCCGGACCCGAGCTTCACCGGCGAGACCGCCACGTGCAGGGTGTCGACGAGGTCGGCGTCGAGGAACTGCCGGATGGTGGTGGCACCGCCGCCGAGTCGGACGTCCTTGCCCTGTGCCGCCTCCCGGGCCTGCTCGAGGACCGTTGCCGGGTCGCCCTCGACGAAGTGGAACGTGGTGTCGGACAGCGTGAGCGAAGGACGCTGGTGGTGGGTCAGGACGAATACCGGGGTGTGGAACGGGGGCTCGTCACCCCACCAGCCCTGCCACTCATGGTCCTGCCAGGGCCCGCGCTGGGGCCCGAACTTGTTGCGGCCCATGATCTCGGCGCCGATATTGCGCGGGTAGTCCCGCGTGAGGTAGTCGTCCAGGCCCCGGCTCCCCCGGGGTCGGTGCGCATGGGCCAGCTCGCCGTGGCTCCGGCCCAGGCGAACAGCCTCCCGGGATCGACATGACCGAACGGCCTCTCGAGGGTCTGGTCCTCACCGGCAGCGATGCCGTCACTCGAGACGCCGAAGTTCTGGACTCTCAAGAGCTGTGCCATGCGTTCCTCCTGTGATGGGGGCGGTGACAGTGGTGAGACTCTCCGGGCCGGGCAAACTCATCGCTGCCTCCGTGACCGGCCGGACCCGCTACTGGCTAGCGTACTGACCTGTGAGGTTTGCGCGGTTTTGGCAGGCTCGTGTGGTGAGAGGCGTCCCCCTGCGGCGCCTTGAGGCGTGAAAGGAGCCGATGCAGGGAGGTCAGGAGAAATCGACGGAAGTCGCTGACCTGCTGAAACGCGACTCACATGGTGCCGAGATTCCCTGCGGGCCTGCGGGCCTGCGGGCCTGCGCCGTGCGCCGTTCGGGTGGCGTTGCGGCGGCGGCAGGAGCGGGCGCGGGTCGGCGCGTGCGAAAGCAGGTTCGCTTCTTGCGTTCGCTCCCATCCCAGTACAGAAGTGGAACGAGGTCCCACGTGCGTAGTCCCCGCATTTCGGCGGCGGTTGCCGCCACCGCGGTGATCGCTCTTGCTCCCCCCAGACGACGTTCCGCGGCGACGTACAGTCCTACTCCCTCCATGGCGGCTCGATCACCGCCGGCCCCTTCGCCGGAGGCACCGCACGCGCCCACGGCCGGACCACCAGCAACCTGATTGAGCTCGGCGCAGGGTGCGTGCTGCAGGGCATCGCCAACTACACCGCGACGATCGACGAGTTCGCCGTAGGCGACATCTAGCCATCAGCGCGAGGAGGCCGCCGCGCGACCGGCTGCCGCTCGGCGTGACCGTACAGGCACGCCTGCAGAAGATGCGTGAAGCGATGGAAGACGACGCCGTCCGGACGTGCGGGCGAACGAGCGAGGTACGTGGTCAAAGGGGAGTAGGTGCACAATGTCGGATCCGGTGAGAGCACTGGCAGTAGCGCGGGCACAGGTCCCGGTGATCATGAAGGTATGACGCTCAGTGACGACCGGGGCCTGTGCCCGTCCTACCATCGTGGCGGCTGTACGTGCAAGATTCTGTTGGGGGCCACACGGTCCGGGATCGGCTTTCGGCCGGTGGCGCTGGCGGCGTATCCGGACTGGGATGAGTGGCTCGATCTGACTCACAGTCCGTCAGAGATCGTGACGGCACTGCATGACCTCGGATGGGTGCTGCCCGATGTGAGTGCTGGGCGTCTCGCAGCACATGCGATGAGCGACGTCGTCAGTCCCGTGACCGGTCGACGACGGGCACGGCGGTGACGGGGTTGTGGCCCGCGGCGACCAGCCGCATGACGAAACCCGCCACGTCTTCAAGCTGCCGGGCGTGCTCCAGTCCGCCTATCACGGCAGGCGCGCCGCCGAGGTCGCGGATCAGCTCGGCGGCGATGTCGAGCGCCGCGTCGTCGTCGCCGCACATCGCCACGGTCCGCTTCGGCTGTCCCGTCGGCGTCGGCGTCAGCCAACTCGTCCCCGCGAAGAGGTGAAGCGCCTTGACCACGTGGCTGCCCACGGCTCGCTCGGCGATGTGCTCCACCGCCGACCCGGTTGGCAGCTTGAGCAGGCCGTCGGCGTAGTCCACCGCGTTGGTGCAGTCGATCACGGCCTTGCCGGTCAGTGACCCCTCGCCGGCTCCGGCGAGATCGAGCACCTGGTCGATCCCCTCCCACGCCACCGCGACGACCACGGCATCGCTCGCCTTGGCCACCTGCGCAGGGTCGACCGCCTCGACCGCGTCGCCGAGCTGCTCGGCGATCGCCCGGGCCTTCTCCCGTGAACGGCCTCCGACGAGGATGTGGTGTCCACGTCGCGTCCACGCCTCCGCCAGTGCAGAGGCCATCACGCCGGTGCCCAGAATTCCGATTCGCACGTTGCTCTCCCCGTCCTTGAAGGCCTGATACCTCGTTACGGTAGAGACCTCGGGCCTACCGATCGGTAGGCCCGAATCCGGTAGGAAGAAACGTATGGACGACCATTGCGAGCCCTTCGCCGCCGACTGTGCGGTGCGCCTGGCAGCTGAGCTGATAGCCCACACCTGGGACCCGGTGGTGCTGATGACGCTGCGGGCGGGCCGGCGCCGCCGGATCGACCTTCTGGGCGCAATCGTGGGCGTCAGCGACAAGGTCCTCACCCAGACGCTGCGCCGCCTGCACACCAACGGCCTGA
This sequence comes from Streptomyces sp. RKAG293, assembly GCF_023701745.1. Classification (NCBI taxonomy): domain Bacteria; kingdom Bacillati; phylum Actinomycetota; class Actinomycetes; order Kitasatosporales; family Streptomycetaceae; genus Streptomyces; species Streptomyces sp. RKAG293. Next base: position 400,641 of record NZ_JAJOZB010000001.1, on the reverse strand, counting down.
TCGTACGGATCACTACGCCTGGCGACCGCTCCGTGGCCTACGAGCTGTCCGAGTTGGGCGGCAGCCTCTCTGACGGACCGCTGGCCGCCCTCGGCCAGTGGGCGCTCGATCACGTCGATCAGGTCCTTGCCGCTCAAGAGCACCACAACACTGGCATCGGCAACCGAGCAGCGGTCAGATAGGAGGTCGTGTGGATAGGCGTGCGGTCATGGTCGGCGTCGCGGGCGCTCGTCCCAGCGGTGAGTCGTCCATGCCTGCCGGATCAGGCTACGTACGGTGATGATCGTGTCGGCGAGGTCGAAGAAGGCGTCGATCACGGTGGTGCGCCGCTCGTACCAGCGGACGAGCCGGTGGAAGGCGTTCTGCCAGGCGTGGGTGCGTTCGACATGCCAACGCTGACTGGCCTGGATGGGCGCCTTCTCGCCCTTGTGCGCGATGCGATCGAGGACGAGGCCGACGATCCGGTCGTGGGAGTCCAGCGCGATCTGTTTGAGCCGGGCGAACACGCCGAGTTGTATCCACTCCTCGCGGCGGCTGCGGATCGTGGTGGCCGAGCAGGTCGTGTCGGCGATCGTCTCGTAAGAACAGCCGAAGCGCAGCAGCTGCAGCATCTTGTCGAAGACGATCCGGTCACTGATGCGCCGACGGTGGCAGCCGAGCGGATGGTCCGGGTGGAACTCCGGCTGCTCGGGCAGCAGGGCCATGAATTGATCCCAGAGTGGTTCCGTCAGCCATGATGGAAGCGCGGGTACAGGTCTCCCCAGTGATCACAGAGCATCGCAACTCCATGATCGTCAGGACCTGTGCCCGTTCTGCCGCCGGGGCTCCAACCGCGCCTGTCCGCGCGACCCCTAAGACCGCAGGTCACGGAGTCTGCTCCCCGCACGCGCGGGGAGGGACCTGCGGCTTGCGGCTAACGCAGCTTGGACCGTCCGCCGCCGGGTGCGGCTCCAGCTCGCCGACCACGGGCTTTGCCGCCGCTGCGTACTGGTTCTCGCGCGTCACTTTGGGCGTCTGCTGCTCGCCCGGCGAGCATGGCCAGGACTTCTACCGGCAGCCCTGCATCCCCGGCCGCTACCGCGGCTGCGCATTCCGGCTTGGCGCAGTGCACGGGTGAAGCTTCCAGCTGCAGGGCTGGATACTCCATGCCTTCCGGGGGCAGGTAGTGCACGCCGCAGATCACGCAGCAGTAAGCGGATCGCATCCCAGCCTCCTAGTCGACCGTGCCGTTGCCGTGGCAGGTGCCGCACGGTGCCGTGTACTCGCGAGTCTTCGACACCTGGTTGCCCTGGTCATCCAGCTCCACCGCCACGGTGGTGTGGGCCGTCACCCGTTGGCCCTGGCAGCCCTGGCACGTCTCGCTCATGGCACCACCATGGCACTACGCGGGCGGTAGCGCACTCGAACTGGTGACGCGTCAGGACCGTTGGCCCGATGATCGGAGCCCGCAAATCCGTGTCGACGGCAGGTACGGACAGGGTCCCGTTGGGCGGCTCGGTGGTGGCCACCGTGTGTGAGCTGGACGGCGACCACGGTGCGGACTTGCTGCCGCTGGACCGCGACGGCCTCGACGTGGCCGACTCCTTCGGACCGGACGAGCAGGCGTTCGCTTCCTGCGTGGAGGTCATGGAGCGCCGCGGGTGCCTGGCGGTACTTCGCGTTACGCCGCTACCGACGGCGGCCGGCACCACGTCGACCAGGCGTTCGGCCGCGTCGGGCCTGCGGGCATCGCGGGCCCGCTCCGCCGTGGTCGTGCGGCGGTCGGAGGCTGTGAACAGGGGTTCGCCGCGACTTGCAGGCTGTCCGGTGTGAAGGCCTTGCCGGGCCCTGGTGCGCGGGGTGGTGGCCGGACAGGCTAGTTTGCTCGGGTGAGTCTCCTTGATGATGTGGCTGAGCGCGACGGTTGGCGCTGCTGGGTGTGTGACGAACCGGTCGACCCCGACGAGTCGGTGAACGATCCGCGCGGGCCCAGTGTCGACAGCCGGACCGCCGACCGGAAGGCCAAGGTCGCCGAGCGGCTCGCGCACCGTGGGTGCAACAGCCGTAAGGGCGCGGTCAAGGTGGTCGTCGCGTGGCCGGAGCGCCTGTACGTGGTCGAACCCGCGCCGCTGATCACCGTTGCCGGGAGGCTTGAGCGCAAGGGGGGCCGCGAGATGGTGGGCCGTTGTCCGACCAGGCGGGACGCCCAGGCCGCGGCGGAGTGGCTGGTGGACCGGTTCTCCCGACTGGTACCGGGGCTCCCGGTGACCGCCGACATCGAGCCAGGCGGCGGCCAGTTCCTCGTCATCCTGGCCGCCGGCCGCCGCTGACCGGGGATCACCGGCGCACACGCGCCTCGAGCTGAACCGTCGGTCCACATCGCGTCGGCCAGGCGTCAGGTGTCAGGTGCCGGGCGGGGGCGGGCGGCGCAGGCCATGGTGACGGGGCTGCCGGAGCGCTCGGCTACCTGCCCCCGCGGTGCCGCCGTACGTGACGCCGGCCGCCACGCGTACCGCGCCACCGCCGCCGGCACTCCCCGCCCTGGCCGCGCCGCCCCGCCCCACACCCCGGGCGGCCGGTTCGTCCAGCCGGCCGCACGGGGGTGCTCAGGTCCGCGTAGCCGGCATGGGTGGATTCGCGGCGGACCCCGAGCCGGGGGTGTGGCCGGTCAGGCAGTCGTCCGTGCCTCCTGGACGTCTTGGGCGGGCTCTTCGGTGACGTGGGAGTCGGTGAGCGTGAGTGCGCCGCCTGCCGCGACCAGGCCGACGATCACCGCCAGCACGGCGTAGGTGATCCGCTCGCCGTGGAAGAACGACGCCACCAGGGCGTCGCTCCAGGTGCCGGCGGGCAGCTGTGTGGTGACCAGTGCGGCGATCAGGGTGCCGACGACGGCGGTGCCGATGCTGCTCCCGACCTCCTGGGCGGTGTCGTTGAGCGCCGTGCCGATCGAGGTGCGGTTGCCCGGCATGGCATCGACGAGCGCGATGGCGCAGATCGTCATGACGGTGCGCAGCCCGATGGTCATCACGACCATGCAGGCCGCGATGGCGGCGTACCCGTGGTCGACGCCCCAGGACAGGCCGGCCAGTGAGCCGGCCAGGCAGGCCGCGCCGACGAGGCAGGCGATGCGGTGGCCGAACCTTCCGGCGAGCCACTCGGACAGGGGGGTTGCGGCGATCATGGTCACGATGAGCGGCAGGTTCGCCAGGCCGGCCCGTACGGGGCTCCACCCGTAGGCGTACTGGAAGTGGAGGATCAGCCCGAACATCACGGCGGCCATCGCGATGGCCGTGCCGATCTGCGCGATGGCGGCGCCGCGGACGGTGCCGTTGGAGAAGAGGCGCAGGTCCAGCATGGGCGATGCGCTGCGGTGCTCGTGCCACACGAACGCGATGCCCGCGGCGATGGCGCCGAAGACCGATGCGAGGGTGGTCGTGGAGAGCCAGCCGTGCTCGACGCCGCTGGTCAGCGAGTAGCAGGCGAGGCCGATGGTGGTGACGCTCAAGGCGGCACCCGGCAGATCGAGCTTGTCGTGGGTCAGGTCCTGCGGCCGGTCGGCCGGGACGCCCAAGCGGACGCCGATGGCCGCGATCAGTGCGATCGGGGCGTTGACGACCAGGAGCCACTGCCACTGCACGTGGGCCAGGGCGGTGCCGCCCAGTAGCGGGCCGAGGACGAAGCCGGACATGCCGACGACGATCATCAGGGTCATCGCGCGCATCCGCAGTGCCTTGTCGTCGAACAGCCGGAAGACCAGCGAGTTGGTGATGGGGGCCATCGCCGCCGCGGCGATGCCGAGGCCGGCCCGCAAGGTGATGAGCTCCCCTGTGGTGGAGACCGCGACGACGCCCAGGCTCAGAAGACCGAACACCGCCAGACCCACGAGCAGCACCCGTCGGCGCCCGAGCCGGTCGGCCATCGATCCTGCCGTCAGCAGCAGGCCGCCGAACGTCAGCGAGTACGCGCCGGTGACCCACTGCAGCGCCGTGGTGCCGCCGCCGAGGTCCCGGCCGATCGTGGGGAGCGCGATCGAGAGCAGCGTGTTGTCGACCATCTCGACGAAGAAGGCCAGGCAGAGCGCGGCCAGGGGTATCCATGCCGCGCGCAGGGACGGATAGGTGCGCGAGGCAGCGGGCGGGGTGGCGGTCGTGGTCATGGCGGGCCCCTCTCGGAACGTCGCCGACTATCGAACGACGTTCTACGATAGAACGAGGTTCGATAATTGTGCAAGCTGTGATTGGATGTGCACCATGACAGGCCCGCGACCCCGACCCGCCGAGCGTCCTTCCCGAGGACGTCAACGTGCCTCGCACTCCATCGAGGCCGTTCTCACCGCGGCCGTGGCCCTCCTCGACGAGGCGGGCGAGTCGGCGCTGACCCTCCGCGCCCTCGCGGCCCGACTCGGCACCGGCGTCGGCAGCATCTACTGGTACGTCTCCAGCAAGGACGAGCTCCTCGACCGCGCCATAGACCACGTGCTCGGCGGGGTGCTGACCGCCGTCGAAGGGCAGACCAGCAGCGGCGACCCCATCGATGACCTGCGCGCGATGGCCGTCACCCTGTTCGACGCGATCGTGGACCGGCCCTGGCTGGGCGCGCACTTCATGCAGGACATCGACGCCCCGGGCAACTCGTTGCGACTCTACGAGGAGCTGGGACGACAGACGCTTCGACTCGACCTCACACCACGGCAGCGGTTCCATGCCGTGTCGGCCATCGTGGGCGTCGTCGTCGGCAACGCCGCCGACATGGGGCAGGAGCCCCCCCAGGAGGTCCTCGACGGCAGCGTGGACCGCGATGAGTTCCTCGGTCGCTACGCCGAGGCGTGGCGTGCGCTCGACGCTGAGGCGTTTCCCTTCGTGCACGACATCGTCGACGAGTTCGACGGGCACGACGACAAGGAGCAGTTCCTCGCCGGGCTGGAACTGACGCTGGCAGGCCTCCGCCTTCAGGCCGGAGCGTGACGTCGATTCACCCGTTCACGTCCTACCCCTGACAGACCAGGCCCGTCCCACCGCTTTGGCGGCGGAGACGAACATCAGGGCGATGTCGCCGACCGACAACCCGTGATGCGCCGGCTGAGGTCCACTCCGCGGATACCCAAGCGGAGGTTCACGGTAAAGAACCGCAGTCCGAGGTCGTTGGTGAGGTCCGCCAACCTGCGCTGCTCCGCACCACGATGCGCTCGGCACAGCGGCAGGTCCGATTCCAGGGCCCGGAACACGCTCTCGGCACCTGCGGACGGATGGGCCGCCAGCGTGGTGCCACCCGGTAGGACGTCGTCCTTCCAGTTGAACAGCTGGGAGACCCCGACGGGTGCCGTCTTGCCCCCGATGATGTCGATCACGTCTTGGCACGCCACCGGCGTGAGGGGCGGACCTGCGCCGCCGCCGGAGGACGGTGTCAAAGCCGACACCGGCATGCCGTGCGTACCGGGGGTGCCTTCCTCCGGGCAGGGGAGCGCCGTCAGCAGGAGTTGGCTGCGGGCCCGACACCGAAGTACTCGGCCACGGTGGTGAGGGTGATGTTCTTGGACCGACGAAGGCCGAAGGCCGTAGATCGGCGATGCCGGGGACAGCGACCGTGGTGGTGAGGTCCTTCGGCCGGCTGCGGTCTCCCGTGCCACGAATTCGCTTGTGCGCTGGTCTTGGCCATGCGCACGAGGACCATCCTGGTAGAGGGCCAGATGGGACCCGGTCAACGCCCCGGGAGAGGCGGTGGCCGATGGGTCTTGCCGCTCGAGGTCGGTCCTTGGGGACGCCCCTGCGCCTTCAGGGCCATGTACCGGGTAAATGCGTCGCGGCTGTCCGACACGAACGTCCAGGCTGCCATGGCGTTCACCAGTTCCGCTTCGGTCAGCCAACCGTGCCAGGCAGCATCGTCTTCGCACGGCGCGATGGTCGCAGGGTCAACGACGGCTTCATGCACCGCGAACCAGTAGGGGCTCAACTGACCGTCACACAGAAACTTGAAGACGGACCGCACCGGGGCATCGACCCCCATCTCCTCCAGGAGTTCTCGGCGTGCCGCGGCCTCATAGGACTCGCCCACGCCCACGGCGCCCGCGATCATCCAGCTGTACTCCCCAGGAAATCGTGGGCTGTTCTCGGGACGCCGATGCACCAGATACCGGTCCTCGAAGTCCCGGAGGATCACCATGGACATCCGGTACAGGTGCCGCCCGCGGACCGCTGTCCCACGCTCCATGACACCCACGACCCGGTCCTGCCCGTCAACATGCTCCACCAGTTCGCCCATGCAACCACTCTCGCAGAGACTGTTCGGTTGCTGACCTGCGCGCCCTCACCACGGTCGGTCGACCGGCCGCTCGGGCCTGCACCCCGACATACAGCCGCCGGACCTCCGCAAACGCGTCCTTCTCACAGCAACAGCAAACAGCTGACCCGGTATGCAGGACGGTCAGACTCCTGCGGCACGGACCAGGCATACGAACGCATCACCGGGGAGGAGTGGACCCGCGAAGCGCGCTACTCCTACGAGTCCTGCTCGGACACCGAGGGCTGGGCTGATCGAACGGGGTGACCCCTTCTTGTCCTGGACAGGCGCTCCGCCCGGTGACATCACCGGCTACGCGCCGTGGACGAGGAGGTGCAGGAGCAACGCGCCTGACATGTCGGAGGGTGCCAGTAGCCTCTGGAACCATGGGAATTGAGATGGATGTCGTTGCGGCTTACCCGATCAACGATGAGGTGGAGAGGGTACTCGGGCTGGCCGAGGCTGTCGGCGAGCCCGTCACCGTCACGTTCATGTGGGAGGGGCGTGCAGAGGCCGAGCGCGCCGTTCTGGTGCCCGCAGCCACGTTGGCGCTCTGGGAGCATTGGGCCCCCACTGCCTATCGGGCGAGCGACGCCAGGGACGAGAACGGGGCCGACGCGGAAGGGCCGGAACTGGCTCACCCAGAGGAATTCGGCGCGTTCACGCTCTTCCGTCGTCGCGTGGGAACGCGCACAGCGGTCGCTCGTGGAGGGGTGGTGGTCGCCGAGCTTCTTGTCCCTGACGAGGCGCACTGGCTCGAGGAGCAGGCCCGCAATGTCCGCCAAGGCTTCATGGATCCGAAGCAGAAGGCGGCGTTCGAGGAGTTCCTCGCCCGACAGCCACCTATCGATGAGCAGTGAAGTGCCGACCTGTGCTTCGGCCGCGGCATGCGCGCGCCGCCAGATCACCACCGAGCCAGTGCCGCTGCGGACTATCCGCAGCAACGGCCGACCCTCGGCGTCATCGATCCCGCGAAGGCGCGCTCCTCCTGCCACCCACGTAGTTCGGCGGCCCGATGTCGCCGACCTCCAGCTTCGATGGGTCGACCGGAGCGACGGTCACCTGCTGCCGACTGCGTATCAGCGGGACCATCGAGGTGCCGCTGGGCCGGAACACCACGGTGACCCCGCCGGCAACCCTGCCTGCCACTGCGTCCAAAGCACCCATCCGATGATGGTGGCAGAACCCCTGCATCCCCCCACCGAATTAGGCGCGAGCCGGCGCGACTGACCACCGGACGCCGCTGCGGCCGCGAGGCCCTAGTCGCGGCGGCCTCGGTTCGTGGTGTGGTCGTCCGGTTGGGCGGACCACTGGAGGAGGAAGCGCAGTGATTCCTGGGAGGGGGAGTCCGGTGGGGCTGTGTAGGCGACAAGTTGCTGGTCGGGCTGTGTGTCGACGCGGAACTGCTGGACGTCGAGGGTCACGGTGCCGATGACCGGGTGGCGGTAGGTCTTGGTGAGCTGGCGGGGCCCGCGGACCTGGTGGCTTGCCCACCAGGTGCGGAAGTCCGGGTCCCGGACGGTGAGTTCGCAGACCAGGGCGGTGAGCGCCCGGTCGTTGGGGTTGCGCCCGGCCTCCATCCGCAGGACCGCGACGCACTCGCGGGCGGCGCGTGGCCAGTCCGCGTACAGGGACCGGTAGGTGTCGTCGAGGAACGTCAGCCGGATCAGGTTGCGCTCGGATACGGGCAGCGCGGCGAAGTCGGTCAGCAGGGCTGCCGCACCTCGGTTCCAGGCCAGAACGTCCATGCGGCGGTTGAGGACCATGGCGGGGATGTCGTGCATGCCGTCGAGCAGCTGCTGCAGTTGCGGGTCGACCTGCTGCCCGGCGGGCTGCCGGGCGGGGGAGGCCTGCGTGACGTCGGCCACGGTGAACAGATACGCACGTTCGTCCGGGGCGAGTTGCAGGGCGTCGGCGAGGGCGTCGAGGACCGGGCGGGAGACCCGGCGGGTCCTACCCTGTTCGAGCCGTACGACGTAGTCGATGCTCATGTGTGCGAGCTGGGCCAGTTCCTCCCGGCGCAGGCCCGGGACCCGGCGCAGGCGGCCGTCGTCGGGCAGGCCGACGCGCCGCGGGTCCAGGGCGGCGCGGCGGGCGCGAAGGAATTCGCCCAGGGCGTTGCCGCCTGGAGGATCGCCGGGGTTGTCCATGGTTCCCAGTGTCCGCCAGGTCGCGGCCGCGTGCCTGGTACTGGTCTGCACAGGCAGCGCCCTCCCTGGTACCGCGTACCGGGCGGAGCGACGGTGGTGGAGGTGGCCGGCGGACTCGACGCCGTCACCGGATCCCGCCCCGGGCCAACCGACCCCCTCCACGACCGGAGAGCACCACTATGAAGACGGACGTCACCTTTCCCAGCGACGGCCTGAAGATCGCCGGCCACCTCTACACCCCCGACGGCGAAGCCGGCGGCCCCCGCCCCGCCGTCGTGGTGGGTCATCCCGGCAGCGGCGTGAAGGAGCAGGCCGCCGGCCTGTATGCGCGGCGCCTGGCCGGGCAGGGCCTCGTCACCCTCGCCTTCGACGCCGCCTACCAGGGCGAGAGCGAGGGCACCCCGCGCGGCCTGGAGGACCCGGCCCACCGGGTGGAAGACATCAAAGCCGCGGTCTCGTTCCTCACCACCTGTGACGAGGTCGACCCCGACCGCATCGGGGTGCTGGGCATCTGTGCCTCCGGCGGGTATGTGCTTCCCGCCGCCGCCACCGACCACCGCATCAAGGCTGTTGGCACGGTAAGCGCCGTCGACATCGCCCGTCAGTTCCGCCTGGGCGCCGACGGCGCCCAGGATCCCGCCGTCATCCAGGGCATGCTCGACGCGGCCGCGGCCGCGCGCACCGCCGAAGCCCGCGGCGAGGGCGTGCAGAGCTTCCCGCTCTTCCCCGACGCCGCCGAGCAGGCCCGCGCCCTGGGCGGCCGGCACGGCTTCGAGGGCTTCGAGTACTACCGAACCGACCGCGCCCGGCACTCACGCTCGGCGAAGTTCTTCACCTGGTCCAGCGTCGATCGCCTGGCCGGCTTCGACGCCTTCCGCTGCGTCGACCTGATCGAGCCCCGCCCGCTGCTGATGATCGTCGGAAGCGAAGCGGTGACCTCCTGGATGGCGGTGGAGGCGTTCCAGAACGCTCGCAACCCCAAGGAACTGCACTGGATCGACGGGGCCAGCCACGTCGACCTCTACGACAAAGAGCAGTACGTCGGCCCCGCGGTCGCCAAGCTCACCGACTTCTTCGGGACCCACCTGGCCAAGGCCAACTAGACAGGCCGCCCCGAGTACCGCGGCGCACCGGCTCGGTGGATCCGAAGTGTCCCAGCAGCCGTTCGCGCGGGCGCCTGCCGCAGGCCGCATCGTGCACGGCTCCCATCGGCAGACCGGGGGTGCTCACCCCACAGGCCTCTGCTCCGCGTCCACCCAGTTGCGGGCTGACGCGCTGTCTCAACGCCACGCCGCAGGACGTACCCGCTCAGGTCCTGCCGGACGAACTCGCCCAGCAGGGTGGTGGTGCCTCCCGCCGAGGGCGGTGATCTCTCACTGTCGGCGGTCCAGGCCGGCAGCCAGGCTCAGTACATCGGCCGAACGAGCCCTCGCCCTACCGCCGACCGAGGCCTCATGGCTGGTCGCCGGCGCTGTGCTCGACAACGGTGAGGGCAGCCCCACCTCACCCGGGCCCCCAGCACACCTGGGGGCTACCCCCCGCAACGCCTCGGAGGCTGGCTCCCTGTCCTGGCCGCGTAATCGAGGCAAGGATCTTCACGTCGCACGAAACACAATCTGAGGAACACAGCACATGGATACACGCTTGATAGGCATCGGCCGTCGGGGATTGCTGGCCACCGCAGTGGCAGCGGTAGGAGCGTCGCTCATTCCCGTGGCAGCGCAGGCGGCACCCGCCGACACGGTTCAGAGGAAGCCGAACGTGGTTCGCGCGCTGGAGCGCGCGGCGCATCCGCTCGCCTCGACGGAGCCCGGCGGGAACACCGCTGACCTGCGTCCGCTGGCCTCGATGATCGGTGACGCCAAGGTGGTCGGCCTCGGCGAGGCCACTCACGGATCCCACGAGTTCTTCACCATGAAGGAGCGGGTCTTCCGCTACCTCGTGGAAAAGAAGGGGTTCACCACTTTCTCCCTCGAGATGAGCTGGTCCTCAGGGCTCCAGATCGATGACTATCTCCAGACCGGTAACGGCGACGTCCGTGAGATCACCCGGCAGGCACTGGGCAACTCCCCCTGGGAACGTGAGGAGTTCTTGAGCCTCATCGAGTGGATGCGGGCGTACAACCGCAGCCACCCCAGTCGCACCGTCCACTTCATGGGCAACGACGTCGGCGCCCCTCAACTGAGCGACGCGTTCTTCGGCCGGGTGACCGGCTACGTGCAGCGCAACCATCCAGCGGCGCTGCCCCGGCTCAACGAGCTCTACGCCGGCCTGCGCCCGATCGACGACGTCTTCGCCTACCTGGCCAAACCGCTCACGGAACGCCAGCAGCTCGCCGCGAAGGCACAGCAGGCCCTAGAACTGGTCAGCAGCCAGAAGGGCTCGGGCACCGAGGCCTTCATCTGGGCGGAGCAGAACGCCCGGTCCATCGCCCAGACCACCAAGTTCCTCACGATGGACGTCACCGACCCCAACTCGGTGGCCACCTCTCAGCGCTTCCGCGACGAAGTGATGGCCCAGAACGTCACGTGGTGGCAGCAGAAGACCGGCGCCAAGGTGCTGCTCTCGGCACACAACGACCACGTCGGCTACACGGCCAGCGATGCCACGATGTATCCCAAGACACAGGGCTCATTCCTGCGCGACACCATGGCCAACAAGTATCTCGCGATCGGCTTCACCTTCAACCAGGGATCCTTCCTGTCGAAGGACGCGGCCCTCGGCGGCGAGTGGAAGAAGTTCACCGTAGGCGCCGCCGGTCCCGGCAGGAACGAGTACATCCTCGACCAGGTCCGCTACCGGGACTTCTACCTTGACGTCCGGCATGCCCCGGCCCCCGCGCGTGCCTGGCTCGACATCGCCCGGCCCACACTCAGCCTCGGCACCCAGTTCCCCGCCGAACCGCGCGATGTCGCGATCGCCAAGTCTTTCGACGTCCTCATCCACCTGCACGAAGTCAGGGAAGCCGACAAGCTGAAGCCGTGACCGTGGTCCGGAGCTAGGGTCTGTCGTCTGGATCTCCGTGGGGGAAGGAGCGGTGTCCGGTGCGTGCAGCTGCAAGGCGGAGGAGGGAGGCGACGCGGAGCGTCGTCGACCGACGACAACGCGGCAGATGTGCGTGCTGGACACCGCGACGCCGCGACGCCGCGGAGATCCAGACGACAGGCCCTAGGGGTGACGGCGCCCGGCGGACCGAATCGCGGGCGCCGTTCCCGACTACTCTCATCACCATGCCGGGCTGCGGGACTGGTGGGCTCCTATGTTGGGGCGTCGCCTATGCGTCAGCGGCGAGGTGCTCATGACCTGACGGTGAGACGGGCAGCATTCGAGATCGAGTCCGTCGGCCGCTGATGCTCCACCCACCGCATCACGGGTGAGCCGGCGCCCGCCAGACGCTTCGACTTGACCTCACGCCATCCCCGGTACCCCGCAGGACGCCCTGTGTTGTCCCGCCCCGGGTGAAGGCTGCCGTTGTCTTTCCCGGCCGGCGCCCGCGCTTGTGCGAGCCGGCGCGGCAGGGGGCCGTTCGGCGGGTTCGTACGACGCCCGCCGCTCGGGAGCCAAAGGGACACGCTCTAGTTGAATGGTCGCAGCGGCCGTTGGTTGAGGGGCCTCAGACTGTCGCTATGAGCGACAGCCTTCCGGATGACCGGTCACCAGCAGACAACCCGTACGCGATCGCGGTGTCGGAGGCGGGCTTGCTGAAGGCCACCGTCGTCCTGACCGTCCAGCGTATGCACAGCGATGACCAGCCGACCGGCTGGTTCGGCTCTCGCCAGATCGACGCACGGACGCTGATCGTCGCGCTGCGCCAGTTGCTTGCGGCGGTGAAGCTCGAACAGATCGCCCTGAAGGCTCTCGGAATGGGTCCGGGCGTCGTCGATGCGCTTGAACTGGCCCAACAGCGTTACGAGGCCGCTCTGCCCGCCATCAAGCATGTCCGTGACGGGCTGACCCGCTTCGAGGACTGGGCACGCGGCAAGGGCGGCGGACCACAGGCTGGAGCTCGGGAGGTCGGCGCGCCGCGTGACGTGGCCCGCGACTCCTGGAGCTTTCGGTATGACTCAGCAACCGACACCGTCATGATGGGGCCGTTCACCCTTCTGGTCGGCGCGGCGATACCGGCCGCTACCGAACTCTGCGCCGCGATCTGCACCGCAGCACGCGCAGTCGACCTGAAGATCGCGGCCGAGGTGCACAGCCGGGTGATCCAAGCAATCACCGGCGCGGGGATCCCCTGCGATGGTCCGAAGGGGCCTGTCGTGGTCTCCCCGGACGACGACACGGGGATCTACCTGTTCTTCAACCTCAGCACCATCCCGGAGATCGAGCGCACGGAACTCGCGGCGCGGGTGGTCGCAGCGCTCGCGGGTGCCGGTCTGCAGCTCAGGCCGCAGAGGTTCCCGCACTCATGCGACACGCAGGAACGCCTGGTCGTCGGCGAGGCTCTGGTGGTGGGGTGGGCCTGATCGCGTCATCGCCTCGGTGCCGCCAACGTCATTTCGGAGGGCGGGGCCATCGGCGGCCCGGTGGCCCGCCGGATCACCGCCACAGGCTTGTGGCAACGCGCGGATGCGTGTCGGCGCCGGCCCTGACTGGGCCCAGGGCGGCCGGGCGCCGGCCAGGGACGGTCAGCCGAGGTCGGTGGAGGAGCGGGGTTCGCGTTGGGCGCGGGTGTCATGAACGCCAGACCGGTGATCAAGCGGCCCTCGCCGCCGCTGTGTCCGTCGGCGGTCAGGTGCAGAAGGGCTTCGTGTCCGAACGAGGCGTTGAGCGGGGCCACGATCACCGCGCCGGGGGCGGCTTGGTCGAGCCAGGGTTGCGGGATTTGGCGGACCGCGGGGGTGGCGATGATCCGTGTGCGGGGGGCGCCGGAGTGAGCTGCCGATCCGTCAGAGGGGGTGCGCTCACCTCGACGGGACCGGTCGGACCGGCACGGAGGGGCGTTTGGCGGCACGGCTGACGACGGCCGTCTCGACGTGAGTGATGCCCAGGCCGACCAGGTCGCGGGAGAGGAAGCCGTAGAGGCTCGTCAGGTCCGGGAAGTACGCGGCGGCATGCAGGTTGGCAGGTCCCGACGTCGCGAACGCGCCGTGCACCGAGGGATGGTCGGCCAGTGCCTGCCCGGCGGCGGTCAGATGGTCGGGGGGCACGTGCAGCAGGAGTTTGGCGTCGATGGGCAGCCCGAGGCGGCGTGGATCGACCAGGACCTGGGTGATCAGACGGCCCTGGGCCGCCAGTTGGGTCAGGCGCCGGCGTACCGTGGTCTCCGGATGGCCGGTGCGTGCGGCGAGGGCCGCCGCGGTCAGACGCGCGTCGGGTATGAGGGCGTCGATAAGGGACTGTTCCACGCCATCGGTGTCGACGCCATATGGTCCCGGGGAACCGGAAGGGCTCGCCCCGGGGGCCGGCTCACCCTTGCTGAGCGCCGCGCGTTCGGGCGCGGTCAGCACCTGGTGACGCCACTCGGAGGTGAGCCGGAAGACGTGCAGGATCGTGGCACTCTCCAGGGATGTCACCGCTTGAGTAGAGGGTAACTGGCGGAAGACCAACGGGTCGCGTGAGCCCGGTTCGGTTCGGGCGATCGCGAAGATCTCGTCACCCGAGGTGGTGACGTCGATGAAGGGGATGTCTTCGCGCGCCGCGAGCGCGGCGACGATCGTGTCGAGCTTTCCCCGCAGGACCCGGATGCGCAGGAACAGGGCCCCGGCCGAGCCCCCGTTGCGCGGTCGCGCCACCGGTGAGATCACCACGCGCATGACGCCATCGGTGTCGAGCGCGCGCAGGCGGCGGCGGACGGTGGCGGGGCTGAGTCCGAGGACGCGGGCCGCCCGCTCCGCGGTGAGGCGGCCGTCCCACTGCAACGCGGCCACCAGCCGCTGATCCATGAGGCTCAGTACGGAATCCGCCGATGTGCGTGTCATGAAGGCAAGTTTCGCCCATTCCGTCGCCCTGCGACGTCCGCCCCGGGGATGACGCCCCCAGCATGGATGTCATCCACTCCGCCGTCCCCGACATACGTCGGTGGACCGAGCCACGGAAGGAGCAACCGATGATCATCGAACCGCGTATCTGGTTCCCCAGCCTGATCGGCTGACCGGGGCACCTCCAGCGCCGCAACCGGCGGTCAGGCACGGGCCTGCGGTGCGACGAACCGCAGGCCCGCGGCCTGCACAGCACCTGGAGAACGGCGGATCCCGACCGCAGACAGACGGGACCCCGTAGCGGTGCCAGGCTTCGTCAGACGTTGCAGCGATCAGTTCGCCCTCAGCGAGGAGCGAAAAGCCTACTTCTTCCGTGCAACACCGAAGGACGACAGGGAGAGACGCAAGTGAAGGTTCTTCATGTTCTGACAGGACTCGTCGCTGGGGCACTGGTATTCGTCGGGGCCGGGGGTGCCACAGCACAGACCGTCACGCCCCACACCGGATCAACTGGCTGCACCTCCTTCGGCTACCTGCGCCAGCACACCACCTACCACGGCGTCATCTGCTACACGAACACCGGAGACGACGACGTTTCCAGCTCTGGGTTCTGGACCAGCATGATATCGACCGGCTGCAACGCCGGCTATGTCGACGTCAAGAAGACCAACGGCACCAAATCCACATGGTATTTCGGACCAGCCCAGGTCCTGGACTTCGCCAGCTACCCCTCGGGCGTGGCCTCCCTCCAAAAGGTGCACATCGAGGCCATGACCTGCTGATACGCCTATTGCCACAGCAACATGACGGCCCGTCAGTACGCCTGGGCGGGGACCGCTTCGCCGCCTCGCCCTGGCCTTAACCAAACCGTGGGCGGTCGCGATCGCGACACGCAGATTGCTTGCCTCCAGCCGGCCGCAGCCGCCCCAGCGCGTGAGTGGGAGCACCGGCTCGCGCGAAGGTGCCGCTGTGGCCGTCCTGCCCGGCCAGGGCGGCGCGTTGACGTTCGACGGCTGAGACGGCCACGCCGTAATCGGAGATCGCGGGAGCAGCCCCGTGGCACCCCCAGCAGCTCCTTCGAGATGGTTGTCCAGGCCGCACGACGCGGGATGTGGAAGGGTCCGCGCGCCACCTGGGCGCCGTAGGCACGCGTCGGGAGTTCGAGGTTCCGGTCAGTGGCCGTGGGGGTCGTGGAAGGGGTTGATGACCTCACAAGTGATGTCCATCCAGCGCTTCAGCTCCTGGCAGATGGCTTGGTCGCCTGCCTGCTCGAACGCCCTGACCAGATCCCGGAGCAGGTACATCCAATGACGTGAGTTGGCCACGTGCCACGCCGTGACGTCCTCGGCTACGGCCAGTGAGGACGCGTACAGGAGGTGCGCCTCCAGCCCGAGCGCGGCCACCAGCTGCGGATACCGCTCCAGTGGTGCCACGATCCGGGCCAGTTCCCCGGCCGAGGCGGCCCACTGCGACTGCGGGCAGCGCTGGTTGGTGGTGAACCTGCTCCGTGCGTTGTCCGGGCCGCCGAGCAGCAGGACCTCGTCCGACACCTGCCCGACGCCGAGCAGCTCGCGTGCCTGGTGCAGTGCCGTGCTCATGGTCATCGGCCCGATCCCGATCCCGAGCCAGTTCTGCTCGGCCCGGCCGGCGACGTCGGCGTCCACGCTGCGCGCGAAGTCGCGATAGCGCTCCGACAGTTCCTGCTGCCCGAGCGCCTCTGTGAGCTTGCCGTAGTACGCCGCAGCCCGGACGATCGAGATGCGGTACATGGACGGTATCGCGCCCATCTCGCGGATCAGCTGCGGGAACTTCGACCGCTCGACCTCGACCCAGGTGTCGACCGCGATCCGCCCGGCCGACACGGCTGTCTCGGCGCGCCCCTGCCCGGCGTGCTCGCGCATCGCGATAGTGGCCGCGCTGCGCAGCACATCGATGTAGTAAGCGCGATCGCCCTCGAGTGTGTTGACCTTCAGGCCGTTCGAGGTGATCAGCCGCACCACGGTGTCCGCCGAGCTCAGGATCAGATCCGGGTCGCCGTACTGGCCCAGCACCAGGGCGTTGGTGTACAGGAGCCGGCTGAGGCCCAGCTCGAACTCGAACACGTTGCCGTCCGGACCCGCCAGCACCGCTGCCCGGACCACACCGTTCATTTCGAGGATGGAGTCCGTCACCCGGCCCAGCTCCTGGAACGTCCTGGCGCGGCGCACCTGCACATCCGTGATCCGCTGCACCATGTCTCGCCTGCCGGTTCCGAGCACCTCGCCATAGGCCTCCTCGGCAGCATCGAGCGCGGCCAGTGCGTCGTCGGGACGGTCCACCGCACGCAGGCTCGAACCCAGCCCGTACTGCAGTGAGCCCAGCATCACCAGGTCGTCGGGAGTGGCCCCGGCCTGGGCGTCGATGATCGTGCGGACAAGCTCGACAGCCCGTTCCTGCAGCGGCACGGCCTCGGCCGTGCGGCCCTGCTGGAACAGGCTGAGCGCCTGTTCCTCCAACAGTGCCACCTGCGACCTGAGTGCGTCGTTGGAGTTCCGGTCCCATGACGTGCGTCCCGATCGCATGGGCAGGATGCTTCCACACCGTCCGGCAAGGGACAATTGGCCGAGCATGAGGCGGACAGGTTCTTCGAGTTCGCCTTGCGCGGCGATGATGCAGACTCATGCTCGGATGACTCCGATGCCGACGGATCCCAGCGAGGATCACCGTCCGGTGACGCGCTGGCGGAGTGAGGCCCCGGCGCGGGCGTCGGGGGCAGGGTGCTCATGACGCTCCAAGGGGCAGGCGCGGCGGCCTGCCGTTACTCACCATCGGCAGTGCAGTCGAACGCTGCCGCACGTGGAGCCAGGCCTCCCGGTCGGGCAGGCCGACCCGACCCGGCTCGTTGCGACGTCCGGCGTAATTCCGTCGGCCGGGGCCCGGGGTCGGGCGAGGCGCCCCTGTGCGTGGCATGGATGGGCGAGCATGGGGTCGTCAGTCGTGGGGACACTCCGGAGGTGGTGGCCGTGCTCAACGAGGTCAATGCGTTCTCGGCTTCGGAAACCCGTCCAGCGCGGGGTTCGGCGGGGCTGCTGCCGTGATGGCGACGCGCCCGAGCTGGCGCATCCAGCTGCTCGGATCGTTCGCCGTGACCGTGGACGGGGTCATGATCGAGGCGAGGGCGTGGCGGTTGCGGAAGGCGAAGGCGCTGGTGGCGATGCTGGCGCTGGCGCCGCGCCAGCGCTGTCATCGCGAGCACGTCCTGGACCAGCTGTGGCCCGATCTGGAGCCGGCGGCCGCGGCCCGAAATCTGCACCAGACCCTGTACGTGGCGCGCCGCGCGGTCGCCGGCGGCGGGCCCGCGGAACCCGGACGGCTGTCGATCCGGGACGAGCAGGTCGTGCTGGACGTCGCTGGACCGGTCGAGGTCGACGTGTTGCGGTTCGAGGAGTCCGTGCAGGAGGCGTCGGCGGGGGACGATGCGGCGACATTGCGCGCCACGGCCGACCTCTATGCCGGGGATCTGTTGCCTGATCTGCCGGACGCGGACTGGTTGACGACGCGGCGGGACCAGTTGCGGACGGCGTCCCGTGAGATCTCGGTGAGGTTGGCGACCGCGCTGGCGCGGACGGCACCGGAGGAGGCGCTGCTCCTCCTGACACGGGCGCTGGACGCCGATCCGGTGCACGAGGGGGCTGTCCGCGCGACGATGGTGGTGCTGGCAGGCCTGGGCCGACGATCCGAGGCGCTGGCCCGGTACGAACGATTGGTCGACGACCTTCTGGACGCGTTCGGGACCGACCCGGATGCGCAGACGGTGGCGCTGTTCCGCGAACTGTTGACGGGTGCGCCGGCGGCGGAGCGCCCTCGGTCGGCCGATGTTGCGACCGCTGATGAGGTGGTCGGCCATCTGCCGGCCCCGTTGACCAGTTTCGTCGGGCGCGAGCGTGAGATCGCCGACGTGGAGAGGCTGACCCGGCAGGCCCGGCTGCTCACGCTGACCGGGGCCGGTGGCAGTGGCAAGACACGACTCGCCGTGCAAGCCGCGCGGCGAGTGCGTTCGAGGTACCCCGACGGGGCGTGGTTCGTTGATCTGACGGCCGTCGCTGACCCGGTGATGATCGCCGACGCGGTGGCCAAGGCGCTCGGGCTGGACTCCGATGTGGCGGATCGGGGGCGGGCGCTGGTGGACCAGCTGCGCTCCAGACGGCTGCTGATCGTGCTCGACAACTGTGAACACCTGCTCGCCGCCTGTGCCGGGCTGGTCGGTGCGATCCTCGCCGGATGCTCGGGTGTCGACGTGCTGGCGACGAGCCGTGAGCCGCTGCATGCGCAGGGCGAGTACACGCTGCGCGTTCCCTCGTTGACCCTTCCGTCACCCGACTGGGACCGCGCGGCCGGCTTGGAGCAGCTTGCACACCTGCCGAGTGTCCTCCTCTTCGTCGACCGTGCGGCACAGGTGCGGCCCGGTTTCGCGCTCGACGCCGACAACGCGCCAGGGGTGGTCGAGCTGTGCCGACGGCTTGACGGGATGCCACTGGCGTTGGAGCTGGCGGCGGCCAAAGCCGCCGCTCTCGAGCCGGCGGAGATCGTCCACCGGTTGAGTGACGTGCTGTCGCTGCTCGGCGGGGGAGGCGTACCCATCACCCGGCACCAGACGCTGCGTGGCACCTTGGAATGGAGCCACAACCTGCTCGCCGGACCTGAGCAGGTGCTGTTGCGCAGGCTTTCGGTGTTCGCGGGCAGTTTCACCCTCGAGGCGGCTGAGGCGGTGTGTGGTGATCCTCCGTTGGGACGAACGGGGGTGTTCGAGCTGCTGGTCAGATTGGTGGAGCAGTCCTTGGTGGTACCGGCGAGAACGGCCGCCACGACCCGCTACCGGCTGCTGGAAACGGTTCGTCAGTTCGCGCACGAGAAGCTCGTTCTCGCCGGAGAGGCGGAGCGGTCGGCGGCCGTCCACGGTGCGTACTTCCTTGCATTCGCCATGGCCCACAACCCCGAACGGGCCGCAGGCGTGGTGAGAGAAGAGCCGAAACTGTTGGACGGCGAGCATGACAATCTGCGCGCAGCACTGGGGTGGGCCTGCAAGCACGATGCCGAGACCGCCTTGCGCCTGGCCGCCAATCTGTGGCGCTTCTGGTTCCTGCGCGGCCATGCCGTCGAGGGCGCGCGGTGGCTCGAGCGGGCGTTGGCCATGGCACCCGAACCGACTCGGCCCCGTGCGGCCGCCCTGATCGGGCTGACCGGGCTCGACAGTCGCCAAGGGCGCTCCGACCGGCATCGGGCGCTGGGGGCGGAGGCGGTGGCGATCGTCCGCCGGATCGGCGAGCCCGACGAGGTGGTGATGGCCCGGATCGCGGAGGCCACGCTGGTGTGGAGCACCTTCGACCTGGACGAAGCCGAACGGATGGCCATCGAGGTACGGGCCGAGGGCATCGCACGCGGTCGGCCCGAGCATGCCGCCGCCGGTAGCTGGCTGCTGGGCCATTGCGCGCTGTTCCGTGAGGACGGCCCCCTGGCCGTCCGGCATCTCGACTCCTGCCTCATCGAGCTGGCCCACGCTGATACCGGCACGCGCCCCTTTCTGCCCGTGATCACTCCCTGCTTGCTCCTCGTCCCGATCGCCGGGCGACTGGTCCCCTACATGGAAGAGACCATGCTGCTGGGCCGGCGTGTGGGCGTCGTTCAGGCCACGGGGTACGCGGAGGCCGCCCTGGGCTACGCGCACCGGCTGACCGGAAATCAGCAGGCGGCCCTCTCCCTCGTCGCCGAGGCCGTCGACCAGTTCGCCGACCTGGGCGATGACCTGGCCAGGGCGCAGGCACTGCACCAGATCGGCTGTCTTCACCGTGACATGGGTGCATTTCGGGAAGCGGGGCTGGCGCTGTCGATGGCGCGGGATGTCCGCAGCGCGATCGGCGATCGTCGAGGGGAGTTGCTGACCGACATCAGCCTGGGCCTGCTGCAGGCCATGGCGGGTGACATCGGCGACGGCCTTGGCAGCGTTCGGCGGTCGCTGTCCGGATTCGAGGCCGCGGGTGACGTGGTGGGCATCGGCGCGACACTGACCGCGCTCGGGGCCATCGAACTACTGTCCGGCGAGACCCGGGCCGCGCGTGAGTTGTACCGACGGGCCGCGGAGAGGTTCGCCCCGTGGCCACGGTTCGCCGGATGGCTGAAGTTGGCCATGGCCGAACTCTCCACCGAGCTGGAGGACCACCGTCGAGCCGCCCGCGAGACCGCTGCGGCGGCAAGCATTCTTGATCGTATGCGGTGCGTCATCGCCGGTCGCCATTTGGCCACGCTCCGTGACGGCGGTGCGGGCGGCGACGCACGGGCGGCCGCACGTTGAGATCGTGTTGAGTTCTCGTTGGGGCGGGGTCCCTAGGGTCGGTTCTCGATACGACGGCCCATGGGAGGAATCATGACCACGACCCAGAACG
Organism: Streptomyces sp. RKAG293; assembly: GCF_023701745.1. Taxonomy (NCBI): domain Bacteria; kingdom Bacillati; phylum Actinomycetota; class Actinomycetes; order Kitasatosporales; family Streptomycetaceae; genus Streptomyces; species Streptomyces sp. RKAG293. The sequence goes on along the minus strand of NZ_JAJOZB010000001.1, from coordinate 379,893 downwards.
CGGCAAGCCCTATCGGGGACGCCACGCTTGCCGAGTTCACCGCAGGCCTGCGCGGCACCGCGGTGCTGCCGGGTGAGGCGGAGTACGACCAGGCCCGCAGTGTCTGGAACGGGGCGCATGACCGGCGTCCGGCGGTCATCGCCCGGTGCGCGGGTGTGGCCGACGTGATCCGCACGATCGACTTCGCCCGCAGTGAGGGGCAGCCGCTCGCGGTACGCGGAGGGGGCCATTCCATCCCCGGGTTCTCCACTCTCGACGGCGGCATCGTGCTGGACCTCTCCCCGATGACGGGAGTCCAGGTCCATCCGGAGTCCCGCACCGTGACCGCGCAAGCGGGATGCACGTGGAAGGACCTGGACGCGGAGACCCAGCAGTTCGGGCTCGCGGTGACCGGTGGTCTGGTGTCGTCGACGGGCATCGCCGGTTTCACCACCGGCGGTGGCATCGGCTGGCTCATGCGCAAGTACGGACTGGCCTGCGACAACCTCGTCGGAGCCGACGTCGTCACCGCTGACGGTCAGTTCGTGCGGGCGAGCGAGCGGGAGAACGCCGAACTGTTCTGGGGTCTGCGCGGTGGAGGCGGCAACTTCGGGGTGGTGACCTCCTTCGAGTTCCAGCTCCATGAGATCGGCGCGACGGTCCTGTCCGGCCTGGTCTTCTACCCGGCCGAAGAAGCCCAGCAGGTACTGGCCGGGTACCGTGCGGCGTGCGCGTCGGCTCCTGACGAACTGACCACGCTGGTCAACCTGACCACCGCCCCGCCCGTGCCCTTCCTGCCCGCGTCCGTCCACGGCACGCCGGTCATCGGGGTCGGCGGCTGCTGGTCCGGCGACCTTGACGCCGGCGAAGCGGCCACCGCGCCCTTCCGCTCCCTGGGCACCGTCATCGCCGACGTGTTCGCGCCCCACCCGTACGCGGGATGGCAGCAGGCCCTCGACCCGCTCTACCCGCGGGGGATCCACAACTACTTCCGCTCGGCGCTCCTTCGTACGGTCGACGACGATGCCTTGCGCGTCCTGCGGGACTTCTTCGCGGCGCTGCCCAATCCGCTCACCGAAATCCACCTGCAGCACCTCGGCGGTGCGGTGGGCAGGGTGCCCGCGTCGGAGACGGCCTACGCGCTGCGCGACCAGGAGTTCATCGTCAACGTCATCGCCCGCACAACGGACGCCGACGGTTTCGGCAAGGTCGTCGACTGGGCACGGCAGCTGACCGCCGCGCTCGGACCGGATGCCGGCGCCTACGTGAACTTCACCGGCGAGTCGGACCCGTCCCTGGTCCGGGCGTCCTACCCGCCGGACACCTACCGGCGACTGGTCGAGCTGAAGAACCGCTACGACCCGGCCAACCTGTTCAGGCTGAACCAGAACGTCGTCCCCTCAGTCTCCTCAGGGTGACCTCTGTCCCGTCAGGCCGACCCTGACGGGACGCCGCCCCGGCCGGATTGCGCGACACATCACCTCCCGGCCGGGCCTGTGGCGACCGACAGTTCGACGTGCGCGGACCGCACGCGTACGACACGCACCATCCACCATCGAACAGACCACCATGTGTGCGGCAGCCGCCGTGACAACAGGCATCGTCGGTGCCGGGTTAACCTGGGCCGCCGCGCCCGCGTCGGCCGATGTACCCGCCTCCCAGCCCATCCAGTACGTGACGCAGTCCTTCTACGGCAGTTCAAGCAGCGGGTTCCCGTACGGGACCGGCTTTCGCCGGGGCGTGGTGTACTGCCCGGCAGGGATGCGCGCCTTCGGCGTCGCGCTTTTCGGCGTCGTCGAAGACTGACGCAGGACCGCGGCCGCAGCTCACAGTGACATCCGCGCCAGAGGGTGCAACGGGCGGCGGGAGCCGTCGCGTCATGTCCGGGGCAGGCACCGTAGCGGGCCACACCAATCGCGACAATCCGCGCCGAGAGTCCGGCTGGCTTCCCGGGCCGACGACGCCGAGGTCAGCCGCCGGCCACGACGACGTCGACCGTGGCCTCGTCGCCCTCGGCGGCGAAGGCCACCAGCCGCTCACCCTCGCGGGCGATCGCGTCCCGCTCCCGCTTGGGGGTACTGCCGAAGAGCTCGACCGTGAGCCGGGCCTTCGAACGCGCGCGCTTGATGTTCCACACGCCCTGCACGAAGCCGTCGACCAGGACGGTGGGGAGCACCCGGGCGCCCGGCCGGAAGACCTTCGGGCGGTCCTCATCGGCGATGATCCGGGTGCGGTCGGCGTGGGACAGCAACAGGTTGTCCCACTCGGGGAGGAACCTGGGTTCGGCCGGGGAGTCGCCGTCGGCGAGCCGCGCGTCCGCAAGGTCGAACAGCTCGGTGCCGTCCTCCGCGCGCAGGACGCGCAGTTGGGGGCGGAGGCGCTTGAACACCGAGGCCACCCCCGTCAGCCCCGACCAGGTCTGGACGTCCTTGGCCGTACCCGGGCCGAAGGCCGCCAGGTGGCGCAGGACCAGCGCGTCGGGTGCGTCGTCGCCTACGGGCTCGGAGCCGAGCCACTCGGCCGCGTTCACGTACGTGGCGCTGGAGCCCGATCCCCAGGTCCCGCCGGGCGGCTTCTGGACCACGGGCAGGTGGCAGCGCAGCGTGATGTAGGCCAGCGCCGACGCGTCACGATCGGGGCGGTCCTCGAGGAGCGCCTCGCCGAGCTCCGTGTACCCGTAGGGGCGCTCGGCGAGCAGGGCACGCGCCTGCGCCACCAGCGCGTCGAGGTCGAGGTCGGCGGCGCGTTTCCCCATGAAGCCGCGCATCGCTTTGGACAGCGCGGGCTGCAGCGCAGGCCGGAGCCGGAGGAAGTCCCGGGCGGTGACCAACTGGAGGGTGGCACGCAGCATGCTCGCGCGGACCACCGCGCGGTCCTCCATGAGCGCGCTGAGCGAGTCCTTGCTGAAGTCCTCCAGACGGCTCCACAGGCCGACGTACGGGGCGTTGGGGGTCTGCGCCTGCAAGGCCACCAGCTGCTCCACCGCCTCCGCCACCGGCCGCTTGTCACGGCGCAGCAGCAGCTGCCGCTCCAGCGCGGTCCGGTTGAGTACCCGTCGGCTGACGGTGTCGCCCATGGTCGCCCTCCCGTTCGTGGTGCAGCGGTCGATGTCAGCTAATCACGCGTCGCCTACCGGTGCACGGAACCTGCCGGAGTGCGCGAGCCCGGGCCCGACGCCCGGTCCCGGAACCCCGGAGCCCGATGCACACATTTGAGCAGCCCCTGTCTCCCGGCCCCCGGTAGCGTCCGGCTGCCGGAGCGCGGTGTACGGGAGGGCTGACGTATGACCACCATGTACGAGCATGTCGGCGGCGAGCAGGCGCTGCTACGTTTCGCCGAGCATTTCCACGCCTCGATACAGCGGGACCCCCTGGTGGGACCGTTGTTCATCGCCGGATCGCCGGACCACGCCGACCATCTGGCCGCCTTCTTCTGCGAGATGCTCGGCGGGCCCGCGCGCTACACCGACGAACTCGGTGGCTTCCTCAGTCTGATGAAGGCCCATCTGGGCATGCGCATCACCGAGGAGCAGAGCGAGAGCTTCGTCCGGCACATGCTCGCGTCCGCGGACGCCGTAGGCCTGCCGGACGACGAGCGGTTCCGTACCGCCTTCGTGGCCCAGATCGAGAAGGCCGCCGGGTTCACCAGAAAGGTGTCCCTGAAGGACGACTCACCGATGCTCGACGCACCCCATCCGGAGCTCGGCCGCTGGAAGTGGTGAATCCGCACGCCGATCCGGCTCCGACGGAGCCGGATCCTCCACCTGGGGGACCGATGAAGCCTGCAACAACCACTGTGCCGCAGCGGGCGGACAGCACCTGCGGGCGCCTGGTGGACATCCTGTGCCGCCTGTTGCCCGAGAGCGGGAGACTCACAGCCGACACGGTGCTCTCCGACGCGGGCCTGTCCTCCCTCGCCGCCGTCCGGCTGGTCCTGGAGGCCGACGCTGAATTCGGCGTCGAAGTACCGCTACCCCGGCTGCTGCAGTGCCGGACCGTGGGCGATCTGGCCGCCTGGATCGACGAGGCCGGCGGCCGTCCCGGCACCGGCGAGGCGGCCGCGCCGCCCGGTGTGCCGACGGAACCGGAGCGGCGCCACGAGCCGTTCCCCGCCACGCCGCTCCAAGAGGCGTACGTCGTCGGCAAGTACGCCGAACTGGACTCCGACGCGATCGGGTGCCATCACTACCACGAGTTCGAGCTCGACGGCCTCGACGTGGAGCGGCTCAGCAGCGCCTGGCAGCGTGTGGTGGCCCACTTCGACGCTCTCAGGCTGACCGGGGTGGGCCGCTCCCAGCGGGTGCTGGAGACGGCGCGTGCCCCGGAGCCCGTGGTGCACGAGACCGAAGGGCCCGACGACTGGGCGGCCACGGCTGCGGACGTGCGCAGCCGGATGTCGCACCACCGCTATCCGCCGGGCGAATGGCCGCCGTTCACCATCGAGATCACCCGCCGGTCACCGTCGGGCCGCGCGGTGGTGCATTTCGGCATCGACGGCGGAGTGACCGACGCGCACGGCACCGAACTGCTGCTGCGTCACTGGTGGGGGGCGTACGAGAGCGACGAGCACGAGCTGCCCCTCGCACCCTTCTCGCTCCGGGACAGCGTTGTGTTCCTCGCCCGGCGCCGCGAGAGCACCGGCCACCGCGCGGACCTGGAGTACTGGACGGAACGGCTCAAGGACCTGCCCGGCGGCCCCGACCTGCTCCTGTCCGAGCCCCCGGAACCGCCGGCGGACCTCGACTGCCACCTCCGACGCCCCCGGCGCGCTCGGCTGGTACCGGCCCAGTGGCGGGCGTTGCGGCGCAGGGCCACAGAACTGGGCGTCTCGCCGACCACCCTGGTGCTCTCGGTCTTCACCGACGTACTGGGCGGCGGCGCGCCCGCGGGCCCCTTCTCCCTCGTCCTGACGACCACCGATCGGTCGCGGATGCCGCGTGAGGCCGAGCGGCTCATCGGCCCCTACACCTCCAGTTGCGTGCTCGTCGTCGACGACGAGCCGGGCGCCCGGACGTCCCGGGAAGCGGTGGGCGCGCTGCACCAGCAGGTGTGGGAAGCCCTGTCGCACAGCTCGGTCAGCGGTGTCGAGGTGCTGCGCGAGCTACGGGCCCGGGGTACGGAGGTGCCCCGGCTGCCCGTGGTCTTCACCAGCCTGCTCGACATCGCGGTGGAGGGAGCCGACGCCGGGAGCATGGCGGACCACGAGCGCTACGCGGTCGGCCAGACCTCGGGCGTCGCCCTGGACCACCAGGTGCGGTTGCGCGCCGGGGGACTCGAAGTCCGCTGGGACACGGCGGACGCCCTCTTCCCGACAGGTACCGTCGACGCGCTGTTCAGCCGGTACTGCCAGGCATTGCAGGGGCTGTGCGAGCCCGCCGAGCCGGTATCGACGGCCGTCGCCGCGCCGCTGAACGGGCTCCAGCAGGCGTACTACGTGCCACGCGTCGCCGGCGACCGCTCACGGGGCTGTCAGCTCCACCAGAGCTTCACGGTGACGGGGTTCAACCCCGGCCGGCTGCAGGCCGCCTGGCTGCGCCTGGTGCGCGAGCACGACGTACTGCGGACTCGTGTCGGCGACGACGGGCGGCAGCGGGTGCTGCCGGACGCCCCCGCCGACCAGTGGATACCGGTGGTGGACCTCGCGGACGCCGGAGACGCCGAGGCCGAGGCCGTGGAACACGCGCTGCGCCACGACATGACGCACCGCCCCTTCCCTCTCGGCCGCGGACCCCACGCCGATCTGCGGGTCGTCCGCCGCGCGGCGGGCCGGGCCACCGTGCACCTGGCGGTGGATCTGCTGGTGGCGGACGCGCGCAGCATCGTCCTGCTGGCCAGGGAACTGTTGTGGCGGTATGCGGACCCGTCCGCCGACATTCCTGCCCATGTACCGACCTCTGTCGCTGCGCTGGCCCCTGACACCGCCCCGGCCGCCGCCGCACCGTCCTCGGGCGCGGAGCCCGCAGAGGCATCCGGCCGGGAGCACTGGCGCGCCCGGCTCGTGGACCTGCCGTCGGGCCCCCGGCTGCCCGAGGGAACGCCCGGGGCGCACGACCCGGTACGGCGCACCGGCCGGCTGACCGAGCGGGCCGCGCTGCTGCGGTGGGCAGGACGGCACGGCGTGGAGCTGGACACGGTTCTCCTCGCCGCGTACTGCGCGGCGCTCGCCGCCGAGTGGGACGAACCGTTCACGGTGCCCGTGGTGCGCTGGCAGGAGGGCGACGACTCCCGTCGCCCCGCCGAACTCACCGCGCTCAGCTGGGTGCGGTCCGCCGCGCCCGGCACCCCGCCGCCGGACGCGGCCCGCGCCTACGGCCGGATCCTGGCGGAGGACGCCGCCACCGACGCGTCCGCCGGCCTCGCCGAGATGCGCCGGCTGGTGCTGCGACGGCGCCGTGACGAGCCCTTCGCGCACCCAGTGGTCTTCACCAGCGTGCTCGACGTCTCGGACCATCCGCTGCCGTCCGGCACGGTCATGGCGCCCTGGGGGACCGCCACCCCCGACGTGGCGCTGGACTGCGTCACCGTCGACGACGGCGAAGCCCTGCACGTGGCGTGGGACGCGGTGGCCGACCGCTTTCCCGACGGCTTGCTCGACGCCGCCTTCGCACGGTTCCTCGACACGCTCCGCGAGCTCACCGAGCAGGCGGACGACGAGTCGCGGGACCGCCCTGCGGATCGCCCCGAACCGGGCGGCGAGCGGCACCGGATGGTGTACGAGTGGAACGACACCGCCGTGCCGTACCGGGCCGAAGGACCCGTCCACCTGCGGTTCGAGGAGCAGGCGGCGCTCCGCCCCGACGCGGTGGCGCTGCGCTGGCGGGGCGGGACGATGAGCTACGGCGAGCTGAACCGGCGGGCCAACCTGGTCGCCGGAGCGCTGCGGCGCCGGGGCGTCACCGCCGGGACGCCCATCGCCATCTCCGTGCGCCGCGGGCCCGCGATGGCCGTGTCGGTCCTCGGCGTGCTCAAGGCGGGCGGCGTCTACGTCCCCGTGGACCCGTCCCTGCCCGCTGAGCGCGCGGCCGGGATGTTGGAGGACACCGCGGTACGGACCGTCCTGACCACCCCCGCCGCGCCCGCGTGGGCGGTCCCGCCCGGCATCGGCGTGCTCGACGTGGAGTCGGACGACCTCAGTGGCGCGGACGTGCCCGACCCGGGGAACGCGGAGCCGGTCACCGGCCCGGACTCCACCGCCTACCTCATCTTCACCTCCGGCAGCACCGGCAGGCCCAAGTGCGTCTCGGTCGCGCACAGGTCTCTGCACAACCTGTTCGGCTGGTGCGAGCGGACCTTCGGCTTCGGGCCCGAGGACACCGGACTGTGCGTCACCTCGCTCGGCTTCGACCTGTCGGTGTTCGACATCCTCGGCCTGCTCGGCACCGGCGCCGGCCTCTACATCGCCGACGAGACCGAGCAGCTCGACCCGGAGCTCCTCACCGAGGTGCTGCTGCGCGAGCCCATCACCTTCTGGAACTCCGCGCCGACGACGCTGGCCCAACTCGCTCCGCTGTTCGGCCGGTACCGGGAGCACCCCGGGAGGCACGACCTGCGGCTGGTCTTCCTGAGCGGCGACTACACGCCGCTGTCCCTGCCCGGCGTACTCCGCGAGGTCTTCGACCAGGCGGACCTCGTCAGCCTCGGCGGCGCCACGGAGGCCACCGTATGGTCCAACTGGTTCCCGGTCGGCGAGATCGACCCGGAGTGGCGCAGCATTCCGTACGGCAGGCCCATCGACAACGCCCGCTACTACATCCTCGACGAGCGGATGGAACCGTGCCCCGTCGGCACCGAGGGCGACCTGTACATCGCCGGTGACTGTCTGAGCCTGGGCTACCCCGGCCAGCCCGGGGTGACAGCGGAGCGCTTCGTGCCCGATCCGTTCCACGGTGGTCCCGACGAGCGGATGTACCGCACCGGGGACCGGGCCGCGTTCCGTCCCGACGGTGTCATGACCTTCCTCGGGCGGCTCGACCACCAGGTCAAGATCCGCGGCTTCCGGGTCGAACTCAGCGAGATCGAGCACCGGGTGCGCGCGCATCCCGCCGTGCGGGACGCCGTGGTGCTGGCGCGCCAGGACGGCACCGGGGACCGCCGGGTGGTGGCCTACCTGCTGGCCGAGCCGGGGCAGCCCGAACCGTCGGTGGGTGACCTGCGCCGGTTCGCGGCCAGGACGTTGCCGGACTACATGGTGCCCAACTTCGCGGCCTTCCTGCCGTCGTTCCCGGCGACCGCGAACGGCAAGCTGGACCGCGAGGCCCTGCCCTGGCCGCTGCCGGGGCCACAGGAGCCGGCGCCAGAGCCGGTGCCGGTGCCTGAACCCGGGCCCGTGGCCGAACCGGCCCTGCGTCGCGGCACGGGAACGGCCACCGGCACGGGCACGGGTGCGGTTGCGGTTGCGGGGAAGGACGTCCTGCCGTCCGCCGGTGCGCTGCAGGACGAACTGGTCTCCCTGTTGGCCGGCCTGATCGACGTACCGGAGGTCGACCCGACCCTGGACCTGTGGGACCAGGGCGCCACCTCCTTCACCCTGGCCCAGCTCTCGTCCACGCTGCGCGAGCGGTACGGGCGCCGGGTCCCGGTGTCGGCGCTGCTGGCCGAACCGACGGTCGCGAGCATGGTGCGGCACCTGACGGGCCAGGGCGCGGGAGGTACGGGGACCGCCGCTGCGGCCTTCGCCGTCCCCGATGCCCCCACGGCGCCGGTGGTCCCCGCCGTCGTGCCGGGTCCGACGGACGAGCGGCCCGCGGACGAGCCCGGGGTCGTCCCCGGGCCCGCGGACGAGCCCGGGGACGACCCCGGGGACAGCGTGGAATTCTTCTCCCCGCAGGCCCGTGCGGAGTTCAAGTCCGCTGCCCGGCACCTGCGCCCGCAGAGCGACCAAGAGCCCGTGCTGCGGCTCACGGGCGAACAGCTGCCCCCGGAGCGGTTCGAGGAGCGCGCCACCCGGCGCGACTTCGACGAAGGACCGCTGGCCTACGCCGACTTCTGCCGGTTCCTCACGGTGCTGCGGCAACGGCCCGAAGGACACAAGCCCAGCAGGCTGTACGCCTCCGCCGGTGACACCTACGCGGTACAGGTCTACCTGCATGTCAAGCCGCACGGCGTAGCCGGCGTGCCCGAGGGCGTCTACTACTACCGGCCCGGCGAGAACGCGCTCCAACGGGTCGGCGACGGCGGCGGCATCGACCGCACCACGCACTTCCAGTACAACAGAGCGGTATACGACCGGGCGGCGTTCGAGGTCTACCTGATCTCCGAGCCGAGGGGCATCGCGCCCTTGTACGGGCCCGAGTCGGAGCTGTACCTCGCGCTGGAGGCGGGCTACATCGGGCAACTGCTCATGAGCGAGCAGCAGGACTCGGCCGTCGGGCTCTGCCCGGTGGGCGCCCTGGCCTTCGCATCGGTGCGCGACCAGTTCCGGCTGCACCCGGGTCAGCGGCTGCTGCACTCCTTCATGGCCGGCCCCGTCACGCGTCGCGCCGCCTCCGCGCCGACGGCCGCACCGGCCCCCGTCCGAGCTGCCGCTCCCGAACCGGTGACGGCGGAGGTCGCCGTCACCGGAATGGCGGGGATCTATCCCGGCGCGCGTGACCTCGACAGCCTCTGGGAAGGCCTCAGCCTGGGCCGTAGCGCGCTGGGAGCGCTGCCCGCCGCGCGGGCCGCCGCGTTCCGCGCCGTCACCGGGTCGGACGGGCCGTCGTCCGGGAGCTTCCCGCACGGCTTCCCCCACGGCGGATACCTGACCGGCACCGAACCCTTCGACAGCCTGTTGTTCCGCATCTCGCCCCGCGAGGCCGAGCTGCTCGACCCCCAATTGCGGCTACTGCTGCCCGTGGTGTGGCAGTGCCTGGAGGACGCGGGACACACACCAGCGTCGCTGCACCGCTCCGCGCCCCGGGTCGGCGTGTTCACCGCCGTGATGTGGCACGACCACCGGCAGTCCGGCGAGGATCGCCGACGGGCCGGCGCGCCCGCCGAACTGTCCGGCGCCGCCTCCGACATCCCCGCCCGTATCGCCCACTGCTTCGGCTTCGAGGGACCGGCCGTCGCCGTCGACACGGCCTGTTCGTCCTCGCTGACGGCCCTGCACCTCGCGGTACAGAGCCTGCGGCGCGGCGACTGTGACGCCGCCGTGGTGACCGGGGTCAACGTCGTGGCACACCCGTACCACCTGGCGCTCCTGACGGACCTCGGCCTGGCCGCCACCCTCCCGGGACCCGGCGCCTTCGCCGAGGAGAACACCGGCTGGTCGCCCGGCGAGGGCGCGGGCGCCCTGCTGCTGCGCCCGCTGCGCGCCGCCGCCGCGGACCGCGACGTGCTGCACGGCGTCATCGAGGCGACCGGCGTCGGGTCGGCCGGGGGCGCGGGACGCTTCGGTACACCGGCCGTCGACGCGCTGGCCCGTTCCCTGGAGCACATGCTGCGACAGCACGGCATCGCCGGCCGCGACATCGGGTACGCGGAGTGCGCGGCGTCCGGCGCGACACTCGCCGACGCCGCCGAGGTCGAGGCCCTGCTGCGGGCGCTGCGCCCGGCGGAGCGGGCGGACCAGCCGGCCTCGGCGGGCGGCCCGCTCCCGCTGACCGTGGGCACCGTCAAGCCCAACATCGGCCACCTGGAGGCCGCTTCCGGGCTCTCACAGCTGACCAAGGCCCTGCTCCAGATGCGGCACCGCGCGCTCGTGCCCACAGCGCTGGCCGACCGGCGTACCCCGCTGGTCGACTGGGAGGACGCCCGGCTCGACATCGTCGACGGCGCCTCCCGTCCCTGGGAGCCGCTCGCCCCAGGCGCCCCCCTGCGCGCGCTGGTCAACGCCATGTCGGCGTCCGGGTCCTACGGCCACGCCGTACTGAGGTCGGCGTCCCCCGACGACCACCGAAGGAGCGACCGACATGACCGGTAGCTGGCTCAGGAACGGCGACGCCACCACGGACGCGCCGCTGCGGCTGTTCTGCTTCCCGCACGCCGGGGGCGGCGGTGGCTTCTTCCGGCCCTGGCGCGCGCTGCTGCCACCGCAGATCGAGGTGTGCCCGGTGATCCTCCCCGGCCGGGAGGCGCGGATCGAGGAAACCCCTTACACCCGCATGGCCGACCTCCTCGACCCGCTCTGCGAGGGGCTGGCACCGTATCTGGACCGCCCCTACGCGCTGTTCGGGCACAGCATGGGCGCCGCGGTGGCCTACGAGGTGGCCCGGCGGTTCGACGGCGACCCGGTGCGCGCGCCCCGGCGGCTGCTCGTCTCCGGACGCCGCGCCCCGCACCTCGCCGCCCGCCGCCGTGCTTTCGCCGGTCTGGACGACGCCGACTTCCTCCAGGCCGTCGCCCAACTGGGGGGCATCCCCGAGGAGGTGCTGCGCCACCGGGAGCTGGTGCGGATGTTCCTGCCGGGGCTGCGCGCCGACTTCGCCGTGAACGAGACCTACCGTCCGTCGGAGGGGCCGCCGCTGACCTGCCCCGTGGCCGGCTTCACCGGCGAGCGGGACCCGGAGGTGACACCGCTGGAGATGGGTCTGTGGAACCGGACCACGAAAGGGCCGTTCCGGATGACGGTGTACGAGGGCAACCACTTCTACCTCAAGGACCTGCCCGTGCCGCTGAGGGCCGGGCTGACCGGGGAGCTGGAGGAGGACGTACGCCCGGCGGCGGCCTGAGCGGCGGCCGCCACGCTCACCCGGGGTGCCGGACCAGGGCCAGGTCGCCGGCCGGTCCGCGCCGCATCGCCACGGCCACCATGTGGCCGGGACCGTGCAGCCACTGCCCGAACTGCCAGTCGGCGCCGTCGTCGTCCGACGCGTGCAGCCGGGCGGGACCCGGCGGCCCCAGCCGGAAGCTGTACGAGCCGGTGGGCAGCGAAAGGCCGAGCCCACGGCCCTTGCTGTACGCCTCCTTGAGCGTCCAGTAGCGGATGAACCGCTCGGTGGTGACGTACCCGCCGGGGGCGGCGGCGACGTCGTCGGCCTCGGCGGCACTGAGCATCGACCGCGCCAGTCGCACCGGGTCGAAACTGCGGTCCAGGCATTCGACGTCGAGCCCGCAGTCGATCTCCGGGCAGACCAGGCAGGCGGCCAGGCCCCGGGTGTGCGAGATGTTGAAGCGCAGCCGGGGTGCGGTCCTGGGGGACAGCACCTCGGGGCGTCCGTGGGAGCCCGTACGGAAGGCCCACTCGGCGGGGCCGACGCCGGGCACACAGCGGCTCAGGGCGGTGCGCAGCAGGACGCGGGCCGTGACGAACAGCGCCCGGTCGCTCTCCAGCAACAGGGCGTCCAGCCGGTTGCGCTCGTCACGGGATAGCCACTCCCGGCCCGCCACGGTCCCGCGGGGCGCCGGTTCCGCGGTCCAGAGGTGGGCGACCGGATGTCCCGTACCCGGGCTGTACAGCGCGAGCGGTCGCGTCGCGGCGAGCGCGCGTTCCCCGGGCGGCGAGCAGGACGTCGGCGGCACGGCGGGCTCCCTTCTCGTCCCGCACACGGCGGCACCCTGCGAGCGTGTGCCGCGACCGGTTGGCCCCGCCGTTCAATAGTGAGCAGACCCCCCGTACTCCAGCGGACTAGAACCGACACCACCGGGGTCCTCGCGGGTGACCCCCCGAGGGCGGGAGCGTGTATGGCCGTCGGTATCGAGGCGCTCAACGCCTATGTGGCGCGAGCCCGCTTCGACGTGGAGGAACTGTTCCGGGCCCGGGGTCTCGACCTGGCCAGGTTCCAGAACTTGATGATGCGTCAGAAATCGGTCAATCTGCCGTGCGAGGACGCCATCACCAATGGTGTGAACGCGGCCCGGCCGCTGCTGGACCGGATGACCCCCCAGGAACGCGACTCCGTCGAACTGCTGGTGGTCGGCACCGAGTCGGGCCTCGACCTGGGCAAGCCCATCAGCACGTACATCCACCACTACCTGGGACTGAGCTCGCGCTGCCGGTCCTTCGAGGTCAAACACGCCTGCTACGGCGGCACCGCCGCCCTGCAGACCGCGGCCGGCATCATCGGCTCGTCCCCGGTGCCGACCGCCAAGGCCCTGGTGATCGCCGCCGACGCCCCCAGCGCCGCCTCGCGCGGTACCTACTGGGAGCCGTCGGAGGGCGGCGGCGCCGCAGCGATGATCGTCAGCCAGCGGCCCGACGTGCTCGAACTCGACCCGGGCGCCAGCGGACTGCACACCTTCGAGGTGATGGACACCCTCCGCCCCCGGCCCGACCTCGACGTCGTGGACGCGGACGTCTCCCTGCTGTCGTACATGACCTGCCTGGAACAGAGCTTCGCCGCGTACCGCGACCGCGTCGCGGGCGCCGACATCGTCGACAGCTTCGCCCACCTCGTCCTGCACACCCCCTTCGCCGGCATGGTCAAGGGCGCGCACCGCATGCTGCTGCGCAAGCACCGTGGCCTGCCCCCGAACGAGTCGCAGGCGGACTTCGAACGTCGGGTCGTGCCCACGCTCGAGTACAGCTCCAGGGTCGGCAATCTGTTCTCCGCCTCCCTCTACCTCGCGCTGTGTTCGCTGATCGACACCGGCGGCCCCGTCGGCCCGTGCCGGATCGGGCTGTTCTCGTACGGGTCGGGCTGCGGCTCGGAGTTCTTCAGCGGAGTCCTGGGGGCCGACGCCGTCCGCAACGTGGGGGAGCTGCGGATCGGCGCGGCCCTGGATGCCCGCCGCGAGCTCACCTTCGCGGAGTACGACGCCGTCACCGAGCTGGGCGGCGACCGCGCGTTCGGCGTGCAGGAGCGGGACTTCGACCCCAAGCCGTACGCGGACCTCTACGCGGACCTGTTCGACGGCGCGGGCCTGCTGGTGCTCGATCGCATCGAGAACTTTCACCGCGTCTACCGCTGGAGCTGAGCCATGACCTACAGCGCCATCGAGGTGACCCGTACGGGACCGGTGCTGCGTGTCACGCTTGCCTGCCCCGACCGGGGCAACACCGTCGACGCCACACTGCTGGCCGACCTGGACCGGGCTCTGGACGAGGCGGAGGCCGCCGCCGAATGCCGCGTCGTCGTCATCGACGCGCGGGGCAGCGTCTTCTGCAACGGACTCGACATGGCCGAGGCCGCCGCGTCCGGGTCCGCGCCCGGCGGACCCGACGGCGCGTCGCTCAACGGCACTGCCTTCTTCCGCCTGCTGCGGCGGTTCACGCACCTGCCGCGCACCATCGTCGCCAGCGTCGACGGCCGGGTGGCGGGCGGCGGAGTGGGACTGGTGGCGGCCTGCGATCTGGTGCACGCCACCGAGCGGTCCACCTTCAGCCTCCCCGAGGCGCTGTGGGGCCTGCTGCCGTGCAGCGTCCTGCCGTACCTGATCCGCCGCACCGGCTTCCAGACCGCGTACGCGATGACGCTGACCACCCTTCCGCTCACCGCCGCAGAAGCGGCCGAACGTCGGCTGGCCGATGAGGTCTCACCGGACGCAGACCCCCTCGTACGCCGTCTCGTCTCGCGGCTCACCAAGGTCGACGGGCACGTCATCGGCGACGCCAAGCGCTACTTCTCGTCACTGCACCCCGTCACCGAGCAGACCGAACGTCACGCCGTCGACGAATTCGCCCGGCTGGCCTCGGCCCCCGGGGTGCGGGACGGGTTCGCCCGCTTCGCCGCCACGGGGCGCTACCCGTGGGAGAAGTGAACGGACCCCGCGCGGCCGGCGCCCGGGGCACTGACACTGGGGAAGGGAACCGAATGGCAGTCGTATGGGCGTTTCCCGGTCAGGGCTCCCAGCGCAAGCACATGGCGGAGGGGTTGTTCGAACGTTTCCCCGCGATCGCCGCCGAGGCCGACGCCGTGCTGGGGCGGTCCGTCCGCGAGCTGTGCGACGACCCGGCGCTGCTCCAGGACACCCGCAATCTGCAGCCGGTCATGTTCACCGTCAACGCACTGAAGTACCTCGACCTCGCAGGCCGGTCCCCGCAGCCGGACTTCATGGCCGGGCACAGCCTCGGCGAGTACAGCGCCCTGTACGCGGCGGGATCCGTCGACTTCGGCACCGGGCTGCGTCTGGTCGCGGCCCGCGCCGACATCATGGCCCGTGCCACCAGGGGCGGCATGCTGGCCGTGGTGGGCCTCGAGGCCGGCCGGATCGAGCGGGTGCTGAGCCGCGTGGGTGCGAGCGACGTGGACGTGGCCAACTACAACTCCCCGCTCCAGACGGTGCTCTCGGGCCCCGAGGAGTCGGTGCGCGCGCTCGCGCCGGTCCTCCGAGGGGAAGGCGCGGGCAAGTGTGTGCTGCTCTACGTCAGCGTGGCCGCGCACTCCCGGTACATGCGGGACGCGGCGGACGAACTCGGCGAGCTCCTCGGCACGGTGGACTTCCGCGAGCCACGGGTGCCCGTGCTGTCGAACGTGACGGCCCTGCCGCACCGGGCCGAGGAGATCGGGGCGCTGCTGCGTGACCACATGTGCCGTCCGGTCCGCTGGTGGGACAGCATCGAGTACCTGGTCGGGCACGGCGTCACCGAACTGGTGGAGGTCGGGCCGGGGAGCGTGCTCCGCAAGCTCTGGGCGATGGCGGAGGAGCGGATCCCGGCGCGGCCCGCCGAGGCCGTGCCCGTAGCGGTTCCCCGGCCGGCACCTGCTCCGCCTGGTCCGAAGCAGGAGCAGGAGCAGGAGCAGAAGCAGAAGCCGAAGCAGAAGCAGAAGCCGAAGCCGAAGCCGCGCCCGGGGGCCGGGCAGTTGGGCGCGCCCGGCTTCCGCGAGCGGTACGGCGTCCGCCTCGCCTACGCGGCCGGAGCGGGAGGTGCCGGGGCCGGGACCCGGGAGCTCTGCGCGCGCATGGCCGGTGCCGGTCTGCTGTCCTTCGCCGACCGCGCCGCCGACGTCCCCGAAGGCGCCGCGCGCGGCGGATGGGGCATGGCACTGCGCGACGACCCCGCCGCTCCGGCGGCCGTGTCCCGGTTCCTGGACCACGGTGTCCGCCACGTGGAGGCGGACTTCCCCGCCGGCCCCACCGCCGACCTGGTGCGTTTCCGGTTCAGCGGTGCCCGCCGCGACCGCGACCCGGTGGCGGCGCACCACGTCATCGCCAGGGTCACGGGCGTCGAGCAGGCCGCCGCCTTCCTCGCCCCGCCGTCCCCCGCCCTGCTCATGACCCTGGTCGCCGGGGGAGGCCTCACGGAGGAGGAGGCGGAAGCGGCGCGGGGCCTGCCGGTCGCCTCGGACCTCGCCGTCGAGACCTCCGCCGGATGGAGCACGGACTGCGCTGACGCGTTCGCGCTGCTGCCCGCCATCACGGCCCTCGTACGGCACCTGAGCCACCGGCACGGCTACCCGGAGCCGGTCCACGTCGGGGTACGCGGAGCGGCGGGCACCCCGGAGCGGACCGCGGCCGCCTTCGCGTTGGGCGCCGACTTCACCGTCACCACTTCGGTGAACCAGTCCACCCCGCAGGCTCGTTGGAGCCGGCCGCTGAAGGAGAAGCTGTCCGGTCTGCTGGACCACGATCTCTGCTGGGCGCCCGGCGAGCGGCACTTCGCGCTCGGCGCGCGAACCCGTGTGATGCGTGTCGGCACACTGTTTCCGGCCAGGGCCAACCACCTGTACCGGCTCTACCGGGACCACCGGTCCTTCGACGAGATCCCGGCGGCGACCCGGGCCCATGTCGAGCGGGCCTGCCTCGGCCGGTCCTTCGACGAGGTGCTCGCCGGGCTCCCCGCCCTTGGACGGGAGGGCCTCGACGGGCCCCGGCACCGCATGGCGTCCGTCTTCCGCTGGTACCTGCGCGAGGCGGGACGCGTGGACGAAGCGGGCGAACCGGCCCGGCCGCTGGACCACCGGCTGGACTGCGAGACGGAACTGGCCGACTTCAACCGGCGGGTCGCCGGGACGGAACTGGCTTCCTGGACGGCGCGGGACGCGGACACCGTCGCCGAATACCTCCTGGCCGGCGCCGCGGAACTGATCGAGGCGGCCGGTCGGTGATGTGGGCCGAAAAGAGCCCTCCGATAGAGACACACCAGCGAACCGCGGTTACGGTCTGCGGCGTGTGCCATCCGGTCCGTGCCCCAGTCGGGCGGATCCGTGGAGCGCGCCACCTGTCGGGCCGACGCGGACGAGAAGTCGAGACCCGTGGAGTGAGACGGTATGGAGTGGAATGACAGCGTGTTCGCCGACGGCACCCCGGTGACCGGCGGCGACCAGCCCTCAGGAACGGCCCTTCGTGACCCGGCCGTCGTCCTCGTCTCCGCAGGCGACCCCGGACGGCTGACCCGCTCCGCACGGTCCCTGCGCGACCACCTCGACCGCGTGGTGCGCGAGGGGTCCGCCTCCGGCGTGCTGCCCGCCGACGTTGCCTGGACGACGCAAACCGGCCGGACACCGCTCCGGCACCGGCTCGCCGTGGTCTGCACCGGGCTGGCCGAGGCCGTGGCCGCCCTCGACGCCTACCTGGCCGGGCGGCCGGACCCCCGCGTCCACACCGGTTCGGCCCACCCGGCGACCGCCGGGGCCCACCCGCGACAGCCCGCGACGACCGCGGAGGCGGCCGAGCTCTGGGCCGGCGGCACCGACCTGCCCTGGCACCTGTACTGGCGGCAGCCGCCCGCGCGGGTGAACCTGCCCGCCTATCCGTTCGCCGAGGAGGATCCGCACACCGGTCCCGGGGCGGGTACGGGTGCGGGTACGGCGGCGGAGCCGGAACGTGTACCAGAACCGGCCGACTCCGCCGCGCGCGCCGCGGAGTTGGAGGAGTACCTGCTGGGCCGCTACGCCGAGGTGTCGGGGATCCCCCTCGGGGATCTCGACGCCCACACCTCCTTCGACCAGTACGGACTGACGTCCTTACAGATCAACCTGCTCAACGCCGACCTGGAGCGCGACTGGGCCGTCACCACCCGCACCCTGTTCTTCGAGTGCCGCCACCTGTCCGAGGTGGCGGAGCGTCTCGTCCGGCGGCACGACGCACGCCGTACGGCCGCCGCGGCCCCCGCCGCCGCTCCCGCGGTCGCACCGGTGCCCGCCCCGGCACCCGGCCCCGTGGCCGTCCCCGTCGGCAACGGAACGATCGCCGGCAACGGGGCGATCGCCGTCATCGGCATCGCGGGCCGCTATCCCCGATCGCCCGACCTGGAAGCCTTCTGGGCCAACCTCGTCGGCGGCCGGGACTGCGTCACCCCGCTCCCCGAGGAGCGGCACAGGCCCGGGTGGCCGGTCGACCGCATGGTCGGCGGCTTCCTCGACGACGTCGACCGCTTCGACCCGCTGTTCTTCGGCATCACCCCGCGCGACGCGGCCCTGATGGACCCCCAGGAGCGGCTGTTCACGCAGTCCTGCTGGGAGGCGCTGGAGGACGCGGGCCTGACCCGCGAACGGCTGCGGGAGGAACACGGTTCCCGGGTGGGCGTGTACATCGGCTCGATGTACAGCGACTACGCCTTCTTCGGCGTCGAGGAGACGCTGCGTGGCAACCCGTCCTACGCGGGCGGCGCCATCGGCAACATCGCCAACCGCGTCTCGTACCTGATGGACCTGCACGGCCCCAGCCTCGCCGTCGACACCATGTGCTCCTCCTCGATGACCGCTCTGCACCTCGCCGTGCGCAGCCTGCGCTCCGGGGACTGCGAGGTGGCCATCGCCGGCGCCGTCAACCTCTCGCTGCACCCCAACAAGTTCATCCAGCAGAACAAGATGTCCCTTACGTCCAGCTCCCTGCGCTGCCGCAGCTTCGGCGCGGGCGGCGACGGATTCGTGCCCGCCGAGGGGGTCGGTTCGCTGGTCCTCAAGCCGCTCGCCAGGGCCCTGGCGGACGGTGACCGCGTACGCGCGGTGATCCGGGGCACCGCGGTGGTGCACGCGGGCAGGACCAACGGCTACATCGTCCCCTCGCCCGTCGCGCAGAGCGAAGTCGTCCGCGAGGCGCTTGCCGACGCGGGCCTCCGGCCCCAGGACATCGACTACGTGGAGGCGCACGGGGCGGGGACCGCGCTCGGCGACCCGGTGGAGATCGAGGGGCTGAACCGGGTTTTCGACACGCCGGACCGGGCGGTGGGCAGCCTCCCCCTCGGCTCGGTGAAGTCGACGATCGGCCACGTGGAGGCGGCCGCCGGGATCGCGGCGTTCACCAGGACGCTCCTCCAGCTGGAACACGCCACGCTCGCCCCGAGCCTGCACGCCGAGGAACTCAACCCGAACGTCGACTGGGCGGCCACCCCCTTCCGGGTACAGCGCGAGGCCGCGCCGTGGCCCTCCGCGGCCGGTCCTGACGGTCTCCCCAAACCCCGGCGCGCGGGCATCAGCTCGTTCGGCGCGGGCGGGACCATCGCCCACGTGGTGCTGGAGGAGTACCCCGCCGCACCGGCGCCGGAGCGCCCCTCGCCGACGGCGGGCCGTCCCCAGCTGATCGTCCTCTCCGCCTACGACGAGCAGCGGCTGCGGATGGTCGCGAACCGGCTCGCAGAGCGTCTGCGGCAGGGCGGTGCGGCACTGGCGCTCGCCGACGTGGCCTGGACCCTCCAGTCCGGGCGCGAGCCGCTCAAGGAGCGGATGGCCCTGATCGCGACGGATGTCGCGGACCTCCGAGGCCGGCTGGAGCGGTTCGCCGGGGGCGACGACACCGGGCTGCTGCGCGGACGTGCTCCGGCCCAGGGCCGGACGCAGGGCCGGGTGCGCCCCGGACGCGCGGACGAGGGAGAGGGGCTGTGGGAGACGGGGGAGCACTGGGTGAACGGCGGCCCGGTCGACTGGCCGATGCTGCACCGGACCCCGAACGGGACCGGGACGCGGCCGGGCGTCGTGTCGCTGCCGACGTACCCCTTCGCGCGGATGCGGTGCTGGATCCCGGAGACCGCCGAAGTCCCGGCACCGGGGCCGTTCCCGGCCTCCGTTGTCTCCGTACCGGCGCCCGCTGTGTCCGTGCCGGCGCCCGCCGGACCTGCCGACGAGGCCGAGCTCCTGCACCGGGAGTGGATGCCCACCGGGCAGGCCTCCGCCGCGACGGGGCCCTCCGGCACCGTGATCGTATGCCTCCACACCGAGGCCACCCGCCGCCTGGCCGAGGAGCTGGCCCGCACCGCGTCCCCCGGCTCCCTGGTCCTGGTCCGCGAGGGCCCGGGCACGGGGGAACCGGGCTACTCCGACGACGCGGGCGCCGACGCGGTGGCGGAGACGCTGTTCGCCCGCCGACCGAACATCGGGGGCTGGATCGACCTCGCCGACCTCGGCGGCCCGTCCGCCACGTCAGCCGATGGCTGGACCGCGCGGTTGCTCCTCATCCGGCGGCTGATCGGCGCCCGCCCCGGCGTCCCGCTCCGAGGCATCCAAATCGTCCGCGGGCTGCAGGACCTGGAGGGCTCCGAGCCCGATCCGGCGGGCGCGCGCGTCGCGGGCTTCCTGAGGATGCTCGGCGCGGAGTACCCGCGGCTGGACACCACCGTTCTCGACACCGACCTGCCGGTCGGCGACCCGGCGGCGCTGGCCGGCTCCATCTGGGGTGAGTGGCACGAGCGGGGGGCCCAGGCCGAGGTCTGCCACCGGCACGGACTGCGCTACGAACCCGTGCTCCGTCCCACACTCGGCCGCTACGCCCCGCTCGCCCCCGACCCCGCCAAGGCTTACGTCGTGACGGGTGGCACCCGGGGCATCGGAGCGAAGGTCGCCGGCCTCCTGGCAGACCGCGGCGCCCGCCGGATCGCCGTGCTCGGCGGCCGCCCGCTGCCGCCGCGCGACCGGTGGCGCGAGCCGGGCGCACTGGACGCGCGCGCGGCCGAGACCGTGGAGGTGATCGGGCGTCTGGAGGGCCGTGGCGTCGAAGTCCTCGTGCACACCGGCTCGTTGACCGATGAGGCGGCCA
This sequence comes from Streptomyces sp. RKAG293, assembly GCF_023701745.1. NCBI lineage: Bacteria > Bacillati > Actinomycetota > Actinomycetes > Kitasatosporales > Streptomycetaceae > Streptomyces > Streptomyces sp. RKAG293. The sequence continues at coordinate 359,143 of NZ_JAJOZB010000001.1, read as the reverse complement.
TCGCCGGGTTCCTGGAGCGGGTCCGCACCGAACTGGGTCCCATCGGCGGTGTGGTGCACTGCGCGGGGGGCCATGGGACGGGCAGGCCCGCGTTCGTGGGCAAGGACTCCGCCTCGATCCGCGCTACGTTCGCCCCCAAGATCGACGGCCTGGAGACGCTCGCCGGGCTCTGCGCGGCCGACCGCCCCGACTTCTTCCTGGTGTTCTCCTCCGCGTGCTCCCTCGTCCCCCGGCTGGCGGTAGGCGTCAGCGACTACGCGGCAGCGAACGCGGCGATGGACTTCTTCGTCGCCCACCAGGTGCGGGAAGGGCGTGACTGGTTCCGCTCGGTGGCCTGGCCCATGTGGACCGAGAGCGGGGCCGCGCGCGGCAAGGACAACGTCTGCGCCCCGGCGGGGCTCGCCGCGCTCGGCGACAGCGAGGGCCTGCGCGTCCTGGAACGGGCGGTGGCCATGCCCTGGGGCGGCACGGTGCTCCCGGCGCGGCCGCTGTCCGGTGCGCTGGACGTCGACGAGCTGGTCAGGGCCAAGTCCCTGCCCGCGCCTGAAGCATCGGTCGTGCCGGAGCCGCCCGCCGTGCCCGAGCGGCCTGCCGTGCCCGAGCGGCCTGCCGTGCCCGAGCCGGTGATGGCTGCCGCGCCGCCGGTGGCCGCCGCCGGGCACGCGTGGCTGACCCGGTTGGTCGCCGCCGTCCTCGGCACTCCGGAGGCCGATCTGGACGTACAGGCCGACTTTGCCGATCTGGGGGTGGAGTCGGTGATGCTCGGCGAGCTGCTGGAGAGCGTCGAGGAGACGGTGGGACGGCGCCTGCAGCCGGCGCTTCTGCTGGAGCACTCCAGCGTCGAACAACTGGCCGCCTATTGCGCCTCCCTGGGGCTGCCCACGCCGCCGCCGGCCGCCGCCGCTGTCCGGGCCCCGGCCCAGGCCCCGGCCCCGGCACCGGTGCGCGTCCCGGCCGACGCCCCGACGCCCGTCCCGGCGCGGGAGCCCGGGCGGGGTGCCGTGGCCGTGATCGGGATGGCGGGCCGCTTCCCCGGCGCGCCCGACGTGGCGACGTACTGGCAGAACCTGCTCGACGAGCGTTGCGCGGTCACCGAAGTGCCGCCGGGGCGCTGGGACGTCGAGGCGGTGTACCGGCCCGAGTTCGAGTCCGGGTACAGCACCGGCAAATGGGGCGGGTTCCTCGACGACCTGGAGATGTTCGACCCCGGGCCCTTCCAGCTCGGCGACGCGGAGGCCACCGGACTCGACCCGGGCATCCGGCTCTTCCTGGAGACCACGGCGGACTGCCTGAGCGACGCCGGCTACACCCGCGAGGAGCTGTGGGGCCGGGACGTCGCGGTTTACGTGGGCGGGCGGATCTCGGACTACGCCCGCAGAGCGCCGCTACGGCCCGAGGTGCTCCAGTCCGACCAGAACTTCCTGACCGCCCAGGTCGCGCACCGCTTCAACTTCCGTGGCCCCAACATGGTGGTCGACAGTGCCTGTTCCTCGTCGCTCGTCGCCGTACAGCTCGCCTGCCGCGCGCTTCAGGCGGGCGACGCCGAACTGGCCCTGGTCGGCGGTGTCGAACTGCTGCTGGATGAAAGGCCCTACCTGGAGTTCAGCGTCGCCCGCGCGATCTCGCCCACCGGCCGGTGCCGCAGCTTCGACGAGGCCGCCGACGGTCTGGTGCCCGGCGAGGGCTGCGGCGGGGTGCTGCTGAAGCCGCTGGAGGCCGCACTCGCCGACGGCGACCGCATCCACGCGGTGATCGAGTCGATCGCTGTCAACAACGACGGTCACACGATGGGGACGACCACCCCCAACCCCGCCGCGCAGTCGGACGTCGTACGCCGGGCGCTGGCCGCCGCGGGCCGGCAGGCACGGGAGATCGGGCTGGTCGAGGCGCATGGGACCGGCACCAGGATCGGCGATCCGATGGAACTCCAGGCACTGGCCGAGGTGTTCCGGGAGAGCTCCCCGGACCAGGGCTTCTGCGCGATCGGCAGCGTGAAGTCGAACATCGGTCACCTGCTGTGCGCCGCCGGAGTCGCCGGGCTGATCAAGGTGGCACTGTGCCTGCAGCACGGCCGGATCCCCGCGACGCTGTTCTGCGACAACCCCAATCCCCGGTTCGACTTCGCGCACTCGCCCTTCGTGCCGGTCACCCGGACCCGGGACTGGCCGGTGGAGGCGTCCGGGCGGGTGGCGGGGCTGAGTTCCTTCGGCCTGGGCGGCACCAACGCGCACCTCATCGCCTCCGCCCTCGACCCGGCACGGCGACCGGCCGGGGTGCCCGTGCGCGGGCCCCTGCCGGCTCCGGTGTACCGGCGCCGCAGGCTGTGGCTCGACGCGCCCGCCAGGAGCGCCGTATTCCCGTCCGTCCCGTCGGCCCCGCCCGTCCCTCGGCCGCTGGGGAACGCCCCGCGCGCCGCGATCCTCGACCTGCGGTTCACCACCGGTGCGCGCGCGGGACAGCAGAACGAGGGAGCGCCCCTGGCCGGCGGACACCGGTAGCCCCAGGCACGTTTGCCACGTCCCACGGAAGGAACAAGGACCACCATGGAAAACCCCGCACAGGCGTCTCCCGCGGCGGAGGACACGTCGCCCCAGCCGATCGGCCGGCAAGCCAAGCTGGCGATCGGGGGAGTGATGGCCGCGATGCTGCTGTCGGCTCTGGACCAGACCGTCGTCAGCATCGCCCTGCCGAGCATCGTCAGCGACCTCGGCGGACTCGACCGGCTGCCCTGGGTGGTGACGGTGTACCTGGTCACCTCCATGGCCGTCACCCCGCTGTGGGGCAAGATCTCCGACCTGTACGGCCGCAGGCCGGTCGTGCAGGGCGCCATCACGGTCTTCGTCCTGGGCTCGGTGGCATGTGCCGGGGCGCAGAGCATCTGGCAGCTCATCGTGTTCCGCGGCGTCCAGGGCATCGGGGCCGGTGGCCTGTTCGTGCTGGCGCTCGCCGTCATCGCCGACGTGGTGCCGCCCGCACAGCGCGGGCGCTACCAAGGGATGTTCGGCGGGGTGTTCGGTCTGGCGAGCATCGGCGGACCGCTCGTGGGCGGCTGGTTCACGGACGGTCCCGGCTGGCGCTGGATCTTCCTGATCAACGTGCCGGTCGGCATCCTCGCCCTGGTGGCGACCGCCGTGGGCCTGCGGGCCCGTAACGAGCAGCGCCGCCACGACATCGACTACGCGGGAGCCGCCCTCATCGTCGGCGCCGTCACCTGTGCCCTGCTCTACCTCAACTGGGCGGGCGAGGAGTACGGCTGGACGGCCGCCGGCCCGCTGCTGCTCATCCTGGGCGCCGTGCTGCTCGCGGTGCTGTTCGTCTGGGCCGAGCTGCGGGCCGGTGAACCGGTTATCCCCATGGCGCTCTTCCGCAACCCGGTCTTCGGGATCGGCGCGCTGTTCGGCTTCCTGGCCGGTGCCACCATGTTCGGCGGCATCGTCTTCCTGCCCCTGTGGTTCCAGTCCGTCATGGGCCTGTCCTCGACCCGCTCCGGACTCGCCATGCTGCCGGCCATGTTCGGGCTGATGGCCACGTCGATCGGGTCCGGCCAGCTGATCAGCAGGACGGGCAAGTACAAGATCTTCCCGGTCGCGGGCTCCGCGGTGCTGGTCGTGGCGATGCTGCTGCTGGCCCAGCTCGACGTGGACACGCCGTACTGGCAGGCCGGGCTGTCCACGGCACTGTTCGGTGCCGGGGTCGGACTCGTCATGCAGCCGATCATCACCGCCGTGCAGAACTCGGTCGAGATGAAGGACATGGGAGCGGCCACCAGCGCCGTCAACTTCTACCAGCGCATGGGATCGGCGATGGGTGTCGCGGTGCTCGGCTCCGTGCTGACCACCCGGCTCGCCGACCTCGGCGCGGGCGGCGGTTCCGGTGCTGGGAAGGTCGCGGACATCCAGGGGCTCGCCGAACCGTTGCGCAGCAAGGTGCTGAACGGTTACGCGGACGCCCTCTCCGACGTGTTCCTGCTCTGCGCCCCGCTGATCGCCGTGGCCTTCGTGGTGTCGCTCTTCCTCAAGGAGATGCCGCGCACGGCGCCGCAGCAGGCCGCTCCCATCGCCGAGGAGGCGACCGCCAAGGACTGAGAGGACGGACGCGTCGTCTCGCGTCCCGCCCGTCCAGCCGTCAGCAGGCCGGTCCCACCGCACGTGGTGGGACCGGCCTGCTCAAGTTTGTGCAGCCGCCGTGCCACCGCCCGTCCTAGCGTGGCTGGCGCCGTCTCGGCAGCTCCGGGACGAGCCCGTCCACCGTCGACCGGAAGGGCATTACATGACTCAGCAGACGTCCCGGCGGGAGCCCGGCCTCAACACCGCCGCCGCCCAGAGCCCGGTGCCCGCCGACAAGTTGCTGCACTCGGGCAACGCCGGATTCATCATCGCCCGGAGCGCGCAGCTCAAGTACGAGCACCGGGCCGAGGGACGCAAGCTCTTCGCCGACGTGATCGCCTACATGAACCAGGCGGACCTCAACGGCGCCTCCTTCTTCTTCTACGAGGAGGCGTTCGGCCGCCAGGACCGCGTGCACTGGCTGATCCACTGGAAGACGCCGAACGACTTCGCCATCAGCCTCCACATGGTCGATCACGACGAGAAGATGATCGACATGCTGGAGAGCGACCGCGTCGTCGACGACGCGAGCGCCGGAGTCTGGGGCCGGGCGGTCGTCGAGGGTTCCGTCAAGGAGCGCATCCTCGTACCGCAGCACGGGCTGGTGCACGAGGAGGGCGAGCACCAGGGCGACGTGTGGGTCGACCCGGCGCGGCTCCAGACCGGCCAGTCGGAGGACCAACTGCTGCATTCGGCCAACTCCGTGCTGACCCTGCACCGGGTGGGACAGGCGTCCCATGAGTTCCGCAAGGAGGCCAGGCACTACGCCTTCGCCTGGCAGAACGAGATCAATACCAAGCTCGCGGGGCGGGCGACCTCGTACCTCTACGAGGAGACCTTCGGCGTGATGGACCGGCTGCACTGGCTCATCCACCTCAAGGACTTCGACACCTACCAGGAACTGCTGGCCATGGAGCGCGAGGACGAGGGCTTCCAGAAGCTCCAGGGACGGGAGTTCGTCGCCGAGAGCAAGGGGGGCGGCCGGTGGGGCCGGACCTTCGTCCAGGGCACCATCGAGGACACCCTGCTGCTGCCCTACCAGTACGACACCGCCCGGTGAGAGCCTGGGTCTTCGGCGGTCAGGGCACACAGCGCAAGGGGATGGGCGAGGAGCTGTTCGCCCGGTTCCCCGACCACACGGCCACCGCCGACCGCGTCCTGGGCGAGTCCGTGGCGGAACTGTGCCTGCGTGACCCGGACGGAAGACTCGGCCGTACGCGATGGACGCAGCCCGCGCTCTTCGTGGTGAACGCCCTCGCGCAGCTCGCCGCCCGGGAGGAGGGCCCGGCGCCCGACGTCCTGGCCGGACACAGCCTGGGCGAGTACAACGCTCTCGCCGCCGCGGAGTGCTTCGACTTCGAGACCGGCCTTCGGTTGGTGAAGCGGCGCGGGGAGCTGATGGCGCAGGCCGACGGCGGCGGCATGCTCGCGATCCTCGGACTGACCGTCGCGCAGGTGGAGGCGCTGCTGGAGCGCACAGGCGTCACCGACGTCGACCTGGCCAACTACAACACCGCGACCCAGGTGATCGTGTCCGGCTCGGCCGCCTCCATCGCCACGGTGCGGACCGCCGCGCGGGCGGCGGAGGGGGCCCGATGCATCCCCCTGGCCACCAGCGGCGCCTTCCACTCCCGGCACATGGCGGCGGCCGCCGGGGAGTTCGCCGCGTTCCTGGCAGCGACGGAGTTCCGGGAGCCCCGCGTTCCGGTGATCGCCAACGCGACCGCCCGCCCCTACCCGCCGTCCGGGGTGGCCCGGCTGCTGGTCGACCAGATCACCTCACCGGTGCGGTGGCACGAGACCATGCTCCACCTGATCGGCCAAGGCGTCGGCGAGCTGCGGGAGTTCAGCCCTCAGCCGGTGCTCACCCCGATGTGGCGGGCGGCGCTGGCAGAGCCGTCCGCACCGGCCCCGGCGGCCGGGCCCGCACCAATGGCCGCTCCCGCACGAGTGACCGCTCCCGCACGAGTGCCCGCACCGGCTCCGTCGGCCGCCGCCGACCCGGCGGCGGCCCGGCTGGGCAGCGCCGAGTTCCGTGAGGACTTCGGACTGCGCTACGCCTACCTCGCCGGGAGCATGTTCCGCGGCGTGGCCTCCGTCGAACTCGTGGCCAGGATGGGCCTGTCCGGTCTCATGGGCTACTTCGGCGCGGGCGGACTGCCGCTGTCCCAGGTCGAGGAGGCCGTCGCCGAACTCGGCCGCACACCGCACCTCGACGGCCGGTACGGAGTCAACGTCCTGCACGACATGTCCGACCCCGGTGCCGAGGACGCCATGGTGGATCTCCTGCTCCGGCAGAGGGTCCGGCACATCGAGGCGGCCGCGTTCACCACGGTGACCCCGGCACTCGTGCGCTTCCGGTTCAGCGGTGCCCACCGGGGCCCGGACGGCGTCCCGGTGGCTGCCCGGACCGTGCTGGCCAAGTGCTCCCGTCCCGAGGTCGCCGAGGCCTTCCTCTCGCCGCCCTCGCAGGGCGTTCTCGACCGGCTGGTGACCGGGGGCGGGCTGTCGGAGGCCGAGGCGGCGGTGGCGCGTGAGCTTCCGCTGGCCGGGGACATCTGCGTCGAGGCCGACTCCGCCGGGCACACCGACGGCGGGGTGTCACTCGCCCTGGTACCGGTGATGACCGCGCTGCGCGACCGGCTCACGGCGCGTCACTCCTACCCCCGCCGGCCGAGGGTGGGCGCCTCCGGCGGGATCGGCACCCCTGAGGCCGTCGCGGCCGCCTTCGTCCTGGGCGCGGATTTCGTCGTCACCGGCTCGGTCAACCAGTGCTCACCGCAGGCCGGGACATCGGACGCGGTCAAGGATCTGCTGGCGACGCTCGACGTGCAGGACACCACGTACGCTCCGGCCGGCGATCTCTTCGAAATGGGCTCGAAGGTACAGGTCGTCCGCAAGGGAACCCTGTTCGCCGCCCGCGCGAACAAGCTCCACCAGCTCTACCGGCAGTACCCCGGACTCGACGCCCTGGACGCCGCGACCCGCCGGACCCTGGAGCGTGACTGCTTCCGCGCGCCCCTGGAGCAGGTGTGGAAGCAGACGCGCGAGCACTATCTGGAGACCGGCCGCCCGCACGAGGTGGACCGCGCCGAACGCGACCCCCGCCACCGGATGGCGCTGGTCTTCAAGTCCTACTTCGCGCGCACCAACCGGGCCGCGCAGGAAGGCGACCCCGCCGAGCGGGCCAACTACCAGATCCACTGCGGACCCGCCGCCGGCGCGTTCAACGGCTTCGTCCGGGGCACCGATCTGGAGCCCTGGAGGGAGCGGCACGTGGATCTGATCGCCGAACGGCTGATGACCGGGGCGGCCGAGGTGCTGCGCCTCCGGTGGGCGGCGTACGGCTGAGCCCCAGCACCACCGCGTTTTGTGTACTCGACGTCATGAGGAGACTCGTATGACCGTGGACAGCAGCAGGCCCGTCGTTCCGCCCGCCCTCCACCAGACCTCACAACCGCCGGAGAAGGTCCTGCACTCGGCGAACGCCGGCGTGATCGTCGAGCGTGTCGCGCAGATCGCCGCGGGACAGAGCGGCACGGCACGCGCGCTGGCCCGGGAGGCGGCCGAGTTCGCCAACGACAAGCACCCGGGTCTGGTGACCGTGTTCGTCTACGACGAGACCTTCGGCGTCAAGGACCGCATCCACTGGCTGATCCACTTCCACTCGCTGGAGGACTACGAGCGCCTCCTGCACATGGGCGGCGCCCAGGACTTCAGGGACGGTGTGCTCGGCGGCTTCGTGGCGCACCAAAGGGCGCGGGAGTGGGAGGCCTCGTTCGTCCCCGGCAGCGTTCAGGAGACGATGATGTTCCCGCACCGCTGGGGGATGTTCGGCACCGCGACCCAGAAGATGGCGCAGGACCCGGCGATGAGCCCGCTCGACACGGCGCACGAGGGTCCCTGGTTCGAGGTGCTTCCGGCCGCACACCAGACCTCGGTGGCGCCGGAGTCGTTGCTCAACACCGCCACCGCCGGTGTGGTGATGCACCGGACCGTGGACTTCAGCTACGAATTCCGGGCAGAGGCAAGGCTGTTCGCCCGCACCGTCACGGAGAACACCAACCTCAACTCGGGCGGACAGGCCTCCGCCTTCGTGTTCGAGGAGGCGTTCGGGAAGATGGAGCGCATGCACTTCCTGATCCACCTGCAGTCCCTGAGTACCATGTACGCGCTGATGGGGATCGACGCGCGGACCGATCCGTCGTCCCCCCGTGCCACGTACATGCAGGACTGGGTCTCCCCCGAGAAGGGCGGCGGCCGCTGGGACCGGATGATCGTCGAGGGCGGTGGCCGGGACAGCGCGCTGACCCCTCAATTCTGGGGCGGCTGACCCCGAACGGCGAACGGGCCGCGGCGCTCCTTGCGGAGCGCCGCGGCCCGTTCGTTCACGCCGGGTACGGGGTCTCAGGCGGCGGTCGTCACGCAGAAGGGGTGACCGGCGGGGTCGGCGAACACGCGCCACTTGTCCCCGCCGGGCTGGAAGTCCGGCTTGGTGGCGCCCAGGGCGAGCACCCCCTTCTCCGCCTCGTCGAGGTCGCTGACGCTGAAGTCCAGGTGCATCTGCTTGTCCTGGCTCGGCCACTTGGGGGCGTGGTGGTCGGCCTCCCGCTGGAACCCCATCTTGCCGGTCCCGTCCTCGCTGGCGATGAACGCGAAGTCCTCGCTGGTGAACACCGTCTTCCAACCGGTGATCCCGCAGTAGAAGTCGGCGAGCGCAGCAGGCTCGACCGCGTCGAGAGTGACTGCGGCCAGCTGGCCAATGGGACTCATCTGAAGCTTCCTTCCTCAGGACAGTGCCCACGGTCGGCCGTCCGGCGAACGGACGGCCCGGTCGGGGCCGGTCATGGCACATATCGAGACTATGCGGGCGCGCCGCGGGGCGCACGCCGATCAGCCGGATTACCCGAAGGAGTGATCAAGCGTCACCGCCGCGTTCCCGTTGGGGCCCGGGTTGTCGCAGAAGTACTCGCCCTGTCCGCTGATCCCGGCCAGGGCCCCGGTGCCCGATCCCTCCACGACGGTGAGCTCAGCATTGGCCTTGCCTCCCGCCGTGCTGCCGCTGATCCGCAGGACGAAAGTGCCCTCGCGGTCACCGACACGGCCGGTCACCCGCTCCAGGCCGGTGAAAGTGCTGGTGCCGTCCGGGCCCAGTGCGATGAGCACGTGCTGGCTGCCCTCGGCCTCGATCCCGCCCCGGTAGTGGTTGGACACGATGCCGTGCATGAGCATCGGAGCGCCCTCGGCATCGGCGTAGGGCGCCGGCTGCCAGGGGTTCCAGGTCATATCGCTGGTCGAGTGTGTCGCCATGCGGGTTCCTCTCGCTCGCGGACTGCGGCATCGGGCCGGTCGCAACGGGCCCTCGCCCGCCGTACGGACCAACGAATTCTCCCGGCTCCCGGCACCCCGTTCTGCTCACGATTGAGCATTCTGCGCGAGCGGATTAAAGGGGGAAAACAATAGCAGCTGACAGCGCCGATATCTCTGTCGATAAGCGAACTCCCGATGCTACGTTGACCCGTATGAGCCAAGATTTGGAAATCATGCCTGAGGACTGGAACCGGGCACTCGCGGTGGTGGCCCACCCCGACGACATGGAGTTCGGGGCGGCCGGGGCGGTCGCGCGCTGGACCGCGGCGGGCAAGGCCGTCACCTATCTCGTCGCGAGTCACGGGGAGGCCGGGATCGACACCCTGCCGCCCGAGCGCGCGGCCGCGCTGCGCGAGCGCGAGCAGCGGGCCGGCGCGGCCGTCGTGGGCGCGTCCGGCGTCGAATTCCTCGACCACCCCGACGGGGCGATCGAGTACGGACTGGCGCTGCGCCGCGAGTTCGCCGCCGCGATACGCAGGCACCGCCCCGAGCTGGTGATCGGCTTCTGCCACCACGACCACACGTCGAGCGGCCGGTGGAACTCGCCCGACCACCGCAACACCGGGCGGGCACTGCTGGACGCGGTGGGGGACGCGGGGAACCGCTGGGTCTTCCGGGACCTGGGCCTGGACCCCTGGCAGGACGTGAAGTACGTGGTGATGTCCAACTCCCCGCAGCCGACGCACGCCGTGGACGTCAGCGACGTCCTCGACAAGGCGATCGCCTCGCTGGAGGCGCACAGCAGCTACCTGGCGGCGCAGCAGCCCCCGATCACGGATGTGAAGGGTCCGCTCATGGGTCTGGCGCAGGCGACCGGGGCCCGCTTCGGCGGCGTGCCGGCCATCGCCTTCGAGATGATCCCGCGCTGACGGAGCCGGGTCCGGGCGGCGGCCGCAACCGGGACGGGTTGCGGCCGCCGCCCGGACCACGTCAGGGCTTGCGGTACACGCTGTGGTGCACCCGCCACTGCTGCGGGCGCGGGCGGTCCTGGTCGGGGAGCGCACGCAGCTCGGCCAGCGCGGGTTCCACCACGCGCGCCCAGGTGGCGTCGTCGATGTCCCACAGGAAGGGCGGCAGGCGCTGCTCCAGGCTCTCCAGCAACTGGCGCGGCGAAGTGGCCCGGTCGTAGTCCGGCGCGAAGTCGTGGCCGACCGGCAGCAGGCCGGCCTCCCCGGCTGCGGTGTCCAGTCCCCCGGGGGTGTCGGGGCGCGGCGGGTGCAGCTCGCTGAGCCGGTCGAGCACGGCGACCAGTTCGTCGGGGTCGGCCGCCGGGTCGCCGTGTGCGGCCAGCAGCCGTCCGCCGGGCGCCAGCACCCGCGCGGCCTCGCGCAGGGCCGCGGGCATGTCGGCCACCAGGTGCAGCACATGGACGAAGACCACGTCCGCGAAGACGCCGTCGGCGAAGGGCAGCGACTGCGCGTCCGCCACGGCGACCCTGCCTCCCAGCCGGCCGTGGGCGCGCGAGAGCATCGGCGGCGACAGGTCCACGCCGTACACCCGGTGGCCCAGCTCCGTCAGGCCCGCGGCGACGATCCCGGTGCCGGTACCGACCTCCAGCACCGGGCCCGGCGCGAGATCGGCGACGAGCCGGGCGGCGGCCTGGCGGCCGCGCTCGATCCCGCCCCGCATCCGGTCGTAGTTGTCCGCCACGCGGTCGAATGCCATCGACTCCGTCATGATGCAGCCTCTCGTGCTGGGTTCTGTTCCGGGCCGGGCGGTTCGACACCCCACCGGATCTCGGGATGGGCGACCTCGCGCGCGATGCGTCCCGGCGCCCGGACGAACTCGGTGATCAGCTCCGCCACCAGCGCCGACCTGTCGTGCGGGGCGTAGTGCCCGGCGCCCGCCAGCTCGGCGTACCTGGCGTCGGGGAAGCAGCGCGCCGCGGCCCGCGCCCGGGCGGGCGAGGAGATGGCGTCGAACTCGGAGCCCACGAAAAGGACGGGCACCTCGACTGCGGGAGCCTGCTCAGCGGTGTCCAGCGTCCACAGGTCGACGAGCTGGCGGGCATAGCGCACGAGCTTCTCGGGTGCGAGGAAGGGCCTGCGCACCTCCTCGGCCAGCGCCCGGCTGAGAACGCCGAGAACTCCGGCGTCCTGCCCGGGCCCCGTCTTCTCCCCGCCGCCCGCGCTGCCCGGTGCGAGCAGCCCGACCAGCCGCTCCGCCT